>JBEKOV010000072.1:0-18884 GCA_049521415.1 Chthoniobacteraceae bacterium
CGCAGTCGTGTGCCCCTTTTCTCTCGCCGCTATGATCCGCTCCCGCAGATCAAGACTGTAGGTTCGCATCCACCTACCATACCACTCTTTGCCTCAGATTAAATAGAAAATGCTCTAGCGCAAGCCTTCCCGACCCGCAGGGCCAGACTCATGATCGTGTTACGGTTGACCCCGGTTTGACGCTCAATCGAGCGGATGCTCGCCCCTTCCGCAAGGGCTCCAATGACCGTGATTTTCTTTTCTCTACTCAGGACGTTTGCCATGATTTAAGGTTTACCCAAAAATAGGGCTTGGTGCAAGAAAAAAGTGGCGGCAAACTGCAAAAAAGAAGGGCCGGAGACTCGTGATCTCCGGCCCTGAATTGGGCGCGTAGCTTAATGGCAGAGCACCCTTCGTTACAAATCGGTTATGCGGGTTCGAGTCCCGCCGCGTCCATAAAATTCATCATGCCATTCCTAGCATGTTTAGGACGGCCTGCCTCATCCATTCGGATTTCTCCATTTTCGAGGACCGGCTCGCTCGCTGAATGGCCTCTTGTTCCCGCTTGGAAATCTTAAACCCCGTCATGATGGTTCTGGCCTCTCCCTTGGGCATCGGGGGCCGTCCGCGACCGCGTCTTTTGATCTGTGCAGAATCGTTCATGTTTCGCGCGAAAAAGATACTGCCAAAAATCCGCCGCTTCAAGATTATTTTCGTAGTACCAAATTCAAATTAAGACACTACCGATTTTTCTCATTTCAAATTCCCGCCCCCGGATTGCGGGTTTATAGTGCCCTCGATGTCCTCCGATTCCTTCGTCCACCTGCACCTTCACACCGAGTATTCCATGCTGGACGGCGCGAACCGGATCCCGGAAATCATGAGAAAGGCGCGCGAATTCGGCATGCCCGCGGTGGCCATGACCGATCACGGTAACCTGTTCGGCGCCATAGAGTTCTACCAGGAGGCTCGCAAGGCGGGGGTGAAGCCGATCATCGGTTGCGAGGTCTACATGGCGCCCGGCAAGCGGTTGGACAAGCAGGCCGCCTCGGCCCGCGACGCAGCCTACCATTTAACGCTCCTTGCCCGCGACGAGACCGGCTACCGCAACCTGGTCAAACTGGTGACGATCGCCAACGTCGACGGCATGTATTACAAGCCGCGCATCGACAAGGAGGATCTTGCCAGACACAGCGCCGGGCTCATCGGCATGAGCGCCTGCCTCAAGGGCGAGATTAACCAGGGCATCCTCAACGATCAGCCGCAAAAGGCGCGCGAGGCGCTCGATTCCTTCGTCCAGATTCTCGGGCGCGAAAACTTCTACCTCGAATTGCACGATCACGGCATCGAGGCCCAGCAACGTTGCAACGCCGTGCTGCCGGGCCTCGCGCGGGAGTTCGGCGTCGGCCTCGTCGCGGCCAATGACGTGCACTTCCTCGAGCGCGCGCATCACGAGGCGCACGACGTGATGATCTGCATCGGCACCGGGTCGAGCGTGGCGGACGAGCGCCGGATGCGCTACGTGCCCGAGCTTTATTTCAAGTCGCCCGCCGAGATGCGCGCCCTCTTCCGCGATCATCTCGATGCCGTCGAGAACACCCTGCGCATCGCGGATCAATGCGACCTGAAGCTGGAATTCGGAAAGCCGAAATACCCCAATTACAATCCCCCAGACGGGTTCAGCCAGTCGCAATACATCCGCTCGCTGTGCGAGGAGGGGATGCGCCGCCGCTTCGGCGCCGGGCCCGCCGATTCGCCGGAGATTCGCGAGCGGCTCGAGCGGGAGCTCGGCGTGCTCGAGAAACAGGGCTTCGTCAATTATTTCCTGATCGTCTGGGATTTCATCCACTGGGCGCGCGAGCATGGCATTCCCGTCGGCCCCGGGCGCGGCTCGGCGGCGGGCTCGCTGGTCGCCTACGTCATCGGCATCACGGACATCGACCCGCTTCATTACAAGCTGCTCTTCGAGCGCTTCCTCAATCCCGAGCGCGTCAGCCCGCCCGATATTGACGTCGATTTTTGCCAGAACCGCCGCGGCGAGGTGATCGAATATGTCCGGCAGAAATATGGCGAGCGGGCCGTCGCCCAAATCGCCACATTCGGCACCATGGGCGCGAAGAGCGTCGTGCGCGACGTGGGCCGCGTGATGGGCCTCAGCTACGGCGATGCCGACCGCATCGCGAAGATGATCCCGAACGAATTGAACATCACCCTCGCGGGCGAGGAAAAGAAGAACAAGGACACCGGGCAGGTGGAGCACATCCCCGGCGCCATCGACAAAAATCCCGATCTCAAGAAAGCTGTCGAGAGCGAGCCGGCCACGCATCAGCTCTGGGAGCACGCGCTCGTCCTGGAGGGCCTCAAGCGCAACACCGGCGTCCACGCCGCGGGCATCGTCATCAGCGACCGCGATCTCTCCGAGTACGTGCCGCTTTTCCGCGCCAATGACGGCAGCATCGTCAGCCAGTATGCCATGGGCCCGCTGGGCGACCTTGGGATGCTGAAGATGGATTTCCTCGGGTTGAAAACGCTCACGGTCATCCGCGACGCCGAGGAATTGATCCGCGCCTGCCAGCCCGATTTCAACGTGGACAAAATTCCCCTCGACGACGCGAAAGTCTTCGACCTGCTCAATCGCGCCGAGGTGGTGGGCCTGTTCCAATTGGACGGCGGCATGGCGAGCTGGTGCAAGCAGTTCGACTTCAAATCCATCGACGACATCATCGCGCTCAACGCCCTTTATCGTCCCGGCCCGATGGAACTGATTCCGGATTACATCAAACGCAAGAAGGGCCAGACAAAGATCAAATACGCCCACCCGCTGCTCGCCCAGGTCTGCGCGGATACGTTCGGCCTCATGATCTACCAGGAGCAGGTCATGGCCGCGGCGCGCGTGCTGGCCGGTTACACGCTCGGCGGCGCAGATAACCTCCGGCGCGCCATGGGCAAGAAGGACAAGAAAAAGATGGCCGAGGAGCGCGACAAATTCATCGCCGGTTGCGCCGCGCTCAACAAAATCGACGCGAAGAAGGCGAACGAGATTTTCGATTTGCTCGAGAAATTCGCCGGCTACGGCTTCAACAAAAGCCACAGCGTCGCCTATGGCTGGATCAGCTACCAGACGGCGTTTCTCAAGGCGAATTACCCGGTCGAATTCATGGCCGCCGTGCTCAGCAATGAAATCAGCAACACCGACAAGATTTCGATCTTCGTCGGCGAATGCAAACGCATGGGCATCGGCATCCTGCCGTCGGATGTCAACCGCAGCGGCCTCAAATTCACCCCCGAGATGGCCGGCGACGCGCCCGGCATCCGCTACGGTCTCGCCGCGATCAAGAACGTCGGCGAAGCCGCCATGGAAGCCGCCATCGAGGAGCGCGGGCGGCACGGCCCGTTCAAGTCGCTCGAGGATTTCTGCGCCCGGCTCGATTCCCGCAAGGTGAACAAGAAAGTCGTCGAGAGCCTCGTCAAATGCGGCGCATTCGACTGGACCGGCATCGAGCGAGCGGCGCTTGCGGCGGAGATCGACGCCACGCTCGCCGCATCCGCCTCCTCGCAGCGCGACAAGGCCAGCGGCCAGGCCGCGCTCTTCGACGCAATCACCGCGCCCACGCCCACGCGCCGCGCCGCGGTGGCCATTCCCCCGTGGCGGAAGGGCGAGAAGCTTGCCTTCGAGAAAGAACTTCTCGGTTTCTACGTCACCGGCCATCCGCTGGACGAATACCGCGGCGAATTGGAAAGCGGCAAATACACCCCGGTGAACATGCTGGGCGACGCCGAGGACCGCGGCACCGTCCAGGTCGCCGGCGCGCTTATTGGCATCGAGAAAAAGTTCACCAAGAAAGACTCGAGACCGTTCGCCGTCGTCAGGCTGGAGGACCTCACCGGCAGCGTGGAAGTCATGGTCTGGCCCGAGACTTTCGGGAAACATGGCCGCCACCTGGAGCTGGCAAAGGCCGTCGTCATCACCGCGAACGTCGACAAGCGCGAGGAAGCCATCCGCCTTTCCGCTTCCGAGATTCGCCCCCTCTCGTCCAATGGCTCAACCAACGGCCACGGCCTATCCTCCGGCGCGCCCGTCCTGTTGCGTTTCCAGCCCGGCGCCACGGAGCATCACTTGATCAAATTGCGGGACGTCCTCACCCATCACCCTGGCCCCCGCCCGGTCCACGTCGAATTCGTGAACAGCCAGGGAACCAGGCTCGTCATGAGGCTCGGCGCCCAATTTGGCGTAGAAGTCTCCCCGGAACTTCAGTCCCGCCTTAGCGAGTGGCTGGTCGCCTCCTGATCGGGAAAAAGAAAAACGCCGGGGCATTGCGGCCCCGGCGTCTTCGAGAAGTTCGCTTGGGCGAACTTAAGGTTTAGAACACCAGCCTGGTGCCTACGCGGACCATGAAGTTGTTTTGGGTGTCATGTTCGTAGCGGTCGCCGTAGTAGTTCCAGCGTCCGTCGGCGAATATGCCGAGCTTGTTCGGGATGATGCGGTACTCCAGGCCGACACCGACATCGCCCACCGCCCATGCCGAGCCATCCATCGTCGCGCCGCCGCCGAGGAAGACGTACGGAGCAATGCACCAGGAGTCGATCGGATACCTGAAGATCAGGTTACCCACCGCGCTCTGGAACTGGTCGCCGCCCGACTTGCCAGTGGCCGCGTTCGAATGGCCTTCCAGCCAACTGCCTTCCGCGCTCAGGCCGAAGTACCGGGCGAAGAAGTAATTCACCGCGACACCGCCGCCCCAGCCGTGGTCCTTGATCGGACCAGCGTGGTTCGGTCCGTTGCCCACTTGATAGGCGCCGAACACATCGGCCTGCCACTCGCTGTCAGAGAAGCAGCTCGGCGTCTCGACTTGCTTGGATTCCTTGCCCGCCGGCGCCGTGTAGGTCTCGGTGCCTGCCAGGCTCACTCCCGAGATCGCGACCAGGGCCGCGAACCCGAATACGAGTCTTTTCATCTTAGTTTCTCCTTTTGGTTAGTTTGTTGGTACGACTGAAGAAACAATCGCAAGTCGAGAGCTAAGAAGCCGTGTCGGGGGCTGTAAAGGAAAAACTTGGTCTGCCCGGGTAGGGCTACCCCCTGATACCCGGTGTAGGGTATTGCCTTCTCGCCGTGAGGGATTTGCTTCAAAGCCGCCTTTTCTCCCGGGGTGGACGCCCCGCGGAAATGGCCTGTTTTGGCCTGTTTTTCACGTTGCTTTCGTGCCCGAGCGACTTACAGTCACCCTCCCTTTCGCGCCGCCGCCATGGCCCATTCGAATCCAGAGTTAAAGATTTTCTCCGGCTCCGCCCACATTTCGCTGGCCCAGGAGATCGCCGATTTCATCGGCGTGCCGCTGGGCGACGCCACGGTCAGCTCCTTCCCGGACGGCGAGACTTTTGTGCGCATCAACGAGAACGTGCGCGGGCGCGACGTCTTCATCGTGCAGCCCACCTGCCCGCCCACCAATCAGAACCTGATGGAATTGCTCATTATGGTCGATGCGGCGCGGCGGGCCAGCGCGGACCGCATCACGGCGGTGATCCCCTTCTTCGGATACGCCCGGCAGGATCGCAAGGACAAGCCGCGCGTGCCGATCACCGCGAAGCTGATCGCCAATCTCCTCACCGCCGCCGGGGTCAACCGTGTGCTGACCATGGACCTTCACGCCCAGCAGGTGGCCGGCTTTTTCGATATCCCCGTCGATCACCTCTACGCGCTCCCGGTCCTGATCCGCTACATCCGTCAGCGCTTTGCCGATACCCCCGTCACGGTGGTCTCGCCGGACGTGGGCGGCCTCAAGATGGCCAGCGCCTATTCCCAGGCGCTCGGGGCGAACCTCGCCATCGTCGCCAAGCGCCGCAAAAGCGCCATCGAGACCGAGTCGCTCTACGTCATCGGCGAAGTCGAGGGGAAAAATGTCCTGCTGGTGGACGACCTCACGGAGACCGCCGGCACCTTGACAAGCGCCGCAAACATCCTTAAGAAACATGGCGCGTTAAGCATCTACGCCGGCGTTTCGCACGCGGTGCTCTCGGATCTGGCGCTCGAGCGGCTGAAAGATTCTCAAATCGAGGAACTTATAACCACCAACAGCGTGCCTGTCCGCTCCAGCGACGATTGCCGTATCCGGGTGCTCGGTATTGCGGACCTCCTTGGCGAGGGCATCAAGCGCATCCACAACGACGAATCTGTAAGCTCACTCTTCGAAATCAACGGTCCAAAACCTTAGCAGCATTAGCGGCCGCTCCGCCGGCATCCTTCCATCATGGCAAAACAAGTCAAACTCTCCGCCAGCGCCCGCACCCACGTGGGCGGCTCCGTCGCCAACAAGCTCAAGCGCGAAGGCCTCATCCCCGCCGTCATCTATGGCGGCAAAGAGGGCAGCCAGCCCCTCCAGGTCGGCGCCCGCGATATCAGCAACGTCCTCTCCCACGCCCTCAGCGAAAACATCCTCGTCGAGCTGGAGATCGAAGACGCCGGCAAGACCACCAGCCGCATGGCCCTCATCCAGGAGGTGCAGCACGCCACCCTCTCCGGCGGCATCGTCCACGTGGATTTCCATGCGATCAACATGAACGAGGTGCTGCATACCACCGTGCCGATCGAGCCCCGCGGCGAACCCGAGGGCGTCAAGACCAGCGGCGGCATCCTTGAGCAGAGCCTCCGCTCACTCGAGATCGAATGTCTTCCCAAGGACCTTCCCGAGGTCTTTTACGTGGATGTGTCCGGTCTCAAGATCGGCTCCTCGATCCACGTTCGCCACATCCAGCTCCCCGATGGCGTCAAGACGCTCGAGGACCCCGATCTCACCGTCTTCCTCGTCGCCGCTCCCGCCGTCGCTGAAGTGGCTGCTCCCGCCGCCGCGGCCGCAGCCGCTCCCGCCGCGCAGCCGGAGGTCATCAAGGAGAAGAAGGAAGAGCCCCCGGCCGAGAAGCCCGAGAAGAAGTAGCCCGCTGCCTCCGCAATTCCACCCTTTGCCAATGGCGTGCCCAACTCCCCGCATGAACCGCTCTTTCGCCTCGTTGCCGGCCTGGGCAACCCGGGCCGCGAATACGAGGAGACGCGCCACAACGCCGGCTTTATGATCGTCGACCGGCTTGCCCAGCGCGCCGGCGTCCCGTTCCGCCACGAGGCGAAATGGAACGCGGCCATCGCCTCCGCGGATGGCGTGATCCTTTGCAAGCCACAGGGCTTTATGAACCTGAGCGGCGAGCCCATCGCCGCCGTCGCCCGCTATTACAAAATTCCGCCCGGGCAAATCCTCGCCATATTCGATGACGTGGCGCTGCCGCTGGGCCGCATCCGCATCCGCCCTTCGGGCTCTTCTGGCGGGCACAATGGAATGGAGTCCATTCTTGGGCACATTGGCGATATCGCGCGTCTGCGCGTCGGCATCGGCGCCGCCGACGGACGCCCGATGACCGATCATGTGCTGGGAAAATTTCTCCCCGCCGAGCGGCCTGTTCTCGATGAGGCGATTGCGCGCGCGGTCGAGGCCATCGATTGTCTCCAGCGCGCCGGCATTGACACCGCGATGAACCAATTCAACTGATACAACCCATGAAAAGAAAATACGAAGCGCTCCTCGTCCTCAACACCAAGGGCAACGAAGAGGGAGCAAACAAGATCATCGACCGCCTCGAGGGCGAGTTCAAAAAAGATGGCGCCGAGGTCGAGCAGGTGCAGCGCCTCGACCGCCGTCATTTCTCCTATGTGGCCGGTCCGCTGGACTCGGGCTTTTTCGTCAATTTTGTCTTCGACGCCGAACCCGGCCTCCTGGACAAGATCAAGTCCCGGCTCAAGCTCGACGCCGACATTTACCGCGCGCATTACCAGAAGATTCCGCATCGCAAAAAAGCGGCTGCAAAAGCCGCGTAAGCCCGATACTCTCTTCCCCCTATGGCCAACCTGAACAAAGTCATGCTCATGGGGAACCTGACCCGGGACCCCGAAGTTCGTTACACTCCCAAGGGCACTGCCGTGGCGGAAGTGGGGCTGGCCATCAACCGCTATTACAGCGCGGAGAATGGCGAGAAGCGCGAGGAGACCACCTTCGTGGATGTAACCCTCTGGGGCCGCAGCGCGGAGATCGCCGGTGAGTACCTGAAGAAGGGCCGCCCGGTTTTCATCGAGGGCCGCCTCCAGCTTGATACGTGGGATGACAAGACCACTGGCCAGAAGCGCAGCAAACTGAAAGTGGTGGGCGAGGGCCTGCAACTCATCGGCGCCCGCGGCGGTGGAGAAGGCGCCCGCGGTGGTGGAGAAGGGGCCCGCGGTGGTGGAGAAGGCGGTGGCGAAGCGAGCGCCCCCCCGCAATCCCGTCCATCCCGCCCCGCACAGCAAAAGCCCTTGGCTGACCCCGATCTCCAGCCTGAGGAAGACGATATTCCGTTTTAAGGGCCGCTTGAGCGTCTGCCGCTCAATTTCCGTTCTGCAACCGGAGTTGCATCAACTCTTTTTTCCGCGCCTGCATCGCCTTTTGCGTTTGGGTTGCGTATTGCAATTGTTCCGCCGTGGGATGGTTTACGGAACTGATCGGCTCCACGTCCGGCAGTGACGGATAGCCGGCAAGGTGACCCGTGACCAATCCTCCGGAGGGCTGAACATCCGATGTTTGCAGGCCGCCCGAGGGCTGCACATTTGATATCTGCAACAACGTTGGCTGTGACGCCGATGTTTCCTCGGAGGACGTGTTTTGCGCCGAGGTGCTTGGCGACGGGATGCTTGGCGGGGGCATTTGGGGCGCCTGCGCATTGGCACCGTTGTCGTTGGTCATCTGCGTCAGGTAAGTCATCAATTCTTTGACCAGCGCCATGATTGCCTCCTTGTGCTGGTCGATATATTGATTCACTTGCTGCGCGGTTTGCGGGTCCTGGCCTTGCGTGGCTTGCTGCTTCACCTTTTGCAGCAAGGCGTCGTCGCTGTTGTCATCCGCCATTGCCATTGGCGATGCGATGAGAATCGAGCCGACGACCGCCGCGGCGAAGATCCCGTATTTTCGGGGCTTAAACATGTCTCAGCCTTTCTTCAACCTCTCTTAGGCTTCGGCTGATCCCGATGCGCTGGCCGTCATTGAGGATTGCCACGTGCTCTCCCGGGGCGATCAATTGCAGTTCTCCCACCCGCCGTAGATTCAGGATTGCGGACCGGCTGACCCGGCAAAAAATGTCGCTCGGCAATTGTGACTCGAGCGCGTTCATCGTCTCCCGCAATATATGCGTACGCTTTCCGATGTGCAATATGGCGTAATTGCCCGCGGCCTCGACCCAATCGATCTCGTCGGGCGACACAAACGCGGTGCGCTCGCCGCTGCGCACCATCAGGCGCGTATGCGGCCCAGCTTTGCGTTGCGCGAGCAACTCGAAGATCGATTGCTGGCCGCCTCGCGAGCGGGAGAGGCGCTCGCGGACGCGCGCGAGCATTTTTGAGAAACGCTCGGGCGAGACCGGTTTCATCAGGTAATCGAGAGCGTGCTCCTCGAAGGCCCGGATCGCGTATTCATCATATGCGGTTACGAACACCACATCGGGAGTGCGATCCGAGCCCAGGGCGTCGAGCACGTCAAATCCGTCCATTTCCGGCATGTGGATATCCAGCAGCATCAGGTCCGGCGAATGCGTACGCACGGCCTGGACGGCCTCCGGGCCGTTCTCGCACTCGGCCACAATCTCGACTTCGGGGTCCTTGTCGAGCATCCGGCGCAGGCGGGTCCGCGCGATTCGTTCGTCATCGACTGTGATCACGCGCAGTTTCATGCGAGGTGAAATGGGATTCGAATCTCGACGATCAGCCCGCTGGCGTCCTGCACGTCCAGCCGCGCGGCCTCGCCGTAAAGCTCGCGCAAGCGATTGCGCGTATTGCCGAGGCCGATGCCCTCGGCGCCGAGCTTCTTGCCGTTGAGCCCCACGCCGTTGTCCGCCACGCAAAGGTGCAGCAGTTCGCCGACGCGCCTCGAGCGGATCGAGATAAGGCCGCCGGCCATTCGCGGTCCCAGCCCGTGCTCGACGGCATTCTCGACCAGCGGCTGAAGCAGGAAAGTGGGCACCATGGCCGCATGCGTGGCGGGATCGATGCCGAGCTGGAATTTGAGCCGGTCGTCGAATCGCGCATGCATGATCGTGAGATACCGCTCGATGAACTCGAGTTCCCGCCGCAGCGGCAATTCCTGTTCGCCGGCGGTCTCCATGGTAAGCCGCAGCAGGCCGCTCAATGCAATCAGCATCGCATCCGCTTTGTCGGGCTCCTCATGAACGAGTTCCGCGATCATATTGAGGGTGTTGAAGAGAAAGTGCGGCTGAAGCTGCATCTTTTGCGCCTCGGCCCGCGCGACCGCAAGGCTCGATTCCCGTTCCTGCGCCTTGCGGTAAAAGGTCAGCGTGTGCGCGCCGCTGACCAGCATCAGATAAATCGGCAACTCGAATGTTGCCATCCGCAGCATATCAAAAGCACCCTCCGGTCCCAAAGATGCAGGCGCCGGCGCCGGCCCACCAAGCCCGGTTGGAGGCGGAGGCGGCGCGCCCGCCATTGGCGCCAGATACTCGGGCAGAGCCGGACTTGCGCCGAACCCCCGATCCACCAAGTCCTTCCACCATTGGCAGAACAGCACCGTCGCGATTCCGCACAGGATGTGGACCGGCAGGGCTACCTTCCAATGCTGCCGGTCGATCGGCAGGTGCCTGACCAGCAGAAAGATCAGCGGCGTCAGCACGGCCCATGGGAGCCAGTCGGTGATTCCCGGCCGGACGGCGCTCAGCCAGAGGTTCTGGGTTCTCGCCGCCGCCTCGATTCCCAGCGAGCACGCCACGATGCCCCAGCACAGGAAGCTCAGGACCCATGCCCTCGCGAGGGGGGAGGGGCCGAACCAACGGCGCTTCTGGGTGGGTGCGCTCCAGTTTTTCATCGGAAGCCGGGCCGGGCACGATACCACGGGCAAGGCGGATGGTCACTCGATACATGTGCATGCTCCCTCAGCATCCTGACGCATTGGTTGGATGGGTTGCGCGTGGAAGCCTGGGTTGATTGGCGGGTTCAATTCGGGGTGGGAATGGAGGCGGGGTTTACTTGGGCGTTGAGCCGGATATCGGCTCGATCCGCCAGTCCCAGTTATCCAAGTTTCTCAGGGCCCAAAGCGTCGCGCCGGTCATCGAGTCAAAAACGCCGGCCTCCCGGTGATTGACGATCCGGTAATGCGACCGCCGCCCGCGCACCTGCGCTTGATTTTCGGAATGTTTCGCTGGCATGGGATGCTCCTTTTTCTTTCTTGGTTTCAAACTACGCCTCCCGGAATCGACCCGCCATTGGATTGGGATAAACCGCCCCTTTTTGTGGATGAACCGGCCCCAGCCCCGGGATGGATGTCAACAGGGCCTCGACGAGCCGCTGCGAAAGCACTCGCGGGCGCAGCCTCTATGGGGGAAGGGAAGGTCTGCGCCCGCATATGTTTAACCTGGCAATTGGGGGGGAACGATCCCGTCGACAAACCGGGTCATTCTTGTGCCGTTGTATGCACGCTAGCCCTACCAACCCTCCGCGCCACCGGTTTGGGATGAACCTCCTCCGCCGCCGGGATGAATCGACCCGGCCCGATGACAAAACCGGCTATCCCGGGAGCAAGAAGGCATTTTCGGCGAGCGCGGAACGCGACTTATGCTGGCGGAATTTTCCGGCAGCTTCTAGCCTCCGGCGCGTGCGGGTCCTGATTTACCATGTCTCGCGGCTGATTGTGAAAATGCTCGTTGCGCCGTTTGTGAAAATCAACGTGCTGCGGCCCGGTCTCGGGCGGCGCAAAGGCGCGTGGATTCTTGCATCGAATCATATCAGTCATTTCGATCCGCCGCTCATCGGTGTCGCGATCCGGCGAAAGATCGATTGGATGGCGATGGTCGAACTTTTTCGCCAGCCGATTTTTGCGGCGTGGATGCGCGCGATCGACGCATATCCGGTGGACCGGGCGCGCCTGGACAGGCAGGCGGTGCGGACCTCGCTGGAGCGGCTGCGCCAGGGGCATGCGGTGGGGATGTTTCCGGAAGGTGGCATCCGCGACGGGGCGGGATCGGTGCTCGAGGGCGCGCCGCTGCGTCCGGGCGTGGCCGGGCTGGCGCAAATAACGGACGCGCCGGTGATCCCGTGCGTGATCATGGGGAGCGACCGCTGTTACGTCCTGCCGTGGATTTGGCGTCCGTGGCGGCGCGTGCCGGTGTGGATTGCGTTTGGCGAGCCGCTCCACCCGGGAACGGGCGAGCGGGCGGCGGCGCGCGCTGCCCTCGAGGCAAGGCTGGCCGAGGCTTTCCGCCAGCTTGCGCTTGAGATGAGGCGGCATTTTCAATTGAGCGAGGACGATCTCCCGCAATCACCGGTGAAGCGCCGCGCGGCGGTTGCATAGATTGCATAGGCCTGGCTTGTGAGACCGTTGAGACCCATACGACGCCAGATTGCGCGCGGGCTCGATTTCGCGATGTGCATGGCGGTCAATCGCATCCAGCGGCGGCACTCGCTGGATGGCGGCAGCCGCGCGGCGATGGAAGAGTACTTTGACCGGTGCAAGGAACTGACGCCGCGGCAGTTCTTTGCGGCATCGGCTTTTGACGCGCAGACCGAGCCGGAGCCGGGCACGGGCCTGCCGGTGCTCCGATGGCAGACGCCATGCCCGAGCGGTTACCCGGCCAATGACCGGGCGCGGGTGCTGCTCTTCACGCCGCATCCCGGCGCGCCGACGGTATTGATGCTGCACGCGCTCGCCTCCAGGAGCGACAACGGCTACCGGGCTTGGGCGCGCCGCTTCAACGCGGCGGGCTGGAACGCGTGTTTCGTCCATTTGCCGTACCATTACTCGCGGGTGCCGGCGGGGTGTTACAACGGCGAGCTGGCGGTGACCGCGGACCTGGTGCGCACAGGGGAGGGACTTCGCCAGGGCGTGGTTGAGGCGCGGCAATTGATGGAATGGTTTCGCGGGCAGGGGGTCCGGGAGTTCGGGCTTTGGGCGACCAGCTACGGCGGGTGGATCGGAGCGCTGCTGCTGGGGGTGGAGGCTGATTTCCGATTCGCCGTGTTGCAGGCGCCGATTTCCAATGTGGAGCACGCGATCTGGGAGAGCCCGGTGACGCGGCATATCCGTGCGGAACTCACGCGTAGCGGCGTGACGCAGGAAATCGTCCAGCGGCACGAGCACCTGACATTCCCCATGCGGGTGCGCCCGGCGTGCGGACCGGAGCGGGTGTTGCTGGCGGCTGGGCTGTGGGATCAAATCGTCCTTGCGCAGGACGTAGCGGCGCTGCATCGGGCGTGGCCGGGCTCGGCATATCTGGCGGTGGATCAGGGGCACTTCGGGTTCCGGATGGCAAAAGAATGCTTCCGGTACCTGGAGCGAAACGGAGTCATCGCGCCGGCGGACACGGGTGAAATGCGAATTTAAAGTTTCGGATTTCGAATTTCATCCCTACTCTTCGCCTCCAATGTCTTTTAACGATCTCGGCCTCTCGGATGAGGTTCTTCACGGCGTCCAATCGATGGGTTACGTGGACCCCACCCCCATTCAACTTCGTTCGTTCCCCCCCATTCTCGCCGGGCGCGATCTCATCGCTTCCGCGCAGACGGGCACGGGCAAGACCGCGGCCTTCGCGCTGCCGCTGCTGACGACGCTGGGGAAGCATCAGCGCGGCATCCGGACGCTCGTCCTCGAGCCGACGCGGGAATTGGCCGCGCAAGTCGAGACGGCTTTTCGCGATTACGCGCGCTTCACGAACCTGAATGTTGGCGTGGTGTATGGCGGCGTCGGATTTGGCGCGCAGCGTGAGATGATCAAGAAAGGCGCGGATGTGCTGGTGGCCACGCCGGGACGGCTGATTGATTTTCTCGAGGGCCGCGAGATTGATCTATCCGGCCTGCGGCACCTGATCCTGGATGAGATGGACCGGATGCTGGACATGGGTTTCATGCCGCAGGTGCGCAAGATCGTCGAGCGCTGCCCGAAGGAGCGGCAGACGATGCTGTTCTCGGCGACGATGCCGCCGGAGATCGAGCATCTGACGAGCTGGGTCCTGAATAAACCGGAGATCATCCAGATCGGCGCGCGGCGCTCGCCGGCGGAGACGGTCAGCCACGCGCTCTATCCCGTCGCGCGGGAGCAAAAATTCGCGTTGCTGCTTTCGCTGCTGGAGAAAACAGATTTTTACAGCGTGTTGATTTTCTGCCGGACCAAGGATGGCGCGGACCGCATCGCGCACCAATTGAAGGAAGCGAAACATTCCGTCGCGGTGCTGCACTCGAATCGCACGCAGCGCGAGCGGATGGACGCGCTCGAGGGATTCAAGAGCGGCAAGTACGAATTGATGGTCGCGACCGATATCGCGAGCCGCGGAATCGACATTGCGGGGGTGAGTCACGTCATCAATTACGACGTGCCGCAGCATCCGGAGGATTATGTGCACCGCATCGGACGCACGGGCCGGGCGCAGCACGTGGGCGACGCGTTTACGATCATGACGGGGGAGGATGTCCAGGAGGTGACGAAGATCGAGCACTTCATCGGGCAGAAGATCGCGCGGATGAAGGTGGAGGGTTTCAATTACCTTTATACCGCGATGCTGGATGCCTCGCCGCGGACGCAAATCCGCCGCGGAGGGGGGAAAAGACGGAGGCGGTAAGGGGGGTCTTTTGAGGGGGTGGGGATTCCGATTTTTTCGCGGATATATCCGCAATGAACCATGTGATGCTCCTCAAGGCGCTTAAACAGCATTTTGGGTTCGATTCGTTCCGGCCGCGGCAGGAGGAAATTATTCGGGCGGCGATGGACGGGCGGGATGTGTTCGCGCTTTTGCCGACGGGAGGGGGGAAGTCGCTTTGCTTTCAGTTGCCGGCGGTGATGGGAGATGGACTTAGCATTGTTGTTTCGCCGCTCATCGCGTTGATGAAGGACCAGGTGGATGCGTTGAGGATTGCGGGGATTCCGGCGACGTTCCTGAATTCGACGCTGGATTCGGCGGAGGCGAAGTCGCGGTTTCGGGCGCTGTATGATGGGGAGGTGAGGCTGCTCTATACGGCGCCGGAGCGGTTGATGATGCCGGGGTTCCTGGATCGCGCGGCGGCGTGGAATGTGAAGCGGATTGTGGTGGACGAGGCGCATTGCATTTCGGAATGGGGGCACGATTTTCGGCCGGAGTACCGGCAGCTTGGCGGTTTGCGGGAGCGGTTTCCCGGGATTCCGATCATGGCGCTGACGGCGACGGCGACGGATCGGGTGCGGGACGATATCATCAAGCATCTTCACCTGGTTGATCCGGCGGTGGTGATTGGAAGTTTCAATCGGGAGAATTTGAGTTACCGGGTGATCCCGAAGGCGAAGGCGGCGAACCAGGTGCTGGAGTTTCTTCGATCGCGGCCCGGGGAGAGCGGGATTGTTTATTGCTCGAGCAGGAAGGCGGCGGAATCGCTGGCGGAGAAACTGGCGGAGCAGAAGATCCGCGCGCGGCCTTATCACGCGGGGCTGACGGCGGAGGAGCGGACGAAGAACCAGGATCAATTCCTGCGGGATGAGGCGCAGGTGATTTGCGCGACGATTGCGTTCGGGATGGGGATCAACAAGCCGAATGTGCGGTTTGTGATTCATCACGATCTGCCGAAGAACCCGGAGGGGTATTACCAGGAGACGGGGCGCGCGGGGCGGGACGGGCTGCCGGCGGAGTGCCTGCTGCTGTTTTCACCGGGGGACGTGGCGAAGCAGATTGCGTTCATCGACGAGAAGACGGACGCGCATGAGCGGGAGATCGCGGGGGAGCAATTGCGGCAGATGGTGCATTTCGCGGAGAACTCGGGCTGCCGGCGGCGGTGGCTGCTGGGGTATTTCGGTGAGGAGTACGAGGCGGCGAATTGCCAGGGGTGCGATAATTGCCTGAGCCCGCGGGAGACGTTCGACGGGACGTTGCACGCGCAGAAGCTGCTCTCATGCGTTTACCGGATCCGGCAGAAGAGCGGGTTTACGTTTGGGCTTAATCATGTGGTCGAGGTGCTGATGGGGGCGGACTCGGAGGCGATCCGGAAATGGAGGCACCAGGAGATTTCGGCATACGGAATCGGGCGCGAGGGGAAGCGCGCGGAATGGCAGGCATACGGGCGGGAGTTGATCCGGCTGGGATTGCTGGAGCAACAGTCTGGGAAGTTTGCGACGGTGGATATTTCGGCGGCGGGGCTTGAGGCGCTGCGGGCGCGGAAGGCGATTCAATTGACGCGGCATGTTTCGGCGAAGGTGGAGAAGGAACGGCGACGGGGTGGGGAGATTGCTTGCGATGAGGAGTTATTGGGGAGGTTGAAGAAGTTGAGGAGGGCGCTGGCGGATGAGAGGAGCGTTCCAGCTTATATTGTGTTTTCGGATGTTACGTTGCGGGAGATTGCAGCGCGGTTGCCGAGGACGCTGGAGGAGTTTGGTGCGATTCCGGGGGTGGGGGCGAAGAAGCTGGTGGATTTTGGGAGGGTGTTTATTGAAGAGGTGCAGAGGATTGCTGATTGATGAAGTGAGATTGATGATTGCCAGAATCCGCGCACGCGCGCTGCCAGGAATCCTCGTTTAACCCGAAATCCGAAGTTGATCGGGACGATCTGGCGCAATCTGCCGACCGCGAGTGCCATTCGTCAGGCTTCGCCGTATCGATTGATACGCCTCAGCCTTCCTTATGTCATCGCGACTCAGCATCTTGCGCCATCTCATCCCCTCCAACATCGGAATTCGGGTTTAATAATTGCCATAACAAAATCAAGTGGCTATTTTCCCGGCTTCACCTCTTTCCCACATGTCTCGATTCCATTCTTTTCTCCTCCTTGTCGTCGGCGTGGTGCTTGCCGCCGGCCGTCTCTGCGCCCAGGACACGTACGTTTTTACCAGCTACGACTTCAATCTCGATCCTCCTTTTATTACCTTGTTTGCATCCGAGACCGAGGTCAAACAGGACACCGTGCTCGCGTTCCGATTCAAAGCGCAGGTCTCCGGGATCATTGATTTCGTACAGGTCGAACTCTATTCCCCCTCCGCATTGAACAATAGCTGCATCGTATCACTGAATTATGATGCGAGCGGTAAGTTGGGGCCGCAAATGACTTACTGGAATTTTGACGGCGTGGACACCGCCGGATTTCTCGGGAGCATGTTATATAACCAGAATTCCGGGGCCGTCGTTCACAAGGGCCAATACTACTGGGTTGAAGTTCAGCCGTTGAACGTGAACAGCGACGTTTATTGGGCCCTGTCATACAATGACGCGGGCACTCCTCTCGGCACGGAGTACCAGACCGGCCACTCGGGGTTCGACGAGTACATCTCTAACGTCACACCGAACGCGATGACCATCGAGATTCAAACGCCCGCCGTTCCGACCAGCGCCTCGCCGAGCAATTACCTGTTGGAAGGCGAACCCATCGAGGGCGGGACGCTATCGAGCCTTGGGGACAATGCGCAGACTCCTTTCCTCGGCACGTTCACCACGCCGACCATAAAAGCGAGACCTGTCATCTATGACGATCTAACGGACATCCTGCTGATCCCCGGAGGCATTGGCGGTTACATTCTGAAATCGTTCGACCAGGAACCGAGCGGTTACTCCACCGTTGGGACGCTGGCGACCGGGGGGGGCATTACCAAGGCCACGTCGTCGGTACTGATCACCGGGCTGTCGTTGTTCGGCGCCGATAACAGGATCGCCGCGCAATCCGGCGTTCCGCTCACCGGTTTGCCCGCTGGGGTAACCATCAAATCGTTCAATGCCATCGATGGCAATGGCGCAACGACTTTCTTCCTCGCGACGCTTCAGGGTACGGGCATCAGCGGCAAGAACAGCGCCGCGTTGCTCGCCACGACCTCCACTGGCGTCAATCTCCTGGTTCAGAAAGGAGAGCCGGCACTGGGTAAGTTCGTCAAAGATATTACGACGCTGGCCAGTTCCAAGCTTACGCCGGCTTCTTCGCGCTGGCGGGTGGACGATCAAACGATCGGTGTCGATCTTACTTTCACGGATAAGTCTTCCGCCCTCTTCTCCATTCCCGCCACCGCCGCCAGCCCCAGTGATTGGACCCGGTACGCCGGCACGGGCGACATCCTTGATACCGGAACGGGCAGCGTCATTAACGGGACAAAAATTCTTTCGTTCGGCCTCCCCGGCTTCGGCCCGGAAGGTGTCGCCGCATCCGCGCTGCTCCAGTCCGCATCCACAAGTTCGCCGAAGGAACTTGCTCTCCTTCAACTTACGAGCACCTCGACCACGCTGATCGCGCTCCAGGGTGACAACGCCCCGGATGTCACCGGGAGTGCCGGGATTGCCGGCACGAATTTCGTCTCTTTTGGCGATCCAATATGCAGTTCGACCGGGCGGCTCGCATTTCCCGCGGTTACGACGGGCGCTGATTCCAAGGGCCTTTGGTGGGTCGATACCGACGGCGTCCTTCGCCTGATCGCACGCCAGGGCGGCGTCGCCGCCGGCGGCGGCAATTACACGAGCTTTGGAAGTCTCGACTTTCCGGTCAATGGCGACGGTCCCCTGTTCACCGCGACGCTGGATACGGATCCCGCCTCTTATGTTTTTCCCGGCACCAACGGTGGGTTGTGGACCATCAATCAATCGAGCGGGCTGAGACTTTTAGTCCGGCAGGGAGGAAACATATATATCGACTATAATCCCTACAAGGTTGACAGCTTCACCGCACTTACCGGGGCCACCGGGTCCCCCGGAACTCAATCCAACTTTGAGACCCCCGGTACTGTCGATGTCATCGTCGACACAAAATCCGGGATCAAGTCCCAGCGCTATCTCCTGGAGATTCCGTATTAGAGCATTTTCTATTTAATCTGAGGCAAAGAGTGGTATGGTAGGTGGATGCGAACCTACAGTCTTGATCTGCGGGAGCGGATCATAGCGGCGAGAGAAAAGGGGCACACGACTGCGGA
>JBEKOV010000073.1:0-18467 GCA_049521415.1 Chthoniobacteraceae bacterium
CATTAATCCCCGCGCTCAGGCCCGCGGTCAAGCGCAGTCCATGGAAATGGGACGAATCCGCCCGCACCCCAATCAGGGGGTAGTGAAATCCCCTGCCAAGTTGGCGGTACCGCTCAAAAGCGCGACGTTGCCCACCACCCGCAAGCGCTCGGGCACGGGGAGATGGACAACGCCGGATGCTCCATCGGCATGGGCAACTCCACCACCCGCGTTGTTCGCCTCGTTGCCTGCGATGAGGATATTCTTGATCAATCCGGCGGGAAGCGCAGCCAGATAGACTCCACCACCGTCATAGCCGGAAAAATTTCCCTCTACCGAACCGCTGATGATCGAGAACGTCGCGTTGCCCGTGATGTTGATCCCGCCTCCGACGGCATTGGAGCCGAATGCGGAATTGCCCACGATGGTATCGCCTGTCAGGAGGACGCTGGTGCTGTCGGAGTCAATGTTCAGACCTGCTCCCGCGCCAGACGTTGATGTGTTGCCGACCACATTGCCCGTCACCTTGGTGGACGAAACCGTGATGGCGCCGTCGCCAATGAGATCCGCGCCTCCTCCCACGGCGAGCGCGGTGTTGGCCGAGATGGTGCTGCCGGTAATCCTGGTGCTCGCGGACCCATTTCCAATATACAATCCCCCTCCGTTTCCGGTTCCCGCGCTATTTCCCGAGATCAGGGAGCCCGTGAGCGTAAAGGCGCCGCCCGTGGCCGATACGCCCCCGGCGCCTGAGACCGCCTTGTTGTCGGAGATGATTGATTTCGAGATGGTCAGCGCGTGAAGACTTTCGCTAAAGACGCCGGCCGCCGTATTCGCGGAGTTGCCCGTGATGTGGCTGTTTTGAACCATCACCGCTTCGGAGCTGTTGTCCTGGAATCCCCCTCCAGAGCCGCCGCTCACATTGTTGGAAATTATCACGGAACTTATCACCGCCGGCTTGTTCGAATGGTTGAGCAGGTAAAACCCGCCGCAGTTTGACGGAGCATAATTCCCGGTGATCGCCGTACCGGTGACCTTCACCTGGCCCCCTCCGGTGCTGTGATCGAGGATGGCCATTCCGCCCGTGAGTTCGGCCGCCCTGTTCCCGGTGATGCTGCTGCTGCTTATCACGATATTACCCGAGCCCGCCGACGGCTCGTACAGCCGCAGGCCGCCGCCCGAATAGCTGGCGTAATTGCCGCTGATCTCGTTGCCGCTGATTGTAATGCCCAACTGGGCGTCCACCCACGCGCCGCCGCCGCGAAAGGTGCCGGTCGTGGACGCCTTATTGCCCGAGACCAGCGATCCCTTCAGAACGAACGCCCCGGTCGTGTTGTCGTAAATTCCGCCGCCATTGCCGGTGGTAGCCGTGTTGCCGGAGATGAAGCATTTGCTGATCGTCAGCGGGCCGTCGCTAAGGATCGCACCGCCATTGCCCGTTACCGTCCCGTCGATCATGGCCAGCCCGCTGATGCTGACCGTCTCCGTACCAATATCGAAAATGCGCGAATTCCCACCCCCGTCGATAATCACCTGGTTGCCCCCGGGACCCTTGATGGTGAGATTGCTGGTAATGTTCAACGCGCCGGAGGCGAGTTCGATTGTGCCCCTCAGGTTGTGAGCGAACGTGATTGTATGCTTCGCCCCCGCCGCACTGTTGGCGGCATTGATCTCCGTACGCAGTGTGTGGGCGCTGCCGTTATCGAGCAGGTTGGTCACAAGAAACGCCGCCGGCGCGATGCGCGACTCCAGGGGCTCGGGTGAAGAATGAAAACAGTCTCTGCGAAGTTTTGAGATCATGGAGTCGGTTCCTTCTACCGCATGGTCCTATGCCTCCATGTCCAGACGGGTCAATTCTATTCCAGAAAGACTTCCGCAATTTGTCAGCGCGACAAATACGGAATGGTCAGCGGCCCCAGCGGCAGCGCCGCTATGCGCGCGGCCGGGTTCTTCGCCAGTAACTCACTTACCGTTAGTGGGATATCGCGAGCCGGCAGCAAATGGGCGCGCCGGATCACATCGTCAGGCATGCTGCTGTGGATATACACGGCGGCCTTCCGCTGGATCAATGCCTGGATCTGCCCCTGCCATTGCTCGCGGTAGGTCGCATGCTCGATCAGCGCCAGGATATCCTCCGGCTCTTTCGCCAGCGTCAGCAATTCATAAAATGGCGAGCCGTCCGGGATGCCCGCGCGGCACTCCGCGGCGATAATGATCGCGCCTCCTTTCTTAACGATCCGCGCCGCCGCGCTCATACCCTTCACCCCTTGGTAAAGATTCTGGTCCAGCGGATATCCGCTATTGGTCGTAACTACTATGTCGAATAACTCCTCCACCGGCTGCATCGCGGATTTCCTCACAAATTCAATCCCCACCTTGTGCGCCGCGATCAAATCCCCCGCGAAGACGCCTGTGATTGCACGCCTTTCATTCAACGCAACATTGATGAGAAAACTCGGGCCCGCCCGCAACGCGATGTCCCGCATTTCCTCCCACAGCGAATTCCCCCCGGTGATGCCGAACGCCGCGTTCGGATTCCCGATATTCCGCCGCCCATGATTGCTGATGATCGTCTCCATTCCCGCGACTCCCGGCATGATCCCCTTCGGGCCGCCGCTGAATCCCGCGAAGAAATGCGGCTCGATAAATCCGGTCACGATCCGCGTATCCGCCTCGACCAGGTGCTTGTTCAGCAAAGCCGGCGTGCCATCGGACGTGACGCCCAACTGCACGAGCGCCGCGGGATTCTCCGCCTCATGATTCAACACGCGATACTCCCGCACGACATCCGCCGTCAGCATCTTCGAAAGCTCCTCTGTCGTATTCGCGCGATGCGTCCCCAGCCCGTTCACCAGCGTAATTTGCTCCCGCCGCACCCCGCATCCGCGAAGATAATCGAGCAACCATGGAATGATCCGCTCATTCGGCGTAGCACGCGTGATGTCCGTAAACACAATGCAAACCCGCCCGCTCACCTGCTCCCTCAATGGCCGCCCGCCAATCGGCCCATCCAGCGCCGCAATAAGACCTGCCCTTTCATCCGCCAGCCCGACCTGATCGTGCGGCGCGATCACAGTCGTCCGCTCCGCGGGCAATTCCACCTCCAGCCACCCATCGCCGTAAGCAAGCTTCACCTTCATCGTCACAGGCTATTCCTTCCCGCCCGCCCGCGCAACCTACAGGACCGCCGCCCGCGCATCCGCCTTCCCCATCGGCTCGCGCCCCATTTCCCGCGCCGCGGCAACAACCCGCTGCATCAGCGCCAAATTTGTCGCCGGCTCTTTCGAAGCCGTATCCATATATAGATTATCCTCCAGCCCCACGCGCACATGTCCACCCATCGCTACCGCCAGCCTATTCATCGGCAATTGATGCTTCCCGATCCCACACGCCGCCCACACACACCCAGCCGGCAGCCGCGAAACCATAAACCGCAGATTCAATTCCGTCGCATCCGCCGTCCCGCGATTTCCCAGCAGGATATTCGCATAGATCGGCTTCTTCACCCGCCCCTCCGCAACCAGGCGCCCGAGAAAATCCACCATCCCCAGGTCGAATATCTCGATCTCCGGCTTGATCCCCCGCTCATTCATCAAATCCAATAAATAAAGGATATCCTCCGGCGGATTGACCGACGCCTGCCGCGAAAAATTCATCGAGCCCAGCGTCAGCGATCCCATGTCTGGCCCGCGCTCCAGCATCAATACCGCCGCTCGCTTCTCCCGCTCGCTCCACAACCGCCCACTCGTCGAGGCGCAGATGACCAACTCCGGCGCCTCGGCGCGAATTCCGTCGATGATCTCGCGATACACCGCCGGCTCCCAGGTCGGCAGGCCCTCCGCCCCGCGCGCATGAATGTGCACGATCTGCGCCCCCGCCCGCCCCACCGCCAACGCATCCCGCACAATCTCCCCAGGCGAGATCGGCACATGCGGATTCCTCTCCTTGCTCGTCACCATGCCCGTCAGGCATGCATTCAGGATCAATCCGTTCATTTCCTTCAAAGCTCGCACCGCAGCGTGATCCACTCACTTTTTTCTGCGAGCCCGAAGTCCTCCGTCTTCGGCACCCGCCCGCCCGTCTTCCGGTAACCAAAATGCCGCTCGTACCAGGCGATCACCTCGTCGTCGTCGCAATTCGTAAACAGATACCGCAGCCCACACTCGCGCAGATAATCCATCCGCGCCCTCTGCAGCACCAGCCCGAGCCCCTTTCCCCGGTACGCCGGGTCCACCACCATCAACGTCGTCTTCGCATTCTCAGCGTCCAGGATTCGGTAACCGCACACGCCCGCCACCTGCCCATCCAACTCCACTACGAAAGCATCCTCCAGCGGGAACCGCTCCATCTCGCTCCCGCCGATGCGGTGATAATTCGCGTGCTCGAGGATTTCGATGATCCGCGGCCAATCGGCCTCCACCGGACGCCGCGTGGCAGGGGCATCCTCCTTGGGGGAATTTGCGTGGGTCATGCCGCGTCCATTGTTTGCGGATACCGCACGATTGCAAGTGCCGATGCGCTATCAGCGCGCCCCGCGCGCCCGATCATTTTCGAATTTCGAGCTTCGAATTTTGAATTTTTCCCTAATATCGAGGCCCCGGGGCTTCCGCCTCGCCCCACCCCCACAGAGTGAGAATCATCGACCAGCAAAAATTCACCGCCATCGTCCACTACGCACGACGGACCAATCCCTTCTACGCCCAGTGGATTCCCGAGAACGGCCCGGTCCCCATCCTCACCCGCCAGATCCTGCAGGAAAATAACGACCGCATCCTTAACGGCCACCCCGTTCTCGGCGCGACCTCCGGCTCGACTGGCATCCCCGTCCGCCTCACGAGCGGACCCGCCCGCATGCGAATGGAGACGCAGGACTACCTCCGCATGGTCCGGTGGCTGGGCGGTCCGCTGCCGCGCGTGGAGATCGTCCATCCCGCCTCCGATCGCCCCCAGGAAAACGTCATCCCCATCCATACTCCGCTCGCCGGCCAAATCCTCGCCCTGGGTCAGTTCGCCGCGCGGCACGAGGCCATGACCCTTGTCACTTATCCCACCAACGGCGTCATGCTCGCCCAATCCATCCTCGAACAGCGCCTCTCCTTTCCCAGCATCCGCCGCGTCCTGCTCATGTCGGAGTCATTCGATCCCGGCCAGCGCCGCCTCATGCAGCGCGCATTCCCAGGCGCATATATCTGGACCACCTACAGCTCCATGGAATTTGGCTCCATCTCCTGCGAGTGCCCGCACCATTCCGGTTTCCATCACATCATGTCGCACAAACTCGGCGTCGAAATCCTCGACGACCGCCACGAGCCTGTTCCCGCCGGCGAGATCGGCCAGCTCGTCATCACCGATTATTTCAACCGCCGCATGCCGCTCATCCGCTACGCCATCGGCGACCTCGCCGCGTTCGGCAAGTGCCCGTGTGGAAAAATTCCGCTCCCCGCCTTCAGCCAGGTCCTCGGCAAGGTGCGCGGCTCATTGCGGCATCCCGATGGCCGCCGCATCCCTTTCGTCCGCCTTTCCGTCGCCCTGCGTGACATCCCTGGCGTGCGCCAATACCAGGTCATCCAGGAGGAACTCCGCCGCTTCGTCGTAAAGATCGTCTCCTTAAAGAATCTCGACGCCCCGATCCACGCCACATTTCTCGAGGAATTCGGCTACCCTCCCCAACTCGAAATCCAATACGTCGATAACATCCCCCGCGACCCCAGCGGCAAATTCTTTATCTCCATTTGCAAAGTGTAGCTGTCCGCACTCAAATCTTTCGAATTTTGAATTTTTCCGCCAAAAACCGCGTCCTTTTCGCCAATCATCCCGCCTTGCCAACCACCCCCTTCTCGGAACATAGTGCGCCATGGATGGGCCCACCCCCACGACGCCCGCCGCCACTTCAGAC
Organism: Chthoniobacteraceae bacterium; assembly: GCA_049521415.1. Taxonomy (GTDB): domain Bacteria; phylum Verrucomicrobiota; class Verrucomicrobiia; order Chthoniobacterales; family Chthoniobacteraceae; genus DATAXI01. Next base: position 5,873 of record JBEKOV010000073.1, read on the forward strand.
AGTGACCGGCTTTGGGGCGCGCTTGCTCACTTGAGCGCCCTTACGATGTACGTCTCCGGCATCGGCTTCGTCGTCGGTCCGCTTATCGTCTGGCTCCTCAAGCGCGACGATGGCCCCTTCATCCGCGAGGAGGCCCGCGAAGCCCTCAATTTCAACATCTCCATCGCCATCTACTACGCCTGCGCGGTCGCCCTCTGCATCACCATCATCCTCATCCCGGTAGTCGTCTTCCTGGTCGCCGCCATTCATATCTTCCATCTCATCTGCGTCATTGTCGCCGGAATAAAGGCGTACGAAGGCCGGCCTTTCCGTTACCCGCTCAATCTCGACCTGGTGAAGTAAACTCTCGAACAACGCTTCCCTCTTCGCTATCCCCTTCCCCCCATGGGTAGCGAAAACAGACTTCAATTCGATGTCCTCATCGCCGGCGGCGGTTTCGCCGGCGTTTATTGCGCGCAGGCCATCGCGCGCAAGCTCGGCATCAGCGCGCGCGAGCGCGTGGCCATCGTGGCCGATCATAATTACATGGTCTTCCAGCCGATGCTCGCCGAAGTGGCCGGCTCCTCCATCTCACCGCACCACGTCGTCAATCCCATCCGCGGCATCTGCCGCAACGTCAATGTCATGCGCGGCAGCATTGCCGAGATCGATCTCGCCGGACGCTCCGTCAGGCTCGATGCCGGCATGTTCAGCCCCTCCATCACCGTCTGCTTCGATCATCTCGTCATCGCGCTCGGCGGCGTTGTCGATCTGAGCCGCGTGCCCGGCATGCCGGAGCACGCCTTCCTAATGAAGAGCGTCGGCGATGCGCAGGAGTTGCGCGGCGCGCTCATCGACCGCCTCGAGGAGGCGAACCTCCAGACCGATCAGGCCGCCATCAAACGCCTGCTCACCTTCGTCATCGTCGGCGGCGGCTATTCCGGCGTCGAGACCGCGGGCCAGTTGCTCGACCTCATCCAGGACATCAATCGTTTCTATCCCCGCATCGCCCGGCCGAATTATCGCGTCATCCTCGTCCACTCCGGCTCGCATCTGCTGCCGGAGATCAGCGAGGACCTCGGGCGCTATTGCGAACAAAACATGACGCGCCGCGGCGTCGAGTTCATCCTCAATGCCCGCGTAACCTCCATGACCGCCAGCAAGGTCACCCTCAACGACGGCCGCGTCCTCGAGACCCACACTGTGGTCTCCACGGTCGGCAACGCGCCCCATCCCCTCATCGTCGATCTCTGCAAGAGAGACGGCATCCCCACCGAAAAGTCCCGCATCATCACCGATGCCTCGCTGCGCGTGCAGGATTTTCAAAATCTCTGGGCCGCCGGCGATTGCGCCGCTGTCCCGATGGCCGGCGGCAAAGGCGCAAAGAAACAGCAACAACCGATGGGCGACGCCTCTCCCTTCGTTGCGCAGAAGTATTGTCCGCCCACAGCCCAATTCGCCTACCGCCAGGGTATCTGCCTCGGCAAAAATCTCGCCAATATCCTCCAGGGTTCGAAAGAGCCCCTGCGCACCTTTACCTTCACCGGCCTCGGCGAACTCGCATCCATCGGCCACCAGTCGGCCGTCGCCGACATCATGGGGCTCCGATTCTCGGGCCTGCTCGCCTGGTTCATGTGGCGCACCATTTACCTGATGAAACTGCCGGGTCTCGACCGCAAGGTCCGCGTCGTCATCGATTGGACCCTCGATCTCTTTTTCCCGCGCGACATCACACTCCTGCGCTCGCGCCCCACCGAGGTCCTCCAGGAAGTCCACCTCGAGAAAGGCGACGTCGTCTTCCACTCCGGCGAACCCGCGCTCTCGTTTTACGTGGTGAAAAAAGGGCGCATCGATCTCAACGACGGTGACGGCACGATCATGTCCATCGGTCCCGGGGAGCACTTTGGCGAGCGCGCACTATTGCATGACCGCAAGTGGCGTTTCAACGCCGTCGCCGCGGAGCCCACCATCCTCGTCTCGCTTGAGGCAAAAGTCTTCCAGGCCATCTCCAGCGCCAGCTCATCCATTCGCGAATTCTTCGAGCATTCCTCCCAGCAGTATCTCAGCCGCCAGCAGATCGATTCCATCAAGAAGACGGTCCCCGATGCTCTTTTGAAGATGAAGGTCAGCGAGGTCATGGCCAAAAACCCCGTCTTCTTCCGCACCACCGAGACTATCGGCAACGCCCTCGCCACCATGGTCGAGCATCCCTTCAATTCCTTCCCCTTGCTCGATGCAAACGACAAGCTCCTCGGCATCGTCACCCAGCCCCAGGTGTACGACGCGCTTAAGGACGGCGACATCACCAACCAGAGCACCATGGACAAGCTGACCCCGCTCTCCATCCCCACCATCCACGCCGACACCCTGGTTACAGACGCCCTCGAAACCCTTATGCGCAGTGGACGCAACAAGCTGCTCGTCGTCGACCCCGCCGGCAAACTCCAGGGCGTCCTCACCCCCATCGACCTCCTCGGCCACGGCGCGAAACTGTAGCCGCCGGTCCGCCCGCCACGCCTCGCCGTTCGGTAATGCTCCAATAATCCAGGGACCCCTTTGGTCCTTTTTGTCCTTTTGGTCCTTTCTGTCTCTCCGTCCCTGTGCTCTCTTCGCGTCCTTCTGTTCCTTCTCAAATCTTTCGAATTCCGAATTTCGAATTTTCCAGTATCTTCCCGCTTCCATGTCTGCCACCCATCACCGCGTCGTCATCGGCATGTCCGGCGGCGTCGATTCCTCCGTCGCAGCCCATCTGCTCAAGCAGCAGGGCTACGATGTCATCGGCGTGACGATGAAAGTCTGGCCGCAGGATTGCATCTCCCGCGCCGAGGACAAATGCTGCGGCCCGTCCGCCATCGCCGATGCCCGGGGCGTCGCGCACGCGCTCGGCATCCCGCATTACGTCGTTGAGGAATCGGGCGAATTCCAGCAGCAGGTCATCGATTACTTTGCCGCCGAGTACCAGGCCGGGCGTACGCCCAACCCCTGCATCATGTGCAATGAGAAACTCAAGTTCGGCAACCTCTGGCACAAGGCCCGCAGCCTCGGCGCCGCCTACATCGCCACGGGCCATTACGCAATCGTCGAGCATCACGGCGACCACGCCGTACTGCGCAAGGGCCGCGACCCGCGCAAGGACCAGAGCTATTTCCTCTTCTCGCTCCGCCGGGAGCAACTTCTCCATTCCCTCATGCCGCTCGGCGCCATGTCCAAGACGGAAATCCGCGACATCGCCCGCTCCATCGGCCTCAAGGTCGCGGACAAGGAGGACAGCCAGGAGATTTGTTTTGTCCCCGGCCAGGATTACAAGGCCTTTCTCCGCGGCCACCTTGGCGACAAGCAATTTCACGCCGGCGGCATTTACGACAAGGAGGGGAATTTCCTCGCTCCGCACGATGGGATCGAAATGTTCACCATCGGCCAGCGCAAGGGCTTGCCCGGCGGCTCGCCCCGTCCGCGCTACGTCATCGATATCGATCCCGCAACCTCCAGCGTCATCGTAGGTGATGCCGAGGATCTGATCGTCGAGTCATTCGAAGTGGACCGCGCAACCTGGCACGGCACGCCTTCCGGCCCTGCCGAATACACCGTGAAAATCCGATACGGCCATCCCGGCGCATCCGCGACCGTCACCCCGCTGGATGATGGCCGCGCGCATGTGCGCCTGCACATCCCGCAGCGTGCGGTTACCCCCGGCCAGGCCGCCGTCTTCTACGATGGCGACCGCGTAGCCGGCGGCGGCTGGATTTGCCGTGCCGCCGCCGCGGCAAAATTCGATCCTGCCGTCGCGGGACGAAACTCGAAATTCGAAGATATGGAAATGCTGCCCCGGTAAAAGCGCGCCCCGCGCGCCTAACTATTTTCGAATTTTCTTCCCGTGCCTGAAGAATCCATCCTTGTCCTCTCCACCTTCCCCGATGCGGATTGCGCCCGCCGCGTCGCGCGAGCCTTGATTGAGGAAAAACTCGCCGCCTGCGCAAACCTCGTACCGCAGATCGAATCCATCTACCGCTGGAAAGGCGCAATCGAGACCTCCTCGGAAGTGCTCCTCCTGATCAAGAGCAATGTCTGGAAGTTCCAGCTCCTCGAAGCAAAGATCCGCGAACTTCATCCCTACGAGGTCCCGGAGATCATCTCCATCCGCATCGATAGCGGCAGCGCCGATTACCTTCGCTGGATCGACGAATCCGTCCTCTAGTCCGCGCTACCGCCGCCACCGTATCCTCTTCCAAACCACCACTCCCGCCACCACCGCCGCTACCAGCCCCACCCACGGCCAGCGGCTCGGCGGTTTTGGCCTCACCGTCCAGATTTGTGCCGGCAACGAAATTGCGGCGATCCTCCCCTGGTCGTCGATCCCTACCAGCCGGACAACGTAAAGCGCCCCCGGCTCCAGGTCCGCAAGCTCCGCACTCACGCTCGATCCGCTCACTTTTACCGTCGTATTCCGAAGCGGCGCCCACACCGCCTCCGGCTTCCCCTGCGCATCGATTCCCACCGACTGCGCTTCCAGCCGATACGTCTGCACCGACGCCGTACCTGCGAAATTGCAAACCACTTGCGCCTCCCGCTCTCCTACGCTTCTGATGTTCAATATCTGGATTCGCATCCCAGGTTCCGGCTCAACCGGCGCCCCCGAATCCATCGCCACCGGCGGCAGCGCCATCTCCGTGGCCACCGGTGTAAACGCCGGCCGGTCATTCCCCGCCGGAGCCGCGGCTATTTGCGCCGGCGCAATCGGTGTTCCAGCCGGCGCGGGCGTCCCCATTTCCTCCGCCGCCGCATAGATCGGGATGTCCGCGCTCACCCCATCGCCCGCCACGATCACATGATCGTTGATTGCTCCCAATTCATTCGGCTTTGCCCGCACAAGCAATTGAGCCGTGCTCTTCCCCGGCACATCCAGGCTCGCATCCGCCTCCAGTTGCGGCCCCACAGTCACTTTGAAGGTCCGCGCCCCGTCCATCCGGTTCTCGATCTCGACCACCCCGCTCCGCGTCGAGCCGGTCAACTCCACGGGCTCCTGCGATACCGCCGCCGGCGCCATTCCCACGCCGTCCAGGTCCGTCGCCCGCTGCAATTCCCCCGTGTACTGGATATCTCCGGTGTATTGCCGCGCCTCAGTCGGTGCAAAGACCAGTGTAAACGTCTGCTTCTCCCCCGCCCCCAGTTTGTACCCCGCGCTTCCCTGCACCGTCCACGGATCCGGCGCCACCACGTCTCCCTGCGCCAGGCCGCCTCCGATATTCTGGATCACCAATTGACGCTGCACACTCCGCCCCGGCAGCACCTGGCCGAAATCGATCTCATTTGGCGCAGTCAGCAGAGGATCCTTGTCGGTGATATTGATGCGCACGTCCGCCGCCACCGATACCCCTCCCTCGGATTGAATCTGGTAGGAAAAATCATCGTCGCCCGGCCCCGCGCCGGCGGGCGGCGTATATTTCACGGTCGCCGTGCTCTCCGTCTGGATGACTGGCGTCCCCAATTTCCCTTCCGGATGCCGCCGGATGCGGTAACGGATGATCGGCGATGTCAGCGAAAAAGCGCTCAGCGTGATCCACACCGTATGCCCGCGTGGCACGTCCACCACGATCGGGTTCGGCTCCGGCGGCGGCGGCGGCTGGTCGCCATAGGGATCCCCCTGGCCTCGCGCCAGCCCGCACACCAGCGGCATCAGCCAAATGGCCAGCCACAGCGCCAGCACGGCCATTATTTTGCTCATCCTGCGGAACATCTTTGAAATGATCGCCCTACCCGCGCGGAAGGAGATTGCCGCCCGCGTCTGCTTTGGTACACTGCCGCGCTTTCGATGAGAACATGTGGCGCATTTAAGTGTCTCGCGGTCACTCTGGCAATCCTCTGCCTCGCCCAATCCGTTCACGCCCAATGGTTCAGCCATCAGCCCAAAATGAAGCCCGCCCAGGAGCTCATCTACAGGCAGGCCCCGCCCCGCACCACCCCGCGCGTCCTGGCCATGATGACCCAGGACAATTCCCACGTCCTCGTCTCCATCTCCAAGCAGCGCGTCTACCTCATGGTCGGCGACCAGATTGGCATCGATTCCCCCATCTCCAGCGGCAAGGCCGGCCACGAAACCCCTACCGGCAACTTCAGCGTCATTGAAAAAGACCCGGACCATCGTTCCTCAATCTACGGTGCTTTTTGCGACAGCCAAAATCGCATCGTACGCGCGGGCGTCAGCCTGGAGATCGATTCCGCTCCCAGCGGCACTCATTTCATCGGCGCTCCCATGCTCTGGTTTTGCCGTTTCTACGATGGCGTCGGCTTGCACATCGGCATCCTGCCCGGCTATCCCGCCTCACACGGCTGCGTCCGCCTCCCGGCGGAAATCGCCCCGCTCATCTATAATAAGGTGAAAGTCGGCACCCCCGTCGTCGTCCAGCCGTAGGTGTATATGCCCTTTTACGCATATTTTATCCGAGCCAGCAGTCCCCTCTCTGTAACGTTTCGTTTTCGATCCGCAAAAAATCTCCGTAATTCCGCGGGTTTCCGCTCCCTCCCCGATTTTTTAGGCTTGTAAACATTTGCGCCTTCGCTTCTTTGCGCGAGGTTCCTCACTCCCCCAATGGGTAAAAACCTCATCATCGCAGAAAAGCCCAGTGTCGCCTCCGATATCGCCCGTGCCTTGGGCGGCTTTAAGAAGGCCGGCGACTACTTCGAGAGTGACTCGGCCCTCGTTTCCTCCGCCATCGGCCACCTGGTCGAGCTGGCCGCGCCCGAGGGGGTCGAGGTCAAGCGCGGCAAATGGAACCTCGAGAATCTCCCCGTCCTGCCCGAGTACTTCGATCTCAAACCGATCGAAAAAACCGAGACGCGCTTCAAACTCCTCAAAAAGCTCATCAAGCGCCCCGACGTGGACGTCCTGATCAATGCCTGCGATGCCGGACGCGAAGGCGAGCTCATCTTTCGCAACCTCGTCAAACTCAGCGGGTCGGAAAAGCCCATCCAACGCCTCTGGCTCCAGTCGATGACCACTCAGGCCATCCGCAGCGCCTTCGAGCGCCTCCGGTCCGGCGAGGAACTTCGCCCGCTCGCCGACGCCGCCGTATCCCGCTCGGAGAGCGACTGGCTGGTCGGCATCAACAGCACCCGCGCCCTCACCGCCTTCAATTCCCGCCACGTGGGCGGCTTCCAGAAGACCACCGCCGGCCGCGTCCAGACCCCCACGCTCGCCATCCTGGTCGAGCGGGAGGAAAAAATCCGCGCCTTCAAGCCGCGCACTTATTGGGAGGTCTTTGCCGATTTCGGTGTCGCCGCCGGCTCCTATCGCGGCAGGTGGTTTGATGAACAGTTTAAGAAGGGCGTCGAGGACGATACCCGCGCCGAGCGCATCTGGGAACGCGCTCGCGCCGAGCAGATTGAGCAAAAATGCCGCGGCAAGACTGGCATCGTCACCGATGAGAAGAAGCCCCAAACCCAAAGCCCGCCCCTCCTTTACGACCTGACCACCCTTCAGCGCGAGGCGAACTCCCGCTTCGGCCTCTCCGCCGGGCGCACCCTCCAGATCGCACAGGCCCTTTACGAGCGGCACAAGGTCCTCACTTATCCCCGTACCGATTCCCGTTACCTCCCCGAGGATTACCTCGGCACCAGCCGCAACATCCTCGCCGGCCTCGCCGATCCCTCCCTCTCGCGCCACGCCGCCAAGGCCCTCGAAAACGGCTGGGTCCACCCAAACAAGCGCATCTTTAATGATGCAAAGGTGTCCGATCACTTCGCCATCGTCCCCACCGGCGTCGCGCCCAGGGAGCTGGATGAGATGCAGGCCAAAATCTACGACATGGTCGCCCGCCGCTTCATCGCCGTCTTCTTTCCCCAGGCGGAATTCGAGCTGACCACACGCATCACCACCGTCGAGGGCGAGAAATTCAAGACCGAGGGCAAGATCATCATCAAACCCGGCTGGCTTGAAGTTTACGACCGCCAGATGGAGAGCGAGTCCATCATCGCTGTCACCGAAGGAGAAACGGCCCGCGTCGACGCCATCGAAGTCAAGGAGAGCGAAACCAAGCCCCCGCCCCGCTTCAACGAAGCCACGCTCCTCTCCGCCATGGAAGGCGCCGGCAAGATGGTGGACGACGAGGAGCTGCGCGAGGCCATGCGCGAGAAAGGCCTCGGAACGCCCGCCACTCGGGCCGCCATCATCGAGGGCCTCATCTTCGAGGGCTACGTCGAGCGCAAGCAGCGCGACCTCATCGCCACGGCCAAGGGCATCTCCCTCATCACTCTGCTGCGCAATGTCCGAGCCGAGACCCTTTGCAAGCCGGAGATGACCGGCGAATGGGAATTCAAGCTCAAGCAGATGGAGCGCGGCCAGCTCTCCCGCGACGAATTCATGCACCAGATTCGCGGCCTCACCCGCGAGATCGTGGAAAAGGTCAAAGGTTTCGGCGAAAAGCCGATCGTGGGAGAATTCGCCACCCTCGAGATCGCCTGCCCCCAATGCGGCGGCGGTCCGTTCAAGGAAGATTACCGCACCTACACCTGCGCATCGTGCAGCCTCCGCGTTTGGAAGAGCATGGCCGGACGCGAATTCGAGCCCGGTGAAGTGACGGAACTCCTCACCAAAGGCCGCGTCGGCCCGCTTGAGGGTTTCCGCAGCAAGATGGGCCGCGCATTCTCCGCCATCGTCACGCTCGGCAAGGATCACAAACCGCAATTCGAATTCGATAACGGCAACGGCAACAGTGCCTCGGACGAAGCCGTGGACCTCACGACGCTCACCCCGCTCGCCCCATGTCCCGTCTGCCACGCCGGCCAGGTCTACGAATTGGAAAAAGCCTACGCCTGCGAAAATAACCTCCACAAGCAACCCGGACGTACCTGCGAACTCCGCATCAGCAAGGTGATCCTCCAAAAATCCATCTCGCCCGACCAGATGCGCAAGCTCCTCACCGAAGGCAAGACCGGCCTCATCGCCGGCTTCGTCTCAAAGAAGGGCAAGGCACGCCCCTTCTCCGCGTTCCTCACCCTCAACGACAAGGGCAAGATCGGCTGGGAATTCCCCCCGCGCGAATCGAAGCGGAAGCGCCCTGCGCCGCCAGACACGCCCCCGGGGGTCTCTTGAAGCTGGTCGGCAGGACAACGAGTGCTTCGGCATGATGGTGGACCAAATCGCTCATCGCAGTATCTGCCGGGCGCGCTCCTTGACTGAAAAACCCAGTAGAACTACTCTCCCGCAATGGATTATCGAGAGCGCATCACGATCGATCCGCGCATCCGCAGCGGCAAGCCGTGCATTCGAGGCACGCGGATCACGGTGGCTGACGTCTTTGATTATCTCGGCGGCGGCATGACCGTGGCCGAAGTTCTGGACGATTTCCCCGACCTTACCGCTGAGGATATTCAAGCGTGCTTTGCGTTCGCCGCGGACCGTGACCGCCGCCTTCGTGTCGTTCCGCATGAAGTTGTCCTGTCCTGACAGCGCGTCAAACTGCGCCCCATACCGACGCAAAGGTAAATTGACATCCGCGCTCCGGCGGAAAATGATAGCCGCCCATGATGCGGTCCTTCTCGACGGCGCACGTCGATCTCGACGGAGCGTGGCCTCATCGGGTCCTGGATCGGCATCTCGATTTCCGCGACTGGGGGCCCCGCCTCCGCTACAGCGCCACCCCGGCCATCCTCGATGGCTTCTACGAGAGCATCCAGCCGGAGCTGGGCGCCTTCACCCTTTACGGCTCGGGCGATTTCCATCACCTCAGCGCCCTCTGGCTCCGCAATCTCTCCGCCCCCGCCGCCCTCGTTTCTTTCGATAATCATCCGGATTGGGATGTCCGCCCGCCCGATTGGGGTTGCGGCGGCTGGATCAACCGCGCCCTCGAGCTCCCGCATGTGACCCGCGCCTCGGTCTGGGGGTGCGGCAATTTCGAACTCAACTGGCCCCACCGCCTTTTCGGCAATCAGGACGCCCTCGCCTCCGGCCGCCTCGAGGTATTCCCGTGGCACGACCGCATCGGGCGCTCCGCCCGCAAGCGCTGGCCCGCCCTGGCCTACGATGACTGGCGCGACCGCTTCTCCCAATTCGCCCAATCCCTCGCCGGCCAGCGCGTCTACGTCACCGTCGATCTCGATTGCCTGCGCCGCGGCGAGGCCGTCACCAATTGGGAACCCGGCCTCTTTACCGCCGACGACGTTGCGTGGGCGCTCGATGAATTGCACGCCGTCGCCGACGTCATCGGCGGCGACCTCTGCGGCGCGTGGTCCGTCCCGCGGCACGCCCGTTTCAAGCAATGGCTCAGCAGCCGCCTCGATCATCCCCGCCAGCCCCGCGTCGATTCCGCCCACGCCGCCTCGACCAATGAGCGCGCCATGCGCATCATCTGGCGCGCCTTAACTGCGCGAGACGAGCACTATGCCGGCGCTGATGAGCGCTACGCCCACCCATAGGTTCAGCGACATTTTTTCCTTCAGGAAAATCCACGCCGCCAGCACCAGTATGATCCTGTCCACTCCCTCGAACGGGAACAGGTAGCTCACGTCGAATTTCGACAGCAGCCCCAGCCACAGGAAAAATCCCACCGCCTTCACCGCGGCCCCTCCCGCGAGTTTCGCCGCCTGGCTCTGCTGTTCGCCCCCCATCGCATGCTTGAACAGGATTTGCCCCGCCACCGAGCAGCATTCGCACACCACCACCAACATGAAGAGCAGCGGCGTCACAGCTTCTCCTCCACCTGCATCAGCGGTCGCGCCACGACGTAAACTCCCGCGCACACCAGCGCGATGCCCGCCGCCCGCGTCGGCCCGATCCGCTCCCCCAGCAGCAGCCAGCCCCCCAGCGGCACCAGCACCTGAGTCAGTCCCGCCACGTTGAATGCGATATTCAACGGCACGAACCGCAGCGCATACAGCCACGAGAACAGCCCCGCCACCAGCGCCACGATCCCCATCCACACCCAGACCGAGCGCAATCCCGCGATCCCCATCCACGTCCCCGACACCGATTTGTCCGCACCCACCTTCAGGCACAATTGCGCCGCCGCCGCGAGTACGATGCTCAGCATGATTTGCGTGTACGGATGAAAGAACCATCCCTTCCGCGGTTTCGCCTGCTCCCGCGCTGCGCCATTGGGACATTGAGCTGCGGCAGGGTCATCCATTCAGAAAAAATCTCGTAATCGTCGGAATCGAAGTGGCGAAACTATGCCCCACGCGCCCGCCTTGCACAGCCCAAAAACGCCGCTCAAAGCCATGCTTCGGTTGTGAAACGTAGCCGCGCTCAAGGAACTTTCCACCCCCTACAACTCCCCCGCATTCTCAAACCGCCGGATGATCGCGTTGTGCCGCACCGGGTGCATGAACGCCATCGCCACCTTGAAAAACGGATTCACCCATCCCGTCACATGCCGCGCGTACAGGTCCTGCGGCGCAAGCTTCAGCTTCAGGTGCAGCTTCGGGTCATAATTCAGCGGCCCCGCGTGGTACATCCGCAGCCCTTGCGCGATAGACCATTCCACGACGTCCCGCCACGTCACAAAGTACATGTGCAGGTCCATCGCCGCGCGGTAATCCATCCCCAGGTCCAGGTCGTAAATCACCCCGTCGTGCACCAGGCACACATTGAACGCGATGATCCGCCCCGCCTGCCGCCAGATAAAGAACCGCGTCTTATCCGGCATCTCACGCCCCAGCCGCTCGAAATATTCCTGGTTCAACACCTCAAACTGAAACTCCGATCGCTCGAACGTCTGCCAGTACAGCGCAAACAACTCCGCCGATAAATCCGTCGCATCCGCCACCACCTCCATCGTGATTGGCGCCGCCAACTCCAATTTCCTGAATTTCCGCCGCAGATTCTTCCGGAAGACCTTGCCCACCCTGTTCCGCAGGTAATCCTCGAAATTCGCATATCCCAGGTCCAGCGTCGCCGCCGGCATCCCCGGCACGCGCCGGTAATCCCGCTCGAAAACCGGCCCCACCACAGCGCGGTATTCCTTCGGGAAATCCTTCAGCACGATCACCGATGCCCCCGCTTCCTGTGCCACGGCGGGCAGCGCCTCGTGCAGCGCCCGCAGCGCCCACGGCTCCGTGCTCCCCAATATGCCCTCCCCGGCAGCGCATCCCACCATCAATAGCTTCATCCGCAAAAATCCCGGGTATACCCGCCGCACCGCCGCCACCATCCGCCGCGCCTGTTGCGGGAGCCCCGCCGCGCCATCCTGATCCACCACCAGCGCGGGCTGCAATGTGCTCTCGCCCGTCTCCGCGTTTCGCAGCACCAGGTAGCGAAATTCAAACTGCTCCAGCAGGCAATCTTCCGCGATCTGGTAGAACCGCCCGTCCCGTACCTGTGTGCCAAATGCGGCATTCCACAACTCCGGCTCGATCTCCCGGCCCCACCGGTACACCTCCACCGTGCCCGTGGACGTCCGGATCGGCTCATTCGAGGTGGGTATGGCTGCCTGTAACATTTTCCCGGATATTGAAACATGGCCCCCTTCCCGGAGGCAATTGTGCAATTCAAACTCAGGCTTTCCCCTACCATCCTGACCACCCCTTTCCGCCTCCTCCCGAGGCTCATCCCTCAATTTTCCCCACCCAATTGGTCCTTGGCTTTCGTATAAACAAACACTAACAACAAAAAAAATATGGCCTT
>JBEKOV010000074.1:0-18438 GCA_049521415.1 Chthoniobacteraceae bacterium
GGACGATCGGGATAAGCGCGAGGCCGAACAGGATCATCACTTTCCCCTCCGCGCGCGTGCCGCAGAGGAAGAAGAGCGAAAGGGCGAACCACGCAAAATTGGTCCACGTGGGTCGCCGCGCCCAATGGGTCCCCAGCAACGCGATGAGAAAGAGGAAGAAGACATAATTCGCCTCGCCCATGAGCGTGTGCTCGTACCAGAGCTGCCACGGACTGATGGCGATGAGAAGCGTGGCGGGAATGATGATCCATCGCCAAAGCGGGAGCCAATGCCGGATGAGCGCGCCCGCGATCACCACTTCGACGAGTCCCATCAGATTCTGGACGATGGGGATGAAGAGCAGCGCGGGAATGTGCAGCAAAAACGGAATCGTGAAAAAAGTGGGGGTAAAAAATGCCTTTTTCGAATCGATGGCGTAGGCATGTTTTGCGAGCAACTTGAACGGCGTCAGCAGAAAATCCGCGGAATCGAACTGCACGTAGCCGTAGGGCATGCGAATCTCGATGAGCAGGCGCAGAAAGGCGCCCGCGACCAAAGCGGGGACGCACCAAAGGAGGAGCTCGCCAAGGCGGGCATCGCGAAGAGGAGACGGCGCAGACTTCATCGAACGAAGACTGATTAGTCGCAGGCAGAGAAAGCTCAAGTCCCCAGATTTGCCAGGCCGGGCGCGATTCCGCTCTTTTCTCCCGCCCGGCGATGGCGTAAAGCCTGTGAGTTTCATGCCTGCATCTGTATCGTTGAGTGGGTTCCCGGTCGCGGTCCGGGGGACTATATTTCATGCCCGGTTCCGGGAGCTCCTCTGGTGGTGCCTGCCGGCGCTCATCATCGGAACGATCGCGCGGGGATGGATTTTGTATCATTTTCCCTACGGTTATGTTCATCCGGACTCGGCGGATTTCCTGATCACGGCGGATCAACTCCTGGAGCGGCACCATTTTGTGTTGCACGGGAAGAAGGCGTTCCTCGCGCCGATCCTCTTCGCGCTGCCGCTCCTGGTGAGGCTGCCGACGCTACTCGTAATCCCGTGGGCGCAGCATTTATTCGGGCTCATCTTCACTTTGATGATCGGCGAGTTGGTGCGCCTCTGGACCACGCTCTGGAAAGTCTGGATCGTCCCGGCCACCATCCTGGCCACGCTCAATCCGGCGATGCTGTGGTACGAACATACGCTCATCTCGGAGTTTCAATATCTCTGGTGCGTGACGGCGCTGGCGCTGGCGGGGACGGCCTGCGCGCTCTGGCCTTCCAGGTGGCGCTTCGCGCTGCTGTGCGGCGCGCTGCTGCTCACGGCGGGGTCGCGCCCGGAGGGGAAACTGTACGTCTGCTTCTGCTTGCTGCTCGTCTTGCTCATCCGGTGGGGAGCATGGAAGAAGCGGCTCCTCTACTGCGGGGCGGCGCTGGTTTTCTGCGCGGTTACCTGGTTGAGTACGCGCAATACCCAGGCTGGACTGCTCCTCTACTCGACGCTCCTCCCGCTCGCGCCGGACGTTCCCAAGAGCGCTCCGGGATTCGCCCCTTATATCGATCCGCTCCGCAAGGAACGCGTGTCCTGGGGCGCGCTGGCTCCGCACTCGCTTACCACCGCGGAGAAGGAGATCAGTCCGCTCGTCCGGGCGTATCTCAAGTCCGTCAATGACCATCGCGCCACGGTGGGCCAGTTTTGCCAGCGGCTCGCGATTGAGGCCGCGTTACACCGTCCGCTGTTGTTGCCGGCCATCGCAGTCAATAAGTTCCTCGATGCCTCGACTTATCCGCCCAGCGGCGATTTCGGCGCATGGTGGATGCAGATGAAGCAAGTCGAATCGTGTACTTACAAGGATTGGATGGTCCGGCTGATGCCGCGCCTCGTCGGGCCGCGACTTACAAGCCTGCCGGATGTTGCCGCCGCGGTCCGAAGCGGAAAGGCCGTGGGGAAGAATACCGCGCAATACGCCCGGCTGAAAGAGGTCGTCGTGAGCTTCGTCCGGCAGGAATATCCGCCTCTCAATAACTTGCCCGGGGCGCCTGATCCCACAAAGCCCGCGGCCGACCTTTTCGGCGCAATGCAACGCTCGTGGTCCACAATGACCCTGGATGCGCGGATCGGAGAGCAGCATTACGGAAGCCGGACGGTCCCGGGTCTGCCGGCATTCTTCATTCTCGCCGCCGCCGGGATGATCGCGAGTATTTGCCGGACCGGGCCGCTGCGCAGGCTCCATATCGCGTGGGTGATGACTCTCGGGTTCGTCTTCACCGTAGTAATGCTTACCGGCGTAATGAACCCGCGTTACCGGTTCATCTTCGAACCATTCTGCCTGCTGTATATCTTCGTGTTGCTCGATTCCGCGGCGGCTTTGTTACCCCGGCGCAAGGCATGAGCGATCCGGCCACACCCCTCTCGCCCCGGGATAAAGGGACCCGCCTGCCGCGTTATGCCGCCGACGGCAGTTATTTGTTATTGGCCGTCGTCACCCTGGCGTGGGGCGCGTGGAAGAGATTCCATATCCCGCAGGCCCCAATGGTCGATCCGGATATTCGCGGGTATCTCGGCCCCGCGCTGCTGGCGCTCCTTGGGAAGGGATTCATCCACATGGATGGCCGCAGCTTTCCTTACCCCGCATTTGTGTACCTGGTGCTGCGGGTATTCGGAGATTTTCGGGCGATAGGGGCCGTCCAGCATCTGCTTGGCGTCGCCGCCGGCGCGCTCATCCTCCTGGCATGGAATGCGATGCTGCGCCTCGTGCCGCCGGGTGGAATACCGAGGGAATTGGCGCGGTATATCGGTCTTGCACCCGCCACGATTTACCTTGGCTCTGCCACCGCGATTTATTTCGAGCAGCAAATCCGTCCAGAGGCCCTTTTTCCATTCCTTTCAATACTCAATATCTTCATTGGGTTCCTATTCATTGATCGCCGATTCATCCGGCGGCAGTCGTCCGCCATCTGGCTGGGTGGAATGAATGTTTTTGTTGCCTGTCTGATCTATCTTCTGAAGCCGAGCTTCGGGCTCGCCACCCTGTTCTCGACGGCTCCCGTCTGGGCTTCCCTGATTTGCAAAGGCGCATCGAGGGGGCAAAAAGGGGTCCTTGCTGCCGCAGCCATTCTCCCTGCCGGCCTCCTGCTTCTTCTTCCGGAACATCTGCTCAAGCAGGACGACGCATGGAGCCGGCTCTTCCTTCCCGAGACGCTCTTTTCGGTGCATGCGTCGATCATTCTCGATCAAATGTCGCGCGATCTTGCGACCAATGCGCAAACGCCCTATCGCCGCGGCGTCATCCAATCCGCCCATGACTTACTCGCGGCGGATTTGAAAAAGGAGGCTGACGTCCCGTCGTCCAAGGCGTTTCCGTCACTCGGATATAATCCGGATTACCTGATGTACGACTCGTTCTGTCTCGAGTTTCCGAAGTTGACCAATTGGAATACGGATCAATTGGCCGCTTTTTACCAATATGAATACCGGCGCGCGGCGCTTCAGCAGCCTTCGGCCATGCTGCGCAAGATCACCGGGCAAATGCGGCTGTTCTATTGCTCGAAGGTCCCAGCCTATCGCCTCGGTCAGACCATGGACGTAGCCGACGATTATGCGCGCACGCCGGATTTAATCGCTCGAAAAATCCCGATTGGCGGAAAGTACCCGCCACTGACCGCCTATTACCACGAATGCACAAATCTGGCCGCAAAGGGAGCCACCATCGAGCAGCCCAGGCGGTTGACGGAGTGGACACGGTTTCTCTCGGCGCATTATCCGGACCTCCTGGTCGTGGCGCTGCTCAGTCCGCTCTTATTGATCTTTCAACCGTTCCGAGGGCATTTATTCTGGGCCGTGGTGAGTCTATGGCTGGTTTATTCTTATAACTTCGGCAACTGCCTCACCATCGCCATCGTTCATTCGCTCGAAGTAATTCGATATGTGCGCATCCAGCTTATTTTCACAGTTTTTGCGCAGTGCCTCTCCATTTACTTTTTGCTGGAGGCAATCATTTACAGTGTGCGATTGCTCCTCGGACGAAGGGTGAGTCGCGCGTCACAATGACAGGCGTGGACATAGTCGCGCGGCCCGCCCGGGCTCCACGGAGCCGCGGGAATGCTGCCGACCATGCCATCGGACTTATCCTACTGGCGCTGCTTGTCGTCATGAAAGCAGTCGCCGCGTGCCGCTATCGTTTCAATACCGACGAAACCCAGCACCTGCACGTGGTATGGGGTTGGTCCCGCGGGCTTATCCAATACCGCGATGTGTTCGATAATCATCCGCCACTCTTTTACATGCTGATGGCTCCTCTCTTTCGCCTCTTTCCGGAGCGCGCGGATATCGTGGTTGCCATGCGGTTATTGATGATCCCCCTCTATGTCACAAGCCTGATCGCGATCTATCGCATTGGCCGCGCTCTCTATTCGCCGCGCGCGGCAGTCTGGCTGGCGCTCATCGCCGGAGCGCTGCCCGCATTTTTCTTTCCCGGCACGGAGTTCCGGCCAGATGACCTGTATGCCGCCCTTTGGCTCTGGGCTCTGGTGGCCATGGTCGAGGGCCGGTTTACAAACGGTCGCGCGGCTATCGTGGGGCTTCTGATGGGGGCTTGCGCCGGCATCACGATGAAAACGTCCCTGTTGGTCTCGTCGCTCTCGATCGCCGCGGCAGTTTCTCTCGGCCTTTATTGGTGGCTTGCCCGCTGGCGCCCTTCCCCGCGCCAGATCCTCGGCCGCCTCACCGTTTTCATCATCACCGGCCTCCTCATTCCCGGTTTGCTGTTCATTTACTTTGCCCTGCACCACGCATTACCACAGCTCTACTATTGCGTGCTGGAACATAATATTGTCCCTTACGCGGAGCGCTGGAACGGCTCGTTTCTCCATTACCTTTACTTGCCAATTGGGATGCCCGTTATCCTTATGGGGGCCGTTTGGACATACAAGAGCTCCGCCGACCCCGGCGTCGCAACCCGGCGCGCCTTTATCGCCATTCTTCCGGCTGTCTATTACCTGCTATTGTACAGTTACTGGCCGGATATTACCAATCAGGATCACCTGCCGGCGATTTCACTTGCACCTGTTGCGATCATGCCGCTGATGCTGTGGCTATCCGGGAAGTTCCGTGTGCAACCAGCCGGTTCCCTTGCGTTCCCGGCCGTCTTTGTCCTCTGCCTTATTCTCATCTGGCGCGCGCAGGTTATTCAGCGCGGTTCCGTGGCCAAGTATGTAACTCCCATCGCCACCGTGCTTGGCCTCACCACACCCGGCGAGTATGTCATGGACTTGAAAGGCGATGCCATCTACCGCCAACGCCCGACTTACTACGCCATCGAGACCTATACGCGCCTCCGGATGAGGCTGGGTTGGATCAAAAACGACATCGTCCAACGGTTGATTCAAACCCACACCGCCGTTTGCTTCCACCCCCCTTACCCGGGTGTGGACGTAATGAAATTTGTGCATTCCAACTATCTGCCATTGGCGTCCCATCCCAGTATCCTGGTGCTTGGACAACTGCTTCCGCCGCCCTCCGGCGGATTCATCCATTTTACGGTCTCCATCCCGGCTGAATATGTTTTGCTCCAGCAAAACCGGCCTGCCGCGGGAATGCTCGACGGGCATCCCGCCGCTGGCGCCGAGACCCTGGCTGCGGGCGATTATCAATTCGCCCCGTCAAATCCCGGGGCGGTCGTTCTCTTTTGGGCGCGTGCGCAGCAGCATGGATACCTGCCCGACACCGAATCCAATAACGGCCAGTGACGTGGCTTATCCCTTTCTCCGATATCGTCGCACCTCGAATTCGGGATGCTTCAAAGTTGTCTCAGCAAGCTCGAAGTCGCTCTCGAAATCCGGGAAGAATGTGTCACCCTCCACGACGCGCGGGATGATCGAAAGATAAAGGTCCTCGCATCTGCCCAGCATTTGCCGGTAAATCTCCGCGCCACCGATCACCCACACGTCGCACGGATACTCCTCCGGGCGGAAGGTCTCCAGGCTCGCCACAATCTCAATTCCCTCGCCCAATTCCTTCGCGTGTGTCACGACGAGATTGCGGCGGTTTGGCAGCGGACGGCCGAGCGATTCGTAGGTTTTGCGGCCCATCAGGATGGCTTGACCCGTCGTGGCCTTCCTGAACCACTGGAAATCCTCCGGGATGTGCCATGGGATTTTGCCATCCTTGCCAATGACCCGATTCAGGGACATTGCCGCTATAGCGCGCAAAGCCATGGTTAGACGGAAATCGGCGCCCGAATCGCCGGATAAGGATCATATCCCGCCAATTCAAAGTCCTCGTACCGGAAACAGTGAATATCGTGGACATCCGGATTCAGTCTCATCCCGGGCAGCGGACGCGGCTCGCGGCTCAATTGCTCGCGGGCCTGATCGACGTGGTTCTTGTATAAGTGCAGATCGCCGAAGGTATGGACGAATTCCCCGGGCCGCAGGCCGCATACCTGGGCGACCATGAGAGTGAGCAACGAGTAACTCGCTATATTAAACGGCACGCCCAGGAACAAATCCGCGCTGCGCTGGTAAAGCTGGCAACTTAGTTCCCCGTTACTTACATAGAACTGGAACAGCGCATGGCAGGGAGGGAGCGCCATTTTCTCTATCTCCCCCACGTTCCACGCGCTGACGATGAGGCGGCGGCTGTCGGGATTCTTGCGAATTTGCGCGAGGACCTCGTCGATTTGATTGATCTCCCGGCCATCGGCGGTCTTCCATGCGCACCATTGCGCGCCGTAGATGGGGCCAAGATTGCCGTCAGGGTCGGCCCATTCGTCCCATATCGTCACGCCGTGCTCCTGGAGCCAGCGGACGTTCGCATCGCCGCGTAGAAACCATAGCAGTTCGTAGATGATCGACTTAAGGTGCAGCTTCTTCGTGGTAAGCAGCGGAAAAGTCTCGCGCAGGTCGAAGCGCGCCTGCGCGCCGAAGACCGAGTAAGTGCCCGTACCGGTGCGGTCGGCCTTCAGGACGCCGCGGTCCAGGACAAGCCTGAGAAGGTCGTGATACTCACGCATGGAATACGGTTCGCGGAGGGTTCATGTTCAAGGGTAAGTTCAAAAAAGCCGCGAGTCACGGAGCGACTGCGGGGCCTTCGGGCAGGGGGGCGGAAAGGTCCACAGCGCGCAGCTCGACTTCGCGACCGATTCGGGCGCTCTCATAAATGGCGTCGAGGATGCGCATGGTCTCGACGCCGTCATCCGCGCCGGGTCCCGGCTGGCGGTCCTCGAGGATGCAATTGATGAAATGCTGCTGGGCGTTTTCAAAGGTGGGAGGGTACTTGAGCGGGACGCTCTTGACCATTGCGCCATTCTCCTCGCGGAAGATGCAGGTATTGGTATCCTTGTAATCGTAAGTCACGTTCGACAGGCCGCCTCTGGTGCCGCTCAGCTCCAGGTACACCTTCTCGCGCTCCTCGAAGTTGAGCGCCCAACTTACCTCCAGCACAAGGCTCGATCCGTTGTCGAACCGGATCAGCGCGCTGGCCAGATCCTCGACGTCGAACTCCTTCTGCTCCGCCCGCGCGATGGATTGGGCGATGTGCGAGTAAGTGCTCGCAGATACGGTCACGGCCTTCGGGCTGCCCACGAGCCAGCGACTCAGATCGAGCATGTGGACCCCCAGGTCGATCAGCGGGCCGCCGCCGCTCATCTTCTTCTGGCTGAACCAGCCGCCGAAACGCGGCATCCCGCGCATCCTGCGCCATCCGGCGCTGCCGTAATAGACGTCCCCCAGCTCCCCATCCTCGATCAGCTTCTTGAAGTATTGATGCTCCGGCCGGAACCGCTGGTTGTAATGGATCATGAACTTGAGGCCGGTCTTGCGGACACGGGCGCGCATCTCGATCGCCTCGGACGTATCCATGGCCATCGGTTTCTCGCACAGCACGTGCAGGCCCCGGTCCAGGCAGGCCAGCGTCATCGGCCTGTGGAGAAAATTCGGCACCGCCAGCGTGGCCGCGTCGATCTCCGCCAGCGCTTCGAATTCCTCGAAGTCCGAAAACACCTGGGGCACGTTGAACTCCCCGGCCACCTTCCGCGCGAGCGCCTGGTCCCGGTCGCAGATGGCCTGGATTTTGGCGGCCGGGTGTTTCAGGTATTGCTCGATGTGCCACCGGCCCGCACCGAGGCCGACGATCCCGAGGCGAATCTCGCGTTGCATGCGAGAGGATTGCCGTAATCGCGGCGGCTCATGCAAGCAATTCGACGCGGAACCGTTCGCCCAATTCCAAAATTGAATCCCCGGCCCGGGCACGTATCGTCATGAGGAATGCAGCCCATTGTAGAACTAAAGGACACGCAAAGCGAAATCGACCACCGGAAGATCGCCATCGACCGCGTGGGCGTAAAGGCGCTGCGCTACCCCATCACCGTCCGGGACAAGGCCCACCGCACCCAAAACACCATCGCCACGGTCTCGCTGACGGTGGATCTGCCGCATCATTACAAGGGCACGCACATGAGCCGGTTCATCGAGGTCCTCAACGAATACGGCCCCGTGTTTCACATCGACAAGATCCAGCGGCTCGCCCGCGGCCTGCTCGAGCGCCTGGACGCCCAGCAGGCGCATGTTGAGTTTGAGTTCCCCTTCTTTCTCGAGAAAAAGGCCCCGGTGACCGGCGCGGTGGGGCTCATGGATTACACCGTGCGGTTCAGCGCCGGGCTGCAAAAGGGGGAATTGGATTTCGTCCTCACGGTGATCGTGCCGGTCACGACGCTCTGCCCCTGCTCAAAGGCCATCGCCGAAGCCGGCGCCCACAACCAGCGCAGCCAGGTGACCTACGCAGTCCGGTTCAAGCGCCCGATCTGGATCGAGGACCTCATCCGCCTGGTCGAGAGCTGCGCCAGCTCGGAGCTTTACAGCCTCCTCAAGCGCCCCGACGAAAAGGCCGTCACCGAGCGCGCCTATAAGAACCCGGTTTTCGCCGAGGACCTCGTGCGAAACATCGCCGCCCGCTCCAATCGGGAGAAGAACATCATCTGGTACAAGGTCGAGGCCGAGAACTTCGAATCGATCCACAATCACAACGCCTACGCCCTGATCGAAAAAGGCTAGCCCGCCCCCGCGATTCAATCCCGCGGATAAAATGCTCTATCGCATCACCACCATCGGGATCGTTGCCTTCTGGCTGGTGATGATGGGGCTGCTGGTCCGGCTAGAGACCCACCCGGAGGAGACCGGCATCCTGGACGTGCCCGTCCCTTATGTGATGCGGATCATTTTCAAGAACGGGCAACGATCGGTCCTCTCGGTGAGCGATGACACCGGGCAGATCGGCACAGCCGCATTGCACCCCTCCGTCACCGGCTCGGACGGGCGGTCGCTCGATTTCTCCGGCACACTTTCCCTGCGAATGCCGATCAGCGGCCAGCAGCGGTTGAACGCGAGCGGCGCGGTCGATATGAATGCGGCATTGCAGGTGCGCGGCTTTCATGTCGATCTGGCAATCCTTCAGCCGCCCTGCCGCCTGAGCGCGACGGGAAACATGGCCGCCAATTCCCTCGCCTACCGGGCATTCCAGGGGAAGCGCCTGGTCGCCTCGGGCACGCTGCCGATGGACCCGGCGGCGCTCAGCCAGGTGCTCTCGCAAAGCATCGGACTTGGCCCAAATGCCTTGCCGATCTCACAGGGAAGCATATCGCTCCCGACCGCAACCGCGCGCGAGGCGGAGATTTCGCTCCACGGGGAGCAATTGCAGGTCTACGAGGTCACCATCCACGAGGGCGCCTCCACGGCCCTGGATTTTTACGTCACGCAATTGGGACAGATTGTGCTGGCGAAGACAAATCTCGGGTACACCTTTTCCAACGACGACTTGCAATGATCCGGATGCGCAACCTGACCAAGTGCTTCGGCGACTTGAAAGCCGTGGACGACCTGACCCTCGACATCGCGCCCGGCGAGTTCTTCGCATTCCTGGGCCCCAACGCCGCGGGCAAGACCACCACCATCAAGCTCCTGGCCGGCCTCTTGCGTCCCACCGGCGGCGCCTGCTCCATCGGCGGCCACGACCTCCAGCGCGAGCCGGAGGCGGCCAAGCGGCTGCTCGCGTATGTGCCGGACTTTCCATTCCTTTACGAAAAGCTCACCTGCGCGGAATTCATGCGCTTTATCGGCGAGATGTTCCAGGTGCCCATGGAGGAGATTCCGCGGCGCACCGCCGTGCTGTTCGAGCGATTCGGCCTCGACCCGTACCGGCATGAATTGACCGAGAACCTGAGCCATGGGACACGGCAGCGGCTCGTCATCGCCAGCGCTTTGCTGCACGATCCGAAGGTGCTCATCATCGACGAGCCGATGGTGGGACTCGACCCCACCCACGCCCGCATTGTGAAGGACGAACTGAAAGAGCGCAGCCGCGCCGGCGCCACGATCTTCCTTTCGACCCATCAGCTCGGCATCGCCGAGGAGCTCGCCGACCGCATCGGGATCATAGGACATGGCCGGCTCATCGCGCTTGGGACGCTGGAGGAGCTGCGCCGGCAAACCTCCCAATCCTCCGAAACCGGAGAACTCGAGGAGATCTTCCTGAGCCTTGTGGAAAGCGGCGGCCAGGGAGCCGGGACGGTCGTCCAGCCTGGTTGATGGCGCGCGATCAAGCGGATGACGCTCAAATGTCCCATGGGTGGGACAACGTATGTCCCATGCTCTCGGGCAAAAGGGAAGCCGATGCCGCGCAAGAGCCCCTACTATTATCCGAAGATCAGCCGCTTCCTCGTCTCGGTTCTTTACCACGAAGCCCGTTCCCGCCGCATCCCAATGACCGAGCTGGCCGAACGCCTCCTGAGAAAAAGCCTTGAGGGCTCAAAAAGCTGGCGCACCGCCGAGGCCTCGTTGGTACGCGAGGAAGCGCCCCCTTATGGCACGGCCGGCCCGGCGAAATCCCGTCACTCCGCGGCGATTTCCTCGACCGCCATTCCGTCGCCGAAATCGGCCAGGACGCCCTGGTCTCCCGCGCCCGCGCCCACCCGCGCCGCCTCCCAGGCCAGCCAGCCGCCGAGCAATCCCACGAGGGCCAGCAAAGGCGCGACGCTCCACCGGCTCTCGGGAAACCAGAACTCGCCCACGTTAAAGGAATTCCACCGCGCCTGCGGCGAGCCGGCGTCGAATAAATTGTAATAGCTCCCCTCGCAGACGCCGGTTGGATTGACGGAAACCGGTCCGCAATAGCTCCCAAGATCGAACGGGTCGTCGCTGCCGCGCTCGATCGCGTCGCGCATTTGCGCCTCATCGCCGGCCAGGATCGGCTTTTG
Source organism: Chthoniobacteraceae bacterium (assembly GCA_049521415.1). Lineage (GTDB taxonomy): Bacteria > Verrucomicrobiota > Verrucomicrobiia > Chthoniobacterales > Chthoniobacteraceae > DATAXI01. The sequence goes on from JBEKOV010000074.1 coordinate 11,214, forward strand.
CTTTTCCGGACTCATGCCCAGATCGGTCAATTCCAGCCGCTCATCAGCCAGCCGCTCGTCGATTAACATATTCAGGATCGGCCACGCCCGTCCTTGCAGGAATAGCGGCCCGGCGTATTCCGTCAGCGGGCTGTACAGGAACATCTCGCGGTCGCCCACCATCGCGAGGCTGCCCACACCCGCGGGCGATTCCGCATCGGTAATCGTGAACACGAAATTGATCCCGATGGAGACCGCGAGGAGCGCGCCCGCAAGTCGCGGCAGCCTCATGAATCCATATACGCAAGGAAGCACGAGGAACGCCGTGGCCGGAATGAGATAACGCGGTCCGCACGAAAACCCGGCGTGCCATCCGAAGAACGAGCAATTGACCAGGAAGAACGTAAGCGCGATGCCGATGAACAGCATCATCTCCGCGCGAAGGACGCGCCGCATCCGCCGCAGCCCATAAACACCCATCGCAAGGACGGGCGCGCCGTAAAAGATGCCGCGGAATGGCGAAAACAGCAGGATGGCCGCGATGCCCGGGTTGGGCAGATTGAACATGCCGAGAAAGAGCGGCGTATCCGCGGTGAAAGACGGATTTTGAAAGGAATTGCTCAGCGCGAACGGCGAGCCGTAGCACGCCTTGTTATACGCGCAAATGGCCGCGAGCGGCCCCAGCAGGCCCAGCGCAAACCAGCATCCGCTCCGGACACACGCGCGCCGGCGGCCCTCCGGCCATTCCCTCGCCATCAGATAGAGCCCGAGCAATCCCACGGGCGCCGCGGCTATATAATTGGTAATCGCCGCCATGCCGGCCAGCAACCCGGCCAGGAATAAGAACTTCGGCTCCCTGCGACGAAATAAACAATAGAACGCCCCCAGCAGAAAAACAGCCGTCACGTTGTGATCGAAGAGCAGCGTGGCAAAGGGAAAGAAGAGCGTGCCGAAACCAAACGCAATCGCCGTCCAGAACGCCGCCCATATCCGTGTGGGTCCGTCCGTACCGGCGAGCGCAAGCGCGATGCGGAACGCCAGCACCACGCCCGCCGCGGAAATGAGCCCGACGCTGAACACCGACGTCAGCCACGCATTCACATTCATCAGCCACCACGTATCCGGACTGCGATGCATCAGCCGCTCGAAGTGCGAGAGGACAAAGTACGCCGGCACGGCGACGAAACTGAGCCCCGGCGGCTTGTTCGGATGAAAATGCCCCCGCGCGAACGATACGTCCCCCGAGCAGCCGATATCGGATATATCGGCCTTCTCCATCTTCGCCGGCGGCTCGACCCCATTGACCGGGATCAGCGCGCCGTTCTCATCGACCCAGCACAGCCGGCTGGTCTTTTTGCCGATGGTCACGTCCCCATTGACCACCGGGTAACGGCGCAGCGATTTGCCGCCGCGGCGCGCGTAGCAAAAGTAATTGTCTATGGCCAGTTGGCCCCCATCCACGATGGCCCGCACCTCGGCAAACCGCGCGTTCTGATTCCAGCCCCCACCCTGGTTGAACCAGCCGAAGGCGAGCAGCGCGATCGAAAACAGGAATATCTCTATGCGCCGCTGGATGGGCATCACCCGGGGACTATGCCTGAAAACAGGGGCGCGTCCAGCCCACCGCGTCCCACCCATCCGCGACGTCGCTGCTCCTTGATCTCGCGCGGGACGCCGATATTCATCGCGTCAATTCAAAGAGGGATCGTCCGGCGCGTTCGCCAGCAGGCGAAACCACGGCCCCTGCTCCCGCATGATCGTGGGCCAGAGCTCGATGCACTTCGCCACGTCCAGGATGTCCTCGTCGGGCTTCTGGACCAGCCACGCCTTTTGCTCCAGCTCCGCCTCCAGTTGCCCCTTCGACCAGCCCGCATAGCCAAGAAACGCGCGCACCGTCCCGTCGCCCTCGGCGGCCAGCTCGCGCGCCTCGTCCAGCAGCAGGTGCGTCCGCACGCGCAGCGCATCGTCCTGCCATTGGAAGGCGGCGAACGTCAATTGATCCCGCCCCACCGGCCCTCCGACGAACACCGGCAACTCGCCCAGCGCCCCCAGTTCATGGTCCGGCAGCAGCTCGCCCACGGTCTTTTCCGTCGCGCGATTCAGCACCAGGCCGAACGACCCCTCGTGCGGATCACTTGCCGAAATGATCAGCACGCCCCGGCGAAAATTCGGGTCCATCAGGTTCGGATGCGCGATCAGCAGCGACCCGGCCAGGCCCAGCGAGGAAGGAAATTCGCGCATCTTCCCCGAAACGTAGGAGCCCGCCGCGCTTCCGCAAGCAGTTCTCTCGCAAAATTTCCGGAATCCGCCCGGCTTCCCATCGCGGCTTTCGCCACGACTATGTAGCGAACTCCCTTACCTCAGGAAAAACTTCGTCGATACCCCCTGCCCTGTCTTCTTGAACAGCCGGGTATCGTTCAAAAGCTCCTTGATCCGGTTCCGCTCATTCATCTGCGAATAGCCCAGCGCATCGGCGACCTGCTTGCCATTCATACCCGTCGGCTGCCGGGCAAGGATCGTCTGCACATTGCGCCCGATCTCCTTGTACTCGTCAGAGTCCTTCACCAGCTTCGCCAGCTTCGGCGCGCGTTTGCGCGGGCCGGCGCCATCGCTGGCCGCCGCGGCGCTGGGCGCCGGCGCGCCGGTGATATTCGCGATCTGCTTGTCCACCTCCGCCAGGTCGTCCGCCAGCTCCTTCCGCCGCGCGCGCAGTTCATCGAGTTGCTGATGTTGGAGCTCCCGCAAGCGGGCTTTGATCTGTTGGATTTCTTCGGTGATGGCTAGTGGTTTTGGCATAGATTTTTTCGGAAGGGGCGATGTCCTACCCTAACGCCCAACCCGCGTCAAATGTATCGTATCGCTTGGAGCAAAAAAGCCCATTCTCCCCGGAAAATGCCCCCCGAGGTTTCGCGGAATTACGCATCTCGGATCCCGCCCAAACCCCGGAGGGCCGAGTCGATTTCAGATTAGCCGTCAGGCCCTGAGCCCGCCGAAGGGCAATTCGGCCGATTTTGTCCCTTGCCCCGACCCATCCCTCTGTGCAAGCTTGCTCCCCTTCGCGAAGCCGCGAAAGAACTGCGGCGGGGTAGCCAAGTGGTAAGGCCGAGGTCTGCAAAACCTCTATTCGCGGGTTCGATTCCCGCCCCCGCCTCTTCCACTGTATTCATAAGGGTTTCATCATCGCATTTGGACTTTCTCTATAACGTCTTTTGGCTGTTTCTATAACGTAACGCTGAAACACCGCACTGCTTGGGAATTTCGCAGAAGTAAATTATCGGATGTCTGAATCTTCGACTTTGGGATCAGCGATGTTCGCAGCGGTCGGCTATCAAAACCAGCCGTCCGTAAAGGGCTCAGAACCACTCTGTCGCGCGGTCGTTGCGTATGTAATTAATGTCATACTCATCTTCAGCAGTCGCCACCGAATTTTGGCCCGGGCGACGCGCTAATGACGATGAGGGTTTGCCGCATGAACCAACTCTCCGGCGTAAAACGAGCGGACGCCTGCCGGCCATCTGCGGAATAGATGGCGCTGTTGCTCCACTAATCGGGCGCGGTAACCGACCCGAGCCTCGGTCGGCAGCGGCCGGCGGAATTGCGGACGGGTGCCCGGCTCTGCTATCCCCTCCCCCATGCGCTGCCGCTCGGTCACTCCACGCCCGGGCATGAAGGCCCGGGTTCCCGGATGAGACACGCTGGTTCTTTGTTGGACCCGCCGGCGGAGGCATCGAGGTGATTTGCGACGGGATGCCAATAACCGTTCTCACGCCCGAATCTCCGCTGGGGAGACAGCTCATCGGGATGAAGGCCGGCGATTCGACGACATCACCGAAAGCGGAGGTACGCTCGGTGGAGTAATGGCTTGGTCACTCATGCTGCCAAGAAAAAGGGTGGATTGACTCCCAGTGGCAGATCCAAATAGCCATAAGCCATTTGCGAATGCACACCAGCGCATTTATTGACGATTCCCTATCTGGAGCAATGAGTATGTCTATGCCGCCTCGCCGGCGGCATGCCCGCTGGCCCAGGCCCATTGGAAGTTGAAGCCGCCGAGCTGGCCGGTCACATCGACTGCCTCGCCGATGAAGTAGAGGCCGGGGACGGCGCGGGTTTCCATGGTGCGGCTGTGCAGGTCGCGGGTATCGATGCCGCCGAGGGTGACTTCGGCTTTCGCGTAACCTTCCGTGGCGCTGGGACGGAGCGTCCATTGGCGCAAGGTGCGATCAAGGGCGGCGAGGGCTTTGACGGAGTATTGGCGCAATGGCCGGGGCGGATCGAGCGAGCGGCAGAAGGCCTCCGCGACGCGAGCCGGGAGGCGCTCGGCCAGCACTTTGGGCAGTGGGGTCGGGTCGCCGTGGCCATGGCGGGCGGTGAGCCAGGATTCGTCGTCCGGGGCGTCGGGGAGAAGGTCGAAAGTAACATCCGCGTCGATGGCGCCGTTCTCGCCAGGGAGATAGGACGAGACTTGCAGGACGGCGGGGCCGCTCAAGCCGCGATGGGTGAATAGGAGGGCCGCGCGAAAGGGCCGCGCGCCGGCAAAGGTGAGCGGCACCAGTCCGGGGCGTGGCGGAATGATCCTCAAGCCGAACTGGCGCGCCACGCGGTAGGCGATGTCGCTGCCGCCGAGCTTGGGCCAGGTAAGTCCGCCGGTGGCGACGACAAGGGCGCGGGCGCGGAACTCGCCGCCGCCCACTCGGACGGAGAAGAGGCCATCCGCGTCGCGGGAGATTTCGCCCGCGTCGGCATTGGTTTCGATGCGGACCTTGGCTGCGGCGCACTCGGCGGTGAGGAGGGCGACGATCTCTCGCGAAGAGCCGTCGCAGAAGAGCTGGCCGAGTTTTTTCTCGTGGTATGGGATGCCGTGGCGCTCGACGAGGTCGATAAAATCCCGGGGCTGATAACGGGCGAGCGCTGAGCGGCAGAAGGCGGGTTCGCTGGAGATGTAGTTATCGGGGCCGGCGTAAAGGTTGGTGAAGTTGCAGCGCCCCCCGCCGGAGATGAGGATTTTCTTCCCGGGCCGCTCGGCGCGCTCGAGGAGGCGCACGGACCGTCCGCGCTGGCCAGCGGTGATGGCGCACATCAGCCCGGCGGCGCCCGCGCCCAGGATCAGGACGTCGTCGATGGGCGGAGAATGCGGCGCGGACACGGTAGTGCAGATTTAATCCCCGACTAATCGTCGCTTTGTTGTTTCATTTGTATTTCGTCCCCATCCCATGAAGCTGGGTAGAGACTTGGATCGATAACGGAGCCATACTGTACATTATTTGACACGGTAGGGGTCGTGGATTCGAAACCCGCACAGCGCACCATCTTAAGTGCTTTAACCACAGTATGTTACGGTTCTTGAAAATTGGTTAATGTGTTTTAATGTAACATTTTCACTGTCACACTCGATGAGCAGTTGTAATGAGGTCTGCTGGATTAAGGGTTGGGTGATGTGCTTACCGCCGGGCTCGATGACGGGCTGACACCTGGACTTCCTCCGGGGCTCGGCGCTGGGCTTCCTCCGGGACTTGGTTCTGGACTTATCCCAGGACTCGGCGCCGGGCTCGCGGTAGCCGGAGTCGAAGAGGGATTCGGCGGCCCGGGATTGGGGGATTGCGATGGCATCGTGTTTGCTCCCGTGCCCGGCGTGGAATTTCCGGCGCCATTCGGTCCGACTCCCATTGAATTGACGCCGCCCCCGGCGCCAGATCCTCCCCCGGCTCCTCCTCCCGCACCGGACCCTCCGCCAGCACCGCCTCCGGCACCTCCACTACCAGCTTGAGCGATAAAGGTCCCGCCATCGAAAGATGTGCCGGCAGTCCCCTCCCCTCCTCTTGCCGTGAGATCAGCCACCACCAGTCCGGCTGAAATCAGGCAGATCACAGACCTTTTCAAGTCCATTAGATTCGACGTATTTGGCGTTTGTTTCATAAGTTTTGGATTGTTCAAGGGGTGTTTCATCAACGCATCGTATCCCTTGCTCCGCGTGGCTTTCTTCCATCGGAAAAATTCCACCGAATGCGGCCCTGGCTTATTGAGCCGTCGGGAAAAAGCGGTCTTCGGAATTAGGGTTCACCCTGATTTCATTGCCGGCAGAATTTGTCTAGAGTCGTGCCATGCAAGATGCTCTCTCCGTATCCGGGCATCCGGTCCGTTTGCCGCAGATCGTCCCAATCGTTTTACGCGAAGTAGCGAGGTTCCGGAATGAGGGTCATTTAACGCAATCCGATTTTGAGCAAAAGCTGGCGCGGCTTGCTGCCGAAGAGCTAGTTCCGCACGGCTTGGAGCTTCTGGTACGCGATCTGGCCGATGGCGCGACGCGCTTCCTGATCAAGGACTCCCGGACTGGCCGCATATGCGAAATGGTTGACTGCGAAGGGAAGCCAGCCGCTGCCGCAGATGAAACGCGGCCTGCGGAAACAGCAACGGACCACATGGCACCGGCACCCGTTCTACTGATAGGATGGGAGGCTTGCGGGTGAAGCTGCCGAATCGCGCGGCTGAGCCAGCGGGTTTCTTGAGCCCTCCCGGGGACCGGGGCGGAATGTGCTACGCCTGGGACCTCCGGAGGGGCGGGCAAATTGCGAATCCCGAACTCGCTCCCAGGAGAAGAGCACGATACAAGAGAGAGCGATGCCTGCCCCCCAACCTCCGGATGCAACCGGCCTTGATCCCACTCTCGACGCCGTGTTGCAGGGGCTACCGGTGATTGCGCCCGACGTGGCCGGGAAAGAGCCGGAAGCGGACCTGGACAATATCTTGCCAACACGGGGCTACCAGGTGCTGCCGATGGTAGGAATCGGCGGATCTGCCGGCGGCATAGCCGCCATGCAATCCTTCTTCGCGAAGATGCCGGCGGATAGTGGCATGGTCTTTGTGGTGATTCTCCATCTTTCCCCCGACCACGAAAGCACTCTGGCAGATCTGCTCCAGCATTCGACCGCCATGCGCGTAATGCAGGCCGCGGATGCCGAGAAGGTCCAGGCAAACTGCGTATACGTCATCCCGCCGGGCAAGCAACTCACCGCGGTGAATGGACATCTACACCTTGCCGATCTGAAGCGGACGGAACGAAGGCACGTGACGGTGCACCTCTTTTTCCGGACGCTGGCGGACACGCATGGGCAACGCTCAGCTGCAATATTGCTGGACTGGAGTTGTTCATCGGCGGGCGGGAGCGGGCCCTTAAATGGCCCGCCAGCCACCGCCCGTTGTGAACAACTCCACCGCTTTCGCTCGGTTCGCGGTGGATAACTCCAGG
>JBEKOV010000075.1:0-18124 GCA_049521415.1 Chthoniobacteraceae bacterium
CAGAAGTTTCCACGCATCGTCGGTTAAATCATGGCGTCGATGGGCTGGCTTCTCCAGAGAGTATTGCATGGTTTTTCCCTTTTTACCATGCCTGTCAATCTCGTGACGACACTATCTAGGGCGTTTAAAATTTTCCATTGCCGCACCCATGCGCGCGCCAGCGTTGTAGCCATGGGGCGGTGGCCCATGCGGGCTTACGCTCCGTGGTCCGATTGACCCATTCCCTCGTCTCCCAAATGGCCACAGTTCAATTTAAACAGCCCTAACCTTTTGTGTAGCCGCCCGTCCTTTCTGTTCCTTGCTCCACAAAACATGGCTACAGTTTTTCTTGAACCTCCCATATCGGCATTGTAATCGCTCCATGGAGATTCATCCGTGATGACCTTCCCGCGGATGGGCCGCGGTTGCTCCTGCTTCTTACCCATCCCAAACCCCGATTGCGCATCTTTCAGTTTATGGTTCGATCGGTCCGGCAATAGCGCGGCAGTGCTATCTCGACCGCCATTGCCCGCAAGGGCTCCTGATTTTTACGGCGCTTGGATTGAAAGCCCCTTGCCGGAGTAAGAAACCACCGAGTCAGGCTTGGTGGTAAGGGCTTCTCCATTGCCGTGGCCCGGGCTTACCCAGACGATATCAAAGGTGCATTTGGCCGGCATGCCGGGATATGATCCCTTCCGCGCGCCAAATGTCAGTTTGTTAGTGGAATCATTCCAGGAAATCGGAATTTCGGAATAAGCTCCCTTTTCATAATCGTAGTTATCGTCCTCGTCCCGGTAAAGCGTGCGGGCGCCGTTCGCGCCGCGATAAACCCGCAATTCCAACGGAGCGTCCGGCTGCTCCGCCGCGTATTGAACCTCCGGACCCATCGGGATGATCGCACCCGCGCGGACATACAGCGGAATCCTGTCCAGCGGCGCTTCCGCGCTGATGGCTGCCCCGCCCGATAGGCGTTCTCCCGTCCAGAAATCATACCAGCCCCCGTGCCCTGGCAGATAAACGTCCCGGTGAAACGGCTGGGGAAGGTTGCGAACCACCCGGAAGACGGGGTCCGACATCTTCGTCTCGATCGAGAATTTCACCGGCGTACCCGCCTTGGCCACGAACGGAATCTGAGGAAATTGCCAGTCGCCATTGAGTGGATTGACGGGCGTGGGCTGGCCGTTGATGCTGCCGGTGACGGGATAGCCTTCGGGATGCGGCTCGCTGACTTCGAAGTCGAGAGTGCCATCCACCGTTGGAGTATAGGTCCCCTCGATCCTGATACTGCTGGCTCCGTGTTGGTCGCCCTGGGCTCCATCCCTGAATTGCAGCCCCTCCCTCAGTTCCTTGCTGGCGGCAACCTGGGTCCCGTCGGATTTGATGTAAGTCGCCGTTACGCTGTCGGCGCTTCCCCCCTTGTCGGAGAATTGATCGGGCCCGCCCACCTGTTCGCGGCTGCATGTATAGACCGGGCAAACCAGGATCGAGGGACCGAACATAAACTCATCCCATTGAGTGACGGCCCGCGGATCGTCCTGAAAGTCCATTACAAGCGGACGCAACAGAGTCCCGCTATGAAACGTGATCCGGGCGGCCTCGCTGTAGATGTAGGGCAGCAGGCGGTAGCGCAGCAGGTCGACCTTCTTGAAAATAGCTTCCCCTTCCTGGCCGTACTCCCAGGGGAATGGGCGTCCGATGCCATGCACGCGAAAGATGGGGCAGAATGCTCCCCACTCAAGCCAGCGTGAGAAGAGTTCCAGGTCGGACTGGGACGTCGGAGCGTAGCCGCCGACATCGGTGGTGATGTAAGGGAGGCCGCAGATGCTGTAGTTTTGCAACCCCTGGATCTGCCATGTGAAGTCATGCCAGCTCTGCTGGATGTCGCTGGTCCAACTGCACGCCGAATTACGCTGCTCTCCCGCCCAGGAGCTGCGCGGGAGGAGAACCACCCGCTTTTGCGACGTCACCGCCCGCTGCGCGGTGTAGACCGATGTCGTGTGCATGAGTGGAAAAGCATCCATTACGCGCGATCCCGGACCGGCGGCGGTGTGGAAGGAAGCCAATGTGTCCATGTCCATTTCCGGCTCGGCTCCGTCCATCCAGAAAGCGTCCTGGCCGATGGACAACAGGCTCTCCATCACCTGGCGGCCGTAGATTTTGCGGGCCGCGGGATTGAACGGATCGTAATACCGGAGGCGCGAACTGGCCCAATCGCCGTGAGGCGGAAGGAGGGCGCCGATTTTGTCGAGTTCCTGGGCATGGGCGATGTCGGGGTCGAACTTGGCCCAAATCACGGCCATGAAGTGAATATGATCCTGATTATGGAGCGTATCGATCATGCCCTTGGGGTCGGGATAGCGGACCGGGTCGAAATGGTGGGAGCCCCAGTCCGTGCCCCCGTCCTCGGATTGGTCCGGCTTCCAGTAATAGAAATCCTGGACAAGCAGATCGATGGGAAGTTGCTCCTGGCGGAATTTTGCGCCGGCGTCGATGATCTCCTGCTGATGCGAGAAGGCATTTCTGCTGAACCAGAAACCGTAGGCCCAAAGTGGGAACATCGGGGCCGCGCCGGTGAGATGGCGATACTCCGCGATGACATTGTCCGCCTGGGGCCCGGCCATTACATAAAAGTCCGCCAGATCCCCCGCGCTGGACTCCCACGAGACGGAATCCGGAGTCGTGCGCAAGTGGCCCCGGCTCGAGTTGTCCCAGAAAAAGCCGTAGCCGAGGCTCGAGTAGAGGATCGGGATGTGCATCTGCAGATAATCATTCTGCAGGTCGATATCAGTGCTGGGCTGCCGCAGGTTATCCCCGATGACGCCGCCGCCGAAGAAGTGCTCGCCACTCTGCCGGGCGAAGGAGGCATGGATTTGAAGGCCGTCGCGAGCGGGATTGGCGGCTGAATCGAAGCGCCAGCCGCTTTGAGTCAAGAGCGGCTGGCCATTCGAGGAGTAGAAGGTGACAAGACCGGTATACTTATCGACGGCGGCTTTGAGCCGGGGGCCGGAGATCATGATGCTCCGCTGTTGATCCGAAATGGTCCAGCCGGCGGGATTGGGCTGAGCGATGACCGCGAAACTGTGCTTGGGCGGTATGGAATCGCCCGGAGCGGCCTGGACGCGGATGGTGCCATGGCTCCAGGGCTGGAGGCGGACAGTGTTGTGAGCCGTGGTGACGGTGATCGTCCTGGTGGCGGCATCAATGGATATGCGGGGCTGCTGGACCGGGGAATCCGTAGTGATGGCAATGGCGCTCAACAGGCCAGAGTCGCCGGGCCCGCCCCCAAAGCCGTATCGTACGACGATGGCGCCCGAGGCATCCGGTTTGAGAGTGTATTCGACGATCTCCGGTGCGGTGTCGGTAAGGACAATATCCTGAGCCACGGACGCGCCGGCGGCCTGCATGCTGGTCTTGCGCGGGTTGGCGTCCGCGACGGTAAAGAGGTCCAGTTGGTACTCTTTGCCAGGCTTCAGACCGGTGAAACGGTATTGAGCGGAAGCGTCGGGGTTCGTGAAATCAAACGGTGCGCGATTGACGTAGCGAAAGCTCTGGAGAAGCGTGGCAAGGTTGATGTCATCCTGCGTAGGATTGCCGGAGAATCCGAGGCTGGAGGGCGTGATCGAGCCGGCGCTGAAAGAGCCGCCGGGGTTGATGCCCCGCCCATCGTCCGCGGCAAAGTCAATGCCCTGGACAGTCGCCTCGCCACCGCCGATCTTAATCGATCCGGCATTGAATGGCAGCGGGGAAAACCCCTGGCCTGCATTGCCCCCTTTTAAAGGGATAATCTTGGCTGCTGCATGAGCAGAGGGGCTGCCGATCAGCACGCCTATGATCGCGAACTGCGCGGCGCGGACAAAAAGACCAGGACAGGAGGAACCGTGACGGAAGAAGAGGCGGCTATACATAAAAGGGAATAAAGGGGATAAAAAGTTTCTGCCGGATGGCAACGAACACCAAAAAAACAGATTATGGCCACCGACGTTCGATGAACGGGCGAGGCACGTCAATCTCTCTTTTTGCAGCTCCATCTGCGAGGCAAAATTCCGAGAAAACAGCCGGAAAATCCGAAAGAGAGGCAAGCGCTGGTGAAACGATAATGAACGAAGCTTTATGTCATTCTTGTTCCTTGGCTTCTTGATGTTTTCTAGGTTTTTTTTAGTATTTCACATGGGCGAAATCACAGCATCCCACCTTAAATCAATTATTTCCATCGTGCCGCGGCTTTCAGGCCGGTATTTGGCGCTCGGATTTTTATTCATGGCCTTGCGTTTGTCGGCGGCGGGGTTGGAGGCAAACTCACGCGACGAAGTTCCCCTTGATTTCGGTTGGAAATTTCATCTCGGCGACATCCCGGGGGCGATCTTGGGCGAACAAATCACCGGTTGGCGGTGGAAGGCTGATGATCGCGGCGAGAGCGATGCCGCCGAGATGGCGGCTCCCGGATTGACGACCGGTAATGACTGGCAGGACGCCAGGCCGGGCGACGACACCTTCCAGGGAAGGATCGGTTTCGCTTGGTACCACACCACTATCCCGGGGGCTCCCGGCAAAGCCGTGGTACACTTTCAATACGTTGATGATAACGCCGTGGTTTACCTGAACGGTAAACTGCTCGGCCGCCACCAGGGCTGGAATGACAGCTTCGACCTGGCGGCCGGCAGCGCCTGGCATTCCAATGGCGAAAACGATCTGGCCGTTCTGGTGGAGAATACCGATGGCCCGGGAGGGATTGGCCCGGCTCGAGTCGAAGGCGTGACCACAGCGCTCAAACTCGCGACGACCAATCCAATCAATCCGGCTTATGACGATAGCGGCTGGCGGCAGATCGATGTGCCGCACGACTATGTCGTCGAAGGTACCTTTGATCGGCGTAGCCAGGCTGATCACGGCTTTTTGCCGGTTGAACCGGCGTGGTACCGAAAAACAATTCAAATTCCGGCGGCGGCTCAGGGACGGCGGCTCTGGCTGGAATTTGACGGGGTCTTTAGCAATAGCACCTATTGGCTGAACGGAAGGCCGATTGGCCGCGAACGGAGCGGCTACTCCAGCTTTCGCTTTGACATCACCGGCGCCGCCAGGCCGGGAGAGAACAACGTGCTCGTGGTAAGGACGGATCCCGTGTTCGAAGGCTGGTGGTACGAAGGTGGCGGAATTTATCGTCATGTTCGCCTCGTGACGGTGAATCCCGTCCACGTCGCCCCGTGGGGCGTCTACGCCGATGCCAGGGTCGCCGATCCGGCCAACGGAGTGAACGCCGATGCGACAGTTGTAGTGAAGACGACTCTCGCCAACGATTCCTCGTCGCCGGTCGTGGCGTCGGTGTTATCCGAGGTGCTCGACGCGGACGGCCATGTGGAGGGCCGGGCACGGGGCGAGCAGCGCCTGGAGCCGAACGCCACCGCGGATGCGCTTGAGCGGAATATCCCGCTGACCCAGGCAACATTATGGTCGCTTGAGAATCCTTACCTTTACCGGCTGCGCACCACCGTCAGCGTCGCCGGCACGCCGGTCGATCAATCCACGGTGAACTTTGGCGTCAGGCAGCTTCGTTTCGACCCCGACCACGGATTCTTCCTCAACGGCAAACCGGTGAAGTTCCAGGGAGTGTGCTGCCATCAGGACCATGCCGGCGTGGGCATTGCCATCCCCGACCGTTTGCAGGTGTGGCGCCTCGAACAATTGAAGAAAATGGGGTGCAACGCTTACCGGACCTCGCACAACGCGCCGTCACCCGTGCTCCTCGATGCCTGTGACCGGCTCGGTATTCTCGTAATGGATGAGAATCGGCACTTGGGCGACACCTATTTGCCCAAAACACCCTCCGGTACCACCGCCACGGAACTGGTCGACCTCAGCGCCCAGATTCAACGCGATCGCAATCATCCCTGCGTGATCATGTGGTCGATGTGCAATGAGGAAGATTTGCAAGGCACCCCGGAGGGCGGCGCTCTGGCCGAGGCGATGAGGCAGCGGATCGACCTTCTGGACGGCAGTCGGCCCGTAACATCGGCGATGATCGGAGGCTACGGCAACGCGGGTGGAATTACGTTTAGCGAAGATATCCAGGGCATCAATTACAACCCGGGAGATTACCAATCATTCCACCAAAGATTTCCCAAAATGCCCTTGTTTGCCAGCGAGACGGCAAGCGAAGTCGGGACGCGCGGCATTTACGCCACCGAGACTTGGGAGGACGGTCGCTATACCGGCGACAAGGCCAAAGGGTACGTCTCGGCCTGGGGCACGAATGCCCCCAGTTGGGGGGACACCGCCCAGAACGCATGGCGTCCGCAGGCCGAGCACGAATTCGTCATGGGCGGTTTTGCCTGGACTGGGTTCGACTACAAGGGCGAGCCAACGCCTTTTGATTGGCCGTGCATTAACTCGCACTTCGGGATCATGGACATCTGCGGGTTTCCGAAAGACAGCTTCTATTACTACCAATCATGGTGGACCGATAAGCCGGTGCTGCACGTCTTTCCGCACTGGAACTGGGCCGGGAAAGAAGGGCAGGAAATTAACGTCTGGGTCTACAGCAATTGTGACAACGTGGAACTGTTTCTCAATGGGCAATCCTTGGGGAAGAAAACCATGGAGAGAAACCAGCATTTGGAATGGAAAGTAAATTACGTTCCGGGCGTTCTGAGCGCAAAGGGCTATTATCGGGGAAAGCTTGTCACCGCCGAAGTGCAAACCACGGGCGATCCGTTCCGCATCGTGCTGGAACCCGACCGCTCGAAGTTGAGTGCTGATGGAACCGATTTATCGGTCGTGACCGTGAAGATCGTCGACTCCAGCGGACGCGTAGTGCCGACCGCTGGCAATTTGGTGCGCTTTTCAGTCACCGGCTCCGGCAGGATATTGGGCGTTGGCAACGGCGATCCATCATGCCACGAACCTGACAAGGCCAGCCGGCGTTCGGCATTTAACGGCTTGTGCCAGGTGCTGCTGCAAACCACCCGAACTCCGGGTGAAATTTCTCTGCAAGCCGAAAGTCAGGGATTAAAGACCGCGGCGGTCGTTTTGGATGCCGAATAATCAACGCCGCCACCGCGATTGTTCTTCCCGGCAACATCAGAGGCTCGACAACTCATGCCTGCTGGCTGCGGGATGGCTGTGGAGGCAAAATTCAAATTGCCCTATAGACTAAACCATATCCATAAGCCCGCCGCGCTGAGCATCGCAAGGCCGAGCCAAAGGCGATAGTCGGCGTACCACGCGACCTTTGGCTCATTGATGGCAAACGTGGCGCCGTATATCGTAGTATTTGCAAGCTGTTCCGGGGTGGACCCCTTGGTGAAAAGACTCACGATAATCAACACGGTCACACTGATGGCGCCGGCGATCATGGCGCTGTGCGTGAAGGGTTTCAGATAGGGGTTGTCCATGAACGGGATAAACGTCGCCGCGCCTCCTTTCATCCGGGTGCTGTTCCACATAAAGAGACAGGAAACCACCGCGGACGTGGCGACACAGGACAATACGCCGGCTGTCGTGATCCGCTTCCATGAGACACTCAGGAAGAAGATGCCCGCGAAAGGGATCATCATATAGGATTGCACGGACTGGAGGTAATCAAACATCGATTTCGCCTTGCCGATGAGCGGCGACCACGCGGCGCCGAGAATGAAGACAACCAGCACGGCTAGGCGGCCCACGGTGATCTGCGTGTGCTGGCTGGCGTCGGGCTTGATCTTGAGGTAGATATCGCGGGTGAAAAGAGTCGAAATCGAGTTATACGTGGCTGAAATATGACCCATGAGAGCCGCGGCGATACCGGCCACGGTCAGACCGAGCAGACCATGCGGCATCAAGGTGCCAAGCATGACCGGATACGCGGAATCGTTAACGGGGCTGCCCTGGGCGTCCATGGGCATGGTGAGCTTGCCCTGATGGTAGAGGGAGAGAGCGATGAGGCCCGGCATTACAAGGATGAACGGGGTCGTGAGCTTGAGGAACCCGCAAAACGTCGCGCCCAGACGCCCTTCGTTCAGACTCTTAGCCGCGAAGACGCGCTGCACGAGCACCTGATCCATCGACCAATAGAACGAGCCGACCAATAAGGTCGCGGTCATCATGCCGAACCAAGGCACGGATTCGTCCGTGGCAGGTTGAATCATGTTCAAATAATCCCGTCCGGTTTGCGCCTTTGCGATGTCCAGGCCGTGCTTGAGGCCATCCCACCCCCCGACGGCTCCCAGCCCCCTCCAGAGCAGGATGAAACCCGCTATCAGCAGCACGGTGGATTGCAGGGAATCGGTGAATACCACCGCCTTGAGGCCGCCTTTCATCGTGTAGAGGGCTGTGATCAAGCCAATAACCCAGATCAGGAAAATCTGGCCGCTCACGTGGACTCCGAAGAGATCCACCCCCTTGGTGAGACCAAAGACCGGCGCCATGACCAACGATGCCGCCCAGAGCGAAATGGAAATCTTCGCCAGGACCGATAAAATGATCATGAATAGCGAAAAAGTCATCCGCACCGACGGCCCAAAGCGCCGCTCCAGGAATTCGGGCACCGTATAGATCTTGTTCCGCATGTAAAACGGCAGGAACAGCAGGATCAGCGGCGCCAGGCAAAACACGGCCGACCATTCCCAAGCCCCGATCGCAATCCCCACCGCAAAGCCGCTTCCCGCCAATGCCACAAAGTGCTCGGCGGATATATTCGCCGCGAACAATGACGCGCCAATTACCGGCCACCGGAGGGATCGGCCCGCCAGGAAGTAAGACTCGCTGGTGGCCGGTTTGCGGCCCACAAGGAATCCCACGGAAAGGACGACGACGACATAAACGGCCACGATCGCCCAGTCCAAACTGATCAGGTGAATGCGCGAGGAGGTATCGGCTACGGCCAGGAATAGGGTTGGGTTCATGGGTCTAAAGGGGGGAACGAATTGGAGAAATACCGGAGGGAAACGTCATGGGGTGAGGAGTAAAACGCGCCAGATTTGGCCCATTTTTTCAGAAGTGTCCAGCATCCATCATTGCGTACTCGAAATTTTTTTTGAGTTGAAACACGAAAATTTGCATGCCAATGTAAATACATCCCCACCCCTCCATTCAGTTGCAATCCGAGAATTTGCATGGCAATGTAAATACATCGACACCCCTCCAGTTCATGTGTGCTCTTCAAATATTGATTAAACGCCTCGCCCCCGGCTGCCCGGGGTGGCCCGCCGCCGGCAGCCCTTCCGGGGCCTTGCACCGTTTGAGCCGTTTGCGCCGCAATTCCAGGGGATTCACCCTGATCGAACTGCTTGTCGTCGTCGCGATCATGGGCCTGATCATGGCCCTTGTGGCCCCCGCCTTCACGAGCATGGGCGGTTCACAGGGCTTCAGCCAGTCAATCACCGGAATCGGCGGCCTCCTTCAGCAGGCCCGGGTTTACGCCATGGCCAACAACACCCACGTATTCCTCGGCATCGCGGAGGTCTCCGCCGCCCAGGACTCCTCGGCTTCTCCTCAACAGCCCGGCCAGGGGCGAATTGCGATGGCCGTGGTTGCATCGCGTGACGGCACGAGCATTTACCCCGCGAATTCCACCACCACCTGGAGCGGAACCAGTGGGACCGGGCTCATTGCCGTAAGCCGGATTTATCATTTCGACAACGTGCATCTGACAGATCAGGTGCAGACGAGTGGCAATCTGGCAAGGCCCATCGTCCCGGAGCAGGACCAGATCGGCGGGACTTTCACCTCGCTCACACCATTCAGTTGGCCTCTTGGCACTACCGGGAGTTCGGGCCAGTACTACTTTGAGAAAGTCATCGAGTTCGATCCCCAAGGCACAGCCAGCATTCAGTCCAGCGTCAACGCCGGCAGCGGCAATGGATTGGCGCAATATTTGGAGATCGGACTCCAGCAAACCCACGGCACCGTGGTAACCTCGGGGTCCGTCAACATGGCCGCGATACAGGTTAACGGTATCACCGGCACAGTGAATACGTACCGACCATGACTCTTCAGCCGCGAATACGGGGCTTCACGCTCGTGGAAGTCGCCCTTGCCCTTGGCATCGTCGCATTCTGCCTCGTGACATTGATCGGGCTTCTGCCGGTCGCCATGACCAGTAATCGAAACGCCATTCAACAGACCGCCGTCAATAACATCGCCAAGGCGATCGTCGCGGACCTCAAGTCCACTCCGTCGACTTTCGGCAGTACTAAGGCCACGCCGGGAACGAGCCCGCTCTTCAAATTCATCATCCCCGCGGTCGGCCAGGCTGCCACATCCGGATCATCCGCGCCGACCGTTTACTTCGCGGCTGCGGGCAACGCCGGCCTCCTTGATGCGAATGCGACCGCCTCCTCTGTATACAGAGCGACCCTCTTTTTTACCCCGCCTGCCGCCGGCGTGCGCGCCGCTACAATAGCGCGCATCCTGATTACATGGCCCGCGCAAGCTGACCCGGATCCCAATAAACTACCCACCACCTATACCGGCTCGTATGAAACGATCATCTCCCTGGACCGCAATTGACCCGGCTGGGCGCCGGCCCGCGGCAGCGGGGGTGGGCGGCTTCACGCTCGTCGAGATGCTCGTCGCCATGGCCGTGCTGGTCATCATCATCTACACCGTCGGCAGAATGACCAGCAGCACCAGCACCATCACCACTTACAACCAAAAGCACATGTCAGTGGACGACGAGGCGCGCGAGGTTCTCGATCGGATGGGGGCGGATTTCTCCGCCATGATGATACGCAACGATGTCGATTGCCTCATCCAGAGCGGCACCGACCCGGCCAGCGGCAGCGCGAATGACAGCATTTACTTTTACAGCGCCTCCCCCGCCTACTTCAGCGGCACAACAACAGACCAGAACGCCGTCGGCCTGATCGGCTACCGCATCAATTCCGACTATCAGCTCGAGCGGCTCGCCAAGGGCCTCGCCTGGGATGGGGCTCCCACCAATTCCGGGAGCGGCTCAATGGTCTTCCTTAGCAACCCGACCCCCTCCACCCTGGATCCCATGCCATCGCCCACACCCACTCCCTACCCGGGAGTGGGCACCATCGCCGGCGCGTGGCCCAGCGTCGTCAGCCTGAGCTCGACGGACGCGGACTTCCAGGTCCTCGGTCCACAGACTTACCGGCTGGAATTTTCCTTCCTGCTCACAAACGGCGGCTTCTCGAACACGCCTTATCTTCCCACTCATACCGCCATCAACGGTTTTCAGGATGTCTCGGCCATCGTCGTCACCATCGCGCTGCTGGATTCCGGCAGCCGCAGGACGGTCTCGAGCTCGAGCATGAGCCAGGCAGTCGCCGCCCTGCCATATTCCCAGTTGAGCGATTTCACTCAGAATCCGCCAAAATTGACAGCCCAGAGCTGGCTCGAGGCGGTAAACACCAGTACATTCGCCGAGACCAGCGGCTTGCCGCAAACGGCGGCCGCCCAGGTCAACGTGTACCAGCGTTTCTTTTATCTCACTCACTAACCATATCAGAATTCCCCATGGCCTTCTCCTCCCTTAAACTTTCCGGCCATTCCCGCCGCGGAGTGGCGCTCATCATCGTTCTGGCATTCGTCGTCCTGCTCACGGGATTGCTCGTAGCCTTCTTCTCCCTGACAATGAGCGACCGCCAGGTCTCCAACAGCAGCGCCAATGGAGGGAAAACGGACCTCTTCGCCAGAGGCGCCATCGACAGCGTCGTCGGCGACTTCAAGCAGGAGATCGTCGCCGGCTCGGCCGTGCCCAACCCTCTGAGCGCCGATACCCAGATCGCCATCAATTCCAGCTCGAACTGTTATCTTTATGTTACCGGGACCACGTCCACCTTCAATCCCGCAGCCGTTCCCTACGTGAGCGGCAGCACCACCAGCACCAGTACAGGCATCACCTCATTGGCCGCAAACTTGGTAAAAATAAGCGCATATAACCAGCCGTTCTACCCGAAAGGAACCTTCTATTCCTCCGCCGGACCGAGCCGGGCCGCCGACGTCTCAACCTCCGGCACCACCCTGGATGGACGCTACATGACGCCTGCCCGGTGGAACGCCGCATTGCTGCTCCCCAAGGCAACCCCCGCCAGCACCAGTGACTTCACCCCGATTACCAGCGGCACCAACGCATTCCCCATACCCGACTGGGTGCTGGTTGACCGCAGCGGGAACAACCCCACCACATTCACCCCCGCCATCATCACCTCGGCCACCAGTTCCACCGCGGTGATTGGCCGGTATGCCTACGTCGTCTACAACGAAGGCGGCCTCCTGGATGCCAACGTCGCCGGCGGCCCGGCCAACAGCGACCTGAACGGCGTCACCGTCAACGGGACATCGGAGTCCACCATCTGGGCTCGCAAGGGCTCCGCGGCCTTCGCCGATTTGACGCAATTGGGGCAGCCTGGGCAGTCTGAGCAGCCTGGGCTTGCCTCGCTCGGCTCGTCCCGCGCCCAGCAAATCGTCGATGACATCGTCGGCTGGCGCAACTACGCCAGCGCGCAACTGGCCGGCAACTCCCCCTCCCTTAGTTCCACGTTCTCGCCCACCTCGGTGAGCAACTATCTCACCTCCATCATCGGCCTGAACACGGCCTATATGACCGTGGGCAACTCCAGCCTCTATAATGGCCAAAGCGACCGCGCCTTCTCCAGCCGCCAGCAGTTGATCACATTCCTTCAGGACATCGGGCAAAATTCAAACGATTCAACCGAATTGGCCGCGCTGCAGAACACTCTTCAATACCTCGGCACCTTCAGCCGCTCATTGAACCAGCCCTCGTTTGCGCCCGATCCAAACCGGCCGAAAGTCGTAGGAGGCCCTTTCCCTGCGACCGGCACTTACATGGGAGGAAATGACGCAAATTTGGATGGGACTCCAGAGGACAACAGCTTCAACCCGAAATTCCTCAGCATCCGCGTCAAAACCGCCTTCACCCGCAACGACGGCACGCCAGCCAATGTGGGAGACCCGCTCGTCAAAAA
This sequence comes from Chthoniobacteraceae bacterium, assembly GCA_049521415.1. Taxonomy (GTDB): domain Bacteria; phylum Verrucomicrobiota; class Verrucomicrobiia; order Chthoniobacterales; family Chthoniobacteraceae; genus DATAXI01. The sequence goes on from JBEKOV010000075.1 coordinate 12,909, forward strand.
ACGCTTCGCATTGAGCAGGCTTTGCTGGATTACCCCAGAAGGGCCCAGCGCCCTGTTGAGCCAGGGGGACCCCGTTTACCAGGCCTATATCAATGCCGGCGTCGCGCCGCAATTGCTGGCCGAAGGCGGCACGGCGAACATTTACAGCTACTTCGGCCTGACTTGGTCGTCCTCCAAATCCGTACCGATCGGCACTGGCACCACATACTGGACTTATAATCACGGCATCCCGGACACCAATGGAAACGCTTCCGTCGGCTGGCTCTCGGAGGTCCAGAAGCAAGTGCCAGAGCGGGAGCCGGACTTCTTTGAGCTATTGCAAGCATCCGTCGACGTCGGCACCTTGGCGAAGGCTTACGGTGGAGAGAACGCTTCCGGAAATTGGATTGATCCGGTCAGTAACGCACTCTACGACGAGATCGACGACAGCTATACCATATTCCACGTTCTCCAGTTGGGAGCCAATATCATCGACTGCGCAAACCCCACCCAATACCCCACTGTCATCAGGTTCCCCTACGGCGGCGATGGCAGCTCTCGCACCATTTATGGGACCACGGATCTCCCTTACCTTTTCTCATTCCGGAACGTTGCCTATATCACCCAACCCGCCACGCCTGAGGCAACCAGCGCTGAGGGAACCGGCGGGGATGATCCTCCCATTGGTCCAAACAGCGACAAACTAACGAGCTACGGCGATATTGCGGTCATGGTCGTCCCGATCATCTGGAACCCGTATATATACAACCCCAATCTCTCGAGCACCGTATCTCCCACGTATTTGCGGATGACGGCCGTGACCGCCGATCCTTACAATATCGATTCCCCTTCGCCGTGGGTGCTGACACCGTCGTATAGCGGCACCACTGGGTACCCCCCTGACCTCAACCCACCACCGTCGCAGGCATGGCTGACCGAAGACAGCACCGCGTTGACCTTTAATAACAGGAGCGTCGCATCCGGAACCGCCTTGTATCTGGAGCCCACCCCCCTGTTTCGCGTAAATTATCCAACCGGCAGCAACCTTGCGTCTGGACCAAAGAACCTGATCCTGACCAGCGGCTCTTTTCCAACCGCCACCTCCGGCGGCCTCCCCGAAGCCGAAGTCGCCAAGGGAGTGCTTTTTCCCACCCCCCCCGTCTTCACTGGTTTTCCCATCTCCGGAAGCGTAAACCAACGCTATACTGCCGTCCCTACTACCAGCACTAATAATACTTATACGGTCAACACTATCGCTGTGGGTACTCCCATTTATGGCTTCACCGTCCGGCTTGAATATGGCAACAGTTCCTCGGGCCCATGGATTCCTTACAAGGTCTTTTACTGCCCCGCGGACGGAGACGCGATCGGCGTTGCCCAGTATGAAAACAACACTACCACGTGGCCCGATATTCTCATTCCGGACACCACCGCCAATAACGGCAACGGCACTTCAATCTGGGATGGAGCGGGAAATGGTGGCAATGTCAATTGGGACACACGCTTCGCGTGGGATCCTCGCACTCTCCGCTGGGGTTTTCCGGGTTATTATTTCGGTGCTGGCAGCGGCGGCGAGATACTGCGATTTCTGGATCAAGGGCAGGGGGGATTGCCCATAACCTACACGGTCCAATCCACTCGATTTAGTAACGCGCAGGGCCCCGGAAGAAACGGCTCGCCGAACGCCGGGTGGTACATGAATCCATCAAACAACTTTAGCTTCCCATTCCGCCAGGGCGATATCTGCCAAAATTTCAATAATCCCGGCGCGATGCACTACGCCGATGCCGACAACGTAATCCGTCCGTCCACGGCGGCTTACCAGCCTATGGAGAGCACGTCGATGTCGGGCACGAATGTAGCCACTGCCCCTTCTCCTGTCGGGATCGAGGCCGCCGCCGGCATTAATGATCCGGAGGCGTCGGCGCAGGTGAGCGCTTACATCCCTCCAACCGCCAGTCAGTATCAAAGCCGGCCTATCATCCTGCACCGGCCGTACCGCACCGTCGCGGAGCTTGGCTATGTCTTTAGGGACACTGCGTGGAAAGATATCGATTTCTTCACCCCCTGCAGTGGCGACGGCGCCCTTCTGGACACCTTTTGCATCAACGAGGACACCCGCACCGATGCGCTCGTAGCCGGAAAGGTGGACCTCAATACAAAGCAGGTGCCCGTAATTCAGGCGCTGCTGGCCGGAGCCTACCGCGATGAGCTGGGCGTCTCCGGAACATTGGCGCTTATTGAAAGCAGCACCATCGCGGCAGACCTCGTCATTCGCACTTCCGGCACCACCACGACCCCGCCAAAGCCTCTGGCTAATATCGCCGACCTGGTGGGTAGATGGATCCCAAACAGCAGGGCGACCGGCATCGGCACACCCGACCCGACCAATGAGAAGCCTTTGTACGATGGAACGGCCTGCTATGACGGCTTCACCGCCGACCTGACCAACAAATACTCCACCAGCGGCACGAGCAACAATATCGTCCCGCGGTTCCGCGAAACCGCCATACGGGCGCTCTCGGATGCCGGCATGGCCGGCACCTGGGACCTGCTCATCGACATCGTGGCCCAGACCGGGCGCTATCCGGCCACGGCGGGCAACCTCAATAACTTCATAGTAGATGGCGAGCGGCGCTATTGGGCGCATGTGGCCATCGACCGCCAGACCGGCGCTGTAATTGATGAACAAATCGAACCAGTAAACGAATGAAAACCGGACTTATCATTGCAACCATTGCATTTTCCCTGGGCCTTCCAATCACTCTGACGGCGGCGGATCCGGCCGGTGGGGTCTCGGTCGTACAGGGGCCATTGCCGGACGGCCCGCTGCTCAAGCGTGCGCCCGATAATTCGCAATGGCGGGTGATATTCACCTATGGGCCCGGCCCCATCCCGGCGGGGACGAATCTGGTGCTGGAGGCTGACGTCATCAAAACGAAACCCTTCTGGAATGCCACCGTCATCATGAGCGATTCCACCACGATCGAGTGCTGGGGAGACGGCAATCAACGTTATGAAATCACCCCCACCCGGCCGGCCCACATTTTCAAGGAAACAATCGATGTCGAGACGGGCGTGGATTACACACCCGAAAGTCCCTTCGTCTATTGCTATGACAAGACTGACTTTCCCGATTTTGATTGGGTCTCCGCGAAAACCTTCATCGGGTACGACAAAAGCCGCACCTATCTCGTATTCCAGCAGAGCCCCCAGAGCGCGGAATTTGCCTGGATCGATGAAAAGACGCGTCTTCCGGTGCTGTGGCAGAAAGACAAGGAGGTTCGGCAGTTCATCTACGGGGCCACCCCCACCACCCGGTTGGTGTTGCCTCCAAATGTCCAGAAGGTCGCCGATATCGACGCACAAATTCACCGTGTCTATAGCTGGCGCCCCGGCGCGCATGCGAGCAACTGACCGCAGTCACCTATAAAAAGCTCTTCCGGTTTTATAGTGGGTAGGAATCGGGTTTTCCGCGGAAGAAGAGGATGCCGGTGCGGCAGTTTTCGAAGGAACGCAAGCGGCGTGCGTTGGACTTGATTGCCTGGATTTTACTCGCGAGACTCAAGTCATGTTAACCATTGGCATCGACAGCGGCACCCAGGGCGCCAAGAGCATTGTGCTCGATTCTGACAGCGGCGCCATCGTCGCCTCCGCCCGCCGGGATTACGGCATGATCCCCGATCTGCCCCCCGGTCATTGCGAACAGGACCCGCAGACCTGGATCAACGCCATCGACGACACCGTGCGGGAATGCCTCGCCCATCTCGGCCCGCGGAAGGACCAGGTGCGCGCCATCGGCGTCAGTGGGCAGCAGCATGGCCTCGTCGTCCTCGACAAGGAAAACGAAGTCATCCGCCCCGCCAAACTCTGGTGCGACACCTCCACCGTCCCGCAGTGCGAACAATTCTCGAAACACTTTGGCGGCATCGAGGGATTGGTCAAACTCGCCGGCAATCCCATCCTTCCCGGCTACACCGCGCCAAAGATACTCTGGCTCAAGCAAAACGAGCCCGCCAATTTCCAGGCCCTCCACTCCATCCTGCTCCCTCACGATTACATCAACTTCCGCCTCACCGGCGAGAAGCGCATGGAATTCGGCGACGCCTCCGGCACCGGCCTGCTCGATGTGCGGAAACGTAAATGGTGCCGTCCGCTCTGCGATTTCATCGACGAGCGCGTCATGAGTTTCCTCCCGAAACCGGAAAGCTCCCTCAGCGTCGTAGGACTGCTCAGAGAGGCGCTGCGCAAGCAATGGGGACTCAAGAACAGCCCGCTCGTCAGCGCCGGCGGCGGCGACAATATGATGGGAGCCATCGGCACCGGAAACACCCGCGAGGGCGTCATAACCGCCAGCCTCGGGACCAGCGGGACCATTTACGCGCGCGCCAGGGAGCCTGTGCTCGACAAGGAGGGCGAGGTCGCCGCGTTTTGCGACAGCGCCGACGCATGGCTCCCGCTCGTCTGCACCTTGAACGTCACCGTCGCCACCGAGCAGGTGCGCCATCTCTTCGGCTGGGACCTCCCCGGCCTCGAGGAAGCCGTCGCCAATACCGCCCCCGGCTCCGGCGGGCTCCTCTTCCTCCCGTACTTGAATGGCGAGCGCACCCCCAACCTGCCCGCCGCGACCGGCGTATTCCACGGCCTCAATACCAGGAACATGACCGCCGCCCACATGGCCCGCGCTGTCACGGAGGGAGTCACAATGGGGCTCGGCTACGGACTCAAGCGCCTCCGGCAATTGGGCATTGAGCCCGTGGAAATCCGCCTGACCGGCGGCGGCAGCAACAGTCCCACCTGGCGGCAGATTTGCGCGGACGTATTCGGCGTGCCCACAGTCTGCCTGGAATCGAGCGAAGGCGCGGCTCTCGGCGCGGCCATCCAGGCGCGTTGGGCATTCGATCACGCCAACGGCGAGCCTACCCCCCTGGCGCAATTGACCGACCGTTTCGTAAAGATCGACGAGAAAACGCGCAGCCAGCCGGACCGCGACGCCGTCGAGCTATACAAAATGCTCCTCTCCCGCCAGACCGGCCTGACGCAAAGACTGTACGCGCGCGGAAGGAAAGATGATTTTGATGCAAGCGGAGGCCTGGCAGTCTAAGGCGTCAGTCGCGGCTAGAGCATTTTCTATTTAATCTGAAGCATATTGGGCATGATGAAGGAAGTGGAGGCATTCGGAGGCTGAGAAGCAGTTGAGGGCGTGGGCGATTGCCTTGACGAGGTCATCGAAGGTT
>JBEKOV010000076.1:0-35529 GCA_049521415.1 Chthoniobacteraceae bacterium
CCACCTCAAGCGATGGCGAGGCATTGCAACCAGATACGCAAAAAGAGCCTCTTCCTTCCTCTCACTCGTCCAAATCCGCTGCATTGTCCTATGGCTGGCTATCTCGTGACGACACTATCTAGGCTGCATTTTTGACCGCGCAACGCAAAGATCACAAGATTCCGGGGAAAGGCAGTATTCCGCCCGCCTTCCGACGGCGCCGCCTCATGCTCCGCAAGCAGCCAAGGATGCCATTGGCGCACCCGGGAAACGCGACGCAGGGGCCGGGAATGTACCAAAATGCACTTGCGTAATGAAACCCAGGAAAGAAAATCAGATGAAACAACTCCCTCACCCTATGAACCACGATCCCTCCGAGAAATCCCGATTTATGATTCCTCCCACACATCTTACGCGCCGAAACTTCATTGCCGCGACGGCTCTTGCAACTGGCTCACTCGCGTTTCGATGGAATCCCGCGGCTTCCGCCGAATCTTCCATCCCGGCCATGGACCCTCTCTCCGCGGGGTCCTTCGGGATATCCGATGCGGCGCTGAAAAATGCGACCGAACGCGCGCGGCTGCTGGTGGATCAAATGACGCTCGACGAAAAGCTTGGCCAACTGGACAACGGCACAGCCGAGATCAGCCGCCTCGGAATCCCGCGGTATGGATATTGGAGAGAGGCGCTTCACGGAGTCTGCGACTCGGGCTTTACGTCGTTTCCCGTGCCGCTGGCGCTTGCGGCCACGTGGAATCCGCCGCTCGCGCTGCGAATCTACACCGCTGTCTCCGACGAGGCGCGCGGCGCCGAGAACCGCAGAGCGTCAGGCCTCAGTTTTTACTCGCCTGTCACGCTGAACCTGCATCGTGATCCGCGCTGGGGCCGCTGCCAGGAGGCGCCGGGCGAGGATCCATGCCTGGCGGCAACGATGGCCGTGCAAATGATTCGTGGCATGCAAGGTGACGATCCGAACTACCTGAAGACCACGGCTACCGCAAAGCACTACATTTGCAACAACACCGACGACGACCGCTCCGCCGTCTCCGCCGAGGTGCCGGCCCGAATGTTTTGGGAATATTATAGCCGGGCTTATCGAGCCGCTATCCGCGAAGGAGGGGTCTTCACGGTGATGGGCTCCTATAACGCCCTTAATGGCGTCCCCTGTTGCGCAAACCACTTCCTCCTCACGGATCTGATCCGCACGCGATGGGGCTTCCGCGGCTACGTAACCTCAGATTGCGGCGCCGTGAACAACATTCACGACCCGCATTACTTCGCGGCGAGTGATGTTATCGCCTGCGCGATGGCAATGCGAGCGGGTTGCGACCTGGATTGTGGCGATGTCTATGCAAGGCACCTCAAAGCCGCCATCGACCAGGAACTGATCTGTGAAGCGGATATTGATGTCGCACTCGTCCGGCTTTTTACCGCCCGGCATCTGCTCGGCTTCTTTGACGCGCCGGAAAAAGTTCCGTATAGCCGCATTCCGCATTCAGTAGTTAACTCCGAGCCCCATGGCGCTCTCGCTTTGGAGGCCGCCCGCCAATCCATGGTGCTGCTCAAGAACGAGAACGGCTTCCTGCCGCTGGAAAAAAAGAGCGTCAAGAAAGTAGCCGTCATCGGCCCCATGGCCGGAGTCTGCAACCTGGGCGGCTACAGCGGCGTGGCTACTCACATGGTCGCTCCGTATCGCGGTATCGCCGCGGCACTGGGAGCTGCCGCCATAAGAAGACCCTCAATGCCCGCGGAGGAGATGACCGGCTTCAATAACCTGCAATTGGAATCCGGCGATGGCGCCGATCACCTGGCATTTATTTACGATGGCTCCTGGGCTGCCTTTCCCACGAGCGATTTCACGGGCAAGACTCAATTCCAGGCGAGGGTATCCTCCGAAACCGAGGGCGGCCACATTGAGGTGCGCCTCGATTCGCTTGATGGCCCCGTCGCTTGCACACTCGATGTCGCAAACACCGGCGGCTGGGGAAACTGGACCACTATTTCCGCTCCCCTTACCGGCGTTTCCGGCGAGCACAAGGTCTGGCTGCGCTTCCGCGGCGGAAGTGATTTCCTACTTAATCTCGAAAGCTGGCAACTCAACCCCGCCTCGGTCGCGTTCTCAAGCTCGGATGCTCCCCAGGTCATTCTGGAGCCTGGCTGCGGAGTGAACACTCCGCATGATGAAAACGCCTTCCAGGCCGCGGTGGATGCCGCCCGCGCCGCCGATGTCGCGATTCTTGTCTGCGGTGTCGATGAAGAGATCGACAGCGAGGGGCACGACCGCGATGACATTCGGCTGACAGGTGTGCAGCCTGAGTTAATCAAGGCGGTCTACGCCGCAAACCCGAAGACTGTGCTCGTTCTTTCCACGAATAACTCGCTCGCAGTTACTTGGGAGCAGGAGAACCTGCCCGCCATTATCGCCGCCGTTTTCGCAGGCCAGGCTCAGGGGACCGCCCTTGCGGAAGTTTTATTCGGAGACTACAACCCCGGGGGCAAACTCCCTTGCACCTGGTATCGCTCCATTGATCAGTTGCCGGATTTCCACGACTACGATCTCACCAAGGGCCGCACCTATCAATATTTCGAGGGGACGCCGCTTTATCCATTCGGGTATGGGCTCAGCTATACCAGCTTCGAGTTCTCGGGCCTGCGCCTGAGTTCCACGGAACTTGGATCCGGCGAGGCCGTAAGTATATCCGCGACCGTCACCAACACTGGTAAACGGGCCGGCGCCGAGGTGGCGCAACTTTACGTTACCGCACCATCCTCTTCGGTAAAACGTCCGCGCATCCAACTTGCCGGCTTCCAACGCCTGGAACTGCACCCTGGCGAAAGTAAGACTGTCACCTTCTCGCTTCCCTACGAGCAGCAGCCGTTCTGGCACTGGAAGGAAGATGCCGAGCGCTTTGTTGTCGAACCTGGGACCGCCAGGATTCAAATAGGGAACTCGTCGGCAGCTATTCTGCTATCCGCCGACTTGACGCTCAAACCAGAGACTGGATCTTTGCCCCAGCCCGATGCTGTAACCACGCTCGCCGTGGCGAGCCGAATTGCGTGATAGGCTGCCTAGTCCTGAAAAACTAACTCTCCATTCAGCGGAGAGACCATGGTTATTATCATGCAATATCTCCCCGGGCGTAACGCGTTGCTTTGCGCGGTGTTGAGTTTGATCGCGGGTGCGGATGTTTTTGCGGCGGCTCGGCCGGCGCCGCCGACGCGGGATCCGGATACGGCGGGATTTGTGGCTGCGAAGGAGTTGCCGGATGGGACTAATCCGCCGGTGGATGCGGACGGGAATTTTGTCGTTGGGCCGACTCATCCGGCGGCGGCGGAGATGACGGGATCGGCGGCGCTGACGGGGAGGGTGTATGAATTCACGATGAGTTCGACGGATAGCAAAATCTATCCGGGGATTGCGCGGGACCCGAATACTTATGGCACGGTGGATCCGAAGGATCCGGGCAGAATGCTGGTGACTACGAGTCATCCGGCTCCGTATACGCGGCATGTGGCGGTTTATGTTCCCAAGCAATATGTCGCGGGAAGTGTTGCGCCGTTTATCGTGGGGGCGGATGGGCCGGACCGGGGGTTGTTTAGGGCGCTGGATAATCTGATCGCGGAGCACCGGGTGCCGGTGATGATTGCGATCTCGATCGGGAACGGAGGGGGTGACGCGCAAGGGAGTGAGCGGGGGCTGGAGTACGATACGATGTCGGGGCGGTATGCGGAGTTTGTGGAACAGGAGGTGCTGCCTCTTGTGGAGAGGCGGTGCGATGTGAAACTAACGCGAGATCCTGACGGGCGGGCGACGATGGGCGGGAGTTCGGGCGGGTCGTGCGCGTTGATTATGGCGTGGTATCACCCTGAGCTTTATCACCGGGTGCTGACTTATTCGGGGACTTATGTGAATCAACAGTGGCCGTATAATTCGGAGACGCCGCATGGGGGGTGGGAGTTTCACGAGCATTTGATCGCGGAAACGCCGGCGAAGCGGCTGCGGATTTGGATGGAGGTGGGGGATCGGGACTTGTTTAATCCGAATGTCATGCGGGACGGGATGCATGACTGGGTGGTGGCGAATGAGGGAATGGCGAAGGTGCTGGCTGCCAAAGGGTATCACTATCAGTTTGTATTTGCGCGTAATGCGGGGCATGTGGACGGGCGTGTGAAACGGCAGACGCTGCCGGAGGCGCTGGAGTGGTTGTGGAGGGGGTACGGCGTCGTGACGAAGTAATGAAGACTATAGCGATTTAAATTGAACTGTGGCCATTTGGGGAGGCGAGGGAATGGGTCAATCGGACCACCGAGCGTAAGCCCGGGCGGACCAACGGTCCGCGCCTACAACGCTGGCGCGCGGATGGACGCGGCGAAGTAATGAAGACTTATGACGAAATTGATGACCTTGCAGCGGTTGTGTCCGGAATTTTTAGCCAGGATGAACGGGATTAACAGGATGGGATTTGCCGGGTTTATTTAACCACAGAGAACACAAAGATCACAAAGGGGTGCAGCGTCGTGGCGAAGTGAGGAAGGCTCACGCAAAACTGGACGCTGTTTTGTGCAGCAAGGACATAAGGGACAAAAAGGACGAGGCGGCTATACGAAAGGGCGCTGGATACCATGAAATTGGTGAAGTATTACCAACCACAAAGATCACAGAGAACGCAAAGGAAGGTGCGAGTTCACGTCGAAGACTGTGAGCTATTATTTTGATGGGAATCTGGTCGGGAGTGTGGATTTGACAAAGGCGGTGAACCTCGGCCGGTGTCAAAGCTGGCGGTCGATCCAGGCGGCGATGGATTGGAGGGCGCGGGGTTTGTTTTTGTCGTGGATGAGATCGTGGTAGCCGTCGGGGAAGCGGATGCGTTGTTTTGACGACGAGGGGATGGTTTTGATGAGGACGGTGAAGGCGCGCTGGCCTACGCCGGCGGTGCCGATGGGGTCTTTGTCGCCGGTGAGGAGGAGGACGGGGAGTTGCAGGCGGGCGGCGGCGGCGCGGGCGCGGGCGCCCAGTTTGAGGGCCTCGTCGAAGAAACGCCATGTGAAGCCGGGGTCGACGCGATCGGATGATTGGCCCCAAATCCTGTCGAAGGTGGCGTCGCTGGTGAGGGTGGGTTTTTCTCCGGAGATGAGGCCGATATTGAAGAGGAGTCTGTGGCCGTAGAGGGTGCGCATGAGGGCGGTGAAGGATCTGACGGGCGGGACGGCGTACATCATGGCGACGGCGGGGGAGTGGAGGATGATGCCGCGCAATTGGGCGCGATCGGCGGGCGGGGTGGCGTCTGCGGCGGTGAGGACGATGAGGGCGCCCATGCTCTGGCCGTAGAAGAAGACGGGTGTGCGAGGGTAACGGCGGCGGACCCACCGGGTGAATTCGCAAAAGTCGCGGGTCCAGATGCGGCCGTCGGTGATATCGCCTTGGGTGTGTTGGGATTTTGCGGTGAGGTCGCCGTGCTGGCCGCGAATGCCGCTGGAGTAGACGCGGATGCCGCGCAGGGCGAGGTAACGGGCGAGGGGCTCGATGTCGCCGGCGGTGGCGTTCCAGCCGGGGACGGCTATGAGGAGGGCGCGGGTTGCTCCGGCGACGGGGCCCCATGTGCGGAACATGATGCGGCGGCCATCGGAGGCGGTCCAGGCAGGGGGACCCTCTGGGCAAAGGGAGGGGCCGATGATGTATGTGGCGTTGTAGTCTGTGTGGGCGCAGCCTGAGATGAGGGGGGCGAGGGCGAGGAGGAGTATGCGGAGGGTCCGGCGGAGGGATTGGAAGGCGGCGGGCCGGAAGCTGGCATTGTGGTCCATGGGAGGTCTGTAGGCGATGCCGGGAGGCGGGCCAGGTGAGAGGAGGAATAAACACTGGGCGCCGCGTTCCCACAACCCGCCGCTGAAGGAACAAGGCTACGAAATCCGGATGGCATACCTATGGCTTAAGAATGGGCGGATATTTTCGGTGCCGACGCGCAAGAGGAATTAGGGCGGTTTCTGTTTAATCTGCCGGAGAACCGGAGGGGGAATAATGGCATCGAAAGGCGCTGCGCTGTTTCGATGGGGGCACGGCGGCTATTTGGCAATGATGCACGGCTCTAACTTACAGGAGCCGGATTGATGGGGGATTTTGGGGCCGCCGTGCTCTTTTTTTTGAAGGCGGGGCTTCGCCCCGCGACCCCACTCAGGGGACTACTGTCCCCTGAGAACCCCGAATTGTCGCTGGCGCGACAAATTGAACCGAAAGCGCTCCAAGGGGCGACCGGGTCGCGTTTTTCCAATCAGAGCGTGAATGCCATTTGACCCGACTCGGCGGATTCTTCGGCGAAGCGGACGCCGGCGCCGAGGAGACGGACGGGGAGGCCGTTGCCGCGGCGGAAGCCTTCTTCGAGAAGGGTGTTGAGAGTCGGAAGGGCGGGGTCGGCGGCGAGGCGCTCGACGGTGGTGCGGGTGAAGTTGGCGAATTTGACTTTGATGAAGACTTTGCGGATGGGGCGGGGATCGCGGACGCGGGCGAGGTCGCGCACGAGCTCTGAGTGGAGGATGGCGAGGCGGCGCTCGCACTCGGGGAGTGTGGTGAGGTTTCGGACGAAGGTCTGCTCTGTGCTGAGGCTCTTGCGAAGGCGATGGGGCTGGACGGGGCGGGGATCGATGCCGCGGCAGAGGTCGTGGAGATCGAGGCCGAAGCGGCCGAAGAGTTTGTGGAGATCGATGCGGGAGAGGCGCTGCAATTGGCCGCAGGTCCGGATGCCGCGAGCCTCGAGTTTGTCCGAGGAGACGCCGCCGATGCCCCAGAGCTTGCGGACGGGGAGGGTGTGCATGAAGGGGGCGACGCGGGCGGGGGGGACGACGCACTGGCCGTTGGGTTTGTTGATGTCGCTGGCGATTTTTGCGAGGAGTTTGTTCGGGGCGATGCCGGCGGAGGCGGTGAGGCGAGTCTGGTCGAAGATGCGGTCGCGAAGCTCGAATGCGACGGCGGCGGGATCGTGATGGAGATGGGAGACGTCGAGGTAGGCTTCGTCGAGGGAGAGGGGCTCGATGAGGGGGGTGAAGGCGGCGAGGATTTCGCGGACGCGCTGCGATTCGCGGCGGTAGACGTCGAAGCGTGTGGGGACGACGATGAGCCCGGGGCAGAGGCGAAGTGCGAGGTAGGTGGGCATGGCGGAGCGGACGCCGAAGGGACGTGCCTCGTAGGAGCAGGTGGTGAGAACGCCGCGGCGATCGCGGGCGCCGCCGACGCCGACGGGCTTGCCGCGGAGGGCGGGGTTATCGCGCTGCTCGATGGCGGCGTAGAAGCAGTCCATGTCGAGGTGGATGATTTTGCGGGGCCAGGGGGACATGGGGAGGAGATTTTGAACACAAAGGTAGCAAGGGAGCAAAGGTGGGGAAGGCACCGGGGCGGGGCGCCTGGCTGCGAGCGATCGAAAGCGCGTCGTGGCTTAATCTTGCAGCAGAATCTTGAATCCTGCCTGCTCGAAATGGCGGTCGGCGGTGAGCGCATCTGTTAGCCCTTCGCCCTCCATGACGATGAAGGATATGCAGTCGGTCAGCGACCAATCCTTGTCCGGACGCGAGATGTAAAGATCGCATCCGCGGTCAAATAGATCCGGTTCGGGAGCAATTATCTTTGCATCTGATTCGGAACGCAGCCTCACGAGGATTCGCTCAAAGCTCTTGCGCGCGTGGCTGGCCGAGATGGCGTTCGCAAACTCCAGGAGCACCCAAGCGGTGGTGACGAGCGGGGCGTTCAATCGCGAGTTCAACCTCGTGGCGGACTGGTGATATCGGTCACGCGGGTTGATGAGCGCGAGAAAGAATGCCGTGTCCGCAAAGACCGGCTTCATTCGCGCTTTGGCGTTCCGTAGAGGTAATGATCGTGATTAACTGAAAGATCGGCGGGAAGGTCATCGGCGGATCCGGCAATCTCCAGCAACGCGGCGCCCCAACCGGTTTGCGGCTTTTCGGGCGCGGCGGCCTCCAATTCGGCGAGCTTCTGCTTCACCAACTGTAATTCGTCGGGATTGAGATTTGTAAGCTCGGCAATGATCTCTTGAGTGCTCATGCGGGCAGAATGCGACCGAGTCACCAGATACGCCAGTGTCGCTGCGGGGGCAATTGAAAAGGCGTCCCAAGCCGTCAATGGGGCGGCGGTTTGGCTGAGGAGGCGAGGCGCTTGAGGAGGGCGGGGCGGGTGGAGGGGATGGTGTTGCAGGCGCGGGCGATGGCGAGGATGGGGGTGGCGCGGGGCTGGCCGTGGATGCCGAGGAGGCGGGCGAGTTCTCCCTCGAAATGGAGGAGGGCGCGCGAGGTGGGCTGGCCGGTGTCGAGGTAGGCGAGGGCGCGGAGGAGGAGGTCGAAGAGCTCGGGGACGGGATGCTCGGGCTCGGTGACGAGTTCGATGAGCTCGACGAAGTAGGCGGCTAGCTGGGTGCGGAGGTAATCGGAGCGGAGGCCATCGAATGGGCGGAGGAGGACGGTCTCGCGGAGGGTGTGGAGGTCGCTCTTGCGGCTGGGGGTGTAGGTGATGTCGGCGAGGAAGAAGAGGTCGAGCTTGCCGGCGAAGGGGCCGCGGGGGCGGCGGGCGCCTTTTGCGGCGGTCTTGAGGCGGCCATGGGCGTGGGTGAGCCAGGTGACGATCCAACTGGTGTCGCCGAGGCGGATGCGGCGCAAAAGGATGGCCTGTGTGCTGTTCAAGGCGATGAATCCATTGACGCGAGGGTGCGAATGGGAAAGAAGTCTCCCATGGCCGAAGAAACAACACAAACAGGCGTGGAGGAAAATTCCCCCACGATCAACACCGACAACCTAAAGACGACGTATGCGAATATCTGCCGGATCGCCCAGACGCCGAATGAGATGATTGTGGATTTTGGGATGAATCCGAATTTTTTCGGCCCGATTCTGTCGGAGCCGCTAAAGCTGGAGAGCCGGATCATTATGTCGCACGACGGGGCGAAGCGGCTGGCGCTGCACCTGGCGAGCGCGATCAAGAGTTATGAGGGGAAGTACGGGATTATCGAGCTGGATATTGCGAAGAGGGTGAAGGGGGGGAACTGAGGATTGCCTATTGCTAATCTGAAATTGCTAATTGGGATCGCGGGTGGCGTCGATACGCGGCGTTCAGGTCGAACGCGAGGACATTGCTGATCTGTGATTGATGATTGCTGATTGAGCGCGGGTGGGGCGTCAATACGCGGCAGTCGAAATCGAGCAGGCGGCGGTCAAGTTGAGCGGGGGGAAGGCAATTGATGATCGGCAATATTGCGGCCGGAGAAGAGTGGCTTAGTTGCCGGTGCTGATGCTGCTGGTGGTACTGGCGGTGCGGGGGGCGCCGTTCAACTCGATGAAGTCGCTCATGATGTTGAGGGTCTCGTTGCGGATGGGGTCGAAGACTTCGGGCTTGTCGGTCTGGGTGACTTCGTCGTCATCGTAATCGTCGCTGTCGCCGTCATCGACGGCGGCGGCGGCTTTTTTGCCGGTGAGGTTGGCGGCGAGTTCGAGGCTGGGCTTGTCGACGTTGTCGAGGGTGATGCGATAGACTTTGTCGGTGGGATCGGGGTGTTTGATGCGCCCGGCGATGCGGGTGTCTTCGCGGGCCTTGTCGGCGGCCATTTGATCGCGACGGGCTTTCTCGTTGAGGGAGATGGTGTTGTCGGCGATGTTTTGTTTGGTGCGGGCGAGGTCCTCGGAAATCCATGTGAATTCGCGGCTATCGGCGACACGGGCCTCGCTACGGGTGCGGAGTTCCTTGATGGGAAGGGTGTGATCCCATTTGTCGTACTGGGCAGCTGGGACTTCGTCGTAGGGCATGGGGTCCTTGAGGGCGCTCTCGCCGAGATCGGGGTGATCGTAGAGGGAGGGGAGCCGGATATCGGAGATGACGCCGCGCAATTGGGTGGAGCCGCCGGCGATGCGGTAGAATTTCTGGATGGTGAGTTTGAGGGCGCCGGCGTCGGAGGGATCGCTGCCGAGGAAGGGAATGAATTTGCCTATCTCGAGCATGGTCTGGACGGTGCCTTTGCCGAAGGTGCTCTGGTCGCCAATGATGATGGCGCGTCCGTAATCCTGAAGTGCGGCGGCGAAGATCTCGCTGGCGGAGGCGCTGAGGCGATTGGTGAGGACGATGAGGGGGCCGTCATATTGCAGGGTGGAGTCACGGTCGCGGGAGATGTGGATGCCGCCGTTGGCGTCTTTTGCCTGGACGACGGGACCTTTTTTAATGAAGGCGCTGGTGAGTTTAACGGCTTCGTCAAGGGAGCCACCGCCATTGCGGCGCAGGTCGATGACGAGGCCGTTGATGTTCTCCTGCTTGAGGCGAGTGAGGAGTCTGAGGACATCGGTGGTGGTGCTGGTGGCGCCGGGATCGCCGCTTTTCTCCATATCGGCATAGAATGAGGGAAGGGTGATCCAGCCGATGCGGACGGGGGGGCCGCCGCTGGGGCTGTCGTGCTGGATGAGGTCGGCCCTGGCGGCCTGTTCCTTGAGTTTGATCTCGTCGCGGACGATGGGGATGATTTTGCGCTGGGAGGGATCGGCGCCGCGGGCGGCGATGACCTGGAGGCGGACGGTGGTGCCTTTTTTGCCGCGAATCATTTCGACGACTTTGTCGAGTTTCATGCCGACGCAGTCGACGAAGTCGCCATTGCCCTGTGCGACGGCGGTGATGCGGTCATTGACCTTGATGCGACCATCGCGGTCGGCGGGGCCGCCGGGGACGAGTTCCATGATCTGGGCGTAGCCATCGTCGGAGTGGAGGACGGCGCCGATGCCGACGAGGGAGAGCCGCATGTTGATGGTGAAATTCTCGAGGTCGCTCTTGCTGAGGTACTCTGAGTGCGGGTCGTAGGTCTGGGCGAGGGTGGTGAGGAAGTCGCGGATGACGTCTTCGTTGGTGTTCTCGTGGAGGTCGGTGAGCAACTGGTCGTAGCGGCGCTGGAGGACTTTTGCGGGAGGATCGACGGCGTGATCGGCGAGTTTTTCCTGGAGATATTCGCCTTTGAGGCGGAGGCGCCAGAGGCGGTCGGCGTCGGCGTCGTCCTTGGGCCATGGGGCTTTGGAGCGGTTGAGCTCCATGGAATCGTTCCTGGTGAAGTCGAAGGTGGTGGCGGCGAGGAGTTGCTTGACCTTTGCGACGCGGTCTTCGACGCGCTTCTTGTAGACGTTGTAGATGTCGAAGGCGGGATCAGGATTGCCGAGGAGGACGTCTTCGCCGAGGGCGGTGTCGTATTTGGCGGTAAAGGCATCGACGTCCTGCTGGGTAAAGAAGAGGCGGTTGAAGTCGAGGGCGTCCAGGTAGTTCGCGAGGAACCTGCGGGACATGGTGTCGTCGAGCTTTTGCTTCGAGTAATGGCCTTCCTCGAGGAGGCGGGCGACGGAGGTGCAAATCTCGCCAGGGTCGGGGCCGCTGTCGGCGGCGAAGGATCGATAGCCACCTGCCGGAGCGAGGAAAGCGATGGAGGTGGCGAGCGAGAGGAGCAGACAGCGGAATGGCTTCATTGGACGAAAGTCTTTCACAGTGACAGAAAAGGCGGGGAAATCAAATGCGGCGTTGGGCCGGTTTTTTGAGAAGGATTGGGGCAAAATGCCCCAACTGACGGCCGGCGAGGGCTTTTTGGGGGGGGGATTGAAGTTCATCCGGGAGCGATGTCACTTAACGTCTTTTGAAAAATCTGGTGACGATGGCGCGGGGTTTCGCGATGACAATATTTTCTCCGTCGACCGAGCAACTCTTGAGGATTTCACGGAATTTTGGATGTGCTTGCGCGTCAAGGAGGTGGGAGTCGCTCGTCAGCAGCATACCACAGCCAAGCAACGCTGCCTCGGCGGTCAACGAGGCGTCATTTTCCTCCTCATCCGGGATGACTCCCCGGCTTCGCAGTTTGAAGCTGATTTGCTCAACGATTCCCTTCCCTACCGGAATGACATTGAGCGGTTCGTATCCCCACTCAATGAGATGATCAAGCACGCGACCGGCGGCTTCCCTTTTGGCCGGCTTCGGGTCTTCGTCCGCCTGCCTTCCGAGTTCTTCGAGGACCGTGGGAGTGACTATAAACCTCGTGGACGACATCCTCTCCCTGATGATCTGCAAAGCGTCGAGGACATCCTCGTCGGCAAGGGCTTGATCAAGGAGGACGTTCGTATCAACGGCGACTAGCAGGGACTTTGCTGCCATGTCCGCTCTTGTAAATCCGTTCCAGGGCCTTGCCCATGAAGCGGTGCCGCTCTTCATCTGTAAGATGATTAGCCTGCGCCCGGGTTTCCTCGGCCATTAGCGTCCCTTTGCTCTTCCGCTCTTTTGCTCTCTCAGGCATATATAATAATCGATGGATAACCGGTGTACATCCGGTGAATAGGGCACCCTACAGCCTATTCCGAACCACCTCCAAGGCGAATTTTAGACCAAGGGGGTACTTTGAGAATGCCTGGGGATGTTCGAATGGGTGCGAATGGCCTTCCCTATGGGGCGGCTGGGCGGCTTAAATCCATATGATGACCATAGATAGTTTTACGGGGGGGATGTTTGAGACGAACTGCTTTTTTCTGCCGGAGACGGGAATACTGATCGATGCGCCGCAGGAGGCGGCGGACTGGCTGGCGGAGCGGGGGCACAAGGTGAGGCTGCTGCTGCTGACGCACGGGCACATCGATCATGTGTGGGACGCGGCGCGGATCCAGCGGGAGCATGGGTGCCCGGTGGGATGCCACCCGGAGACGGTGCCGATGGTGTCGGAGCCGGATTTTTTCCAGCGATTCGGGTTTGCGATGGAGATTGAGACGCTGACGCCGGATGTGATGATTACGGAGACGGCGCAGAGGGAACTGGGCGGGGTGGAGTTCCAGGTGCTGGAGGTGCCGGGGCATTGCCCGGGGAGCCTGTGTTTTTTTGCGAATGGGGAGCGGATTTTGTTTGGGGGGGATGTGTTGTTCTCGGGGGGGGTGGGAAGGTGGGATTTGCCGGGAGGGGACAGGGATCTGTTGTTTGAGGGGATCAGGAGGAAGCTGTTCCCGCTGGGGGATGATGTGAAGGTGCTGCCAGGGCACGGGCCGGCGACGACGATCGGGAGGGAGAGGACGGGGAATCCGTTTGTGGGGGAAGGGTGACGGAAGAATTTGGACAGGATGAACAAGATTTACAGGATGTGGTGCATAAGTATTACAGTGTCATATAGTTGCATCCTGTTAAATTACATGCGCTCGGGGGCGCGGATGCCCATTAGGTCGAGGCCTTTGTGCAGGATGCGGGCAGTGAGGTGGCAGAGGGCGAGACGGGTGCCGCGGGCGGGTTCATCGGCTTTTAGGACGGGGCAGGCTTCGTAGAAGGTGTGGAAGGTGTCGGCGAGCTCGAAGAGGTAATTGGCGAGGATATTGGGGCGGAAGTCGTCGAGGACCTGGGGGACGGTCTCGGCGAATTGGATGAGCTTTTTTGCGAGGGTCAGCTCGGCGGCCTCTTGAAGGGTGATTGAGGTGGGCGGGAGCCAGGGGGTGTCGAGCTTGCGGAAAATGGAGCGGACGCGGACGTAGGCGTTTTGGAGATAGGGGGCGGTGTTTCCGTGGAAGGAGAGCATTTTTTCCCAGGAGAAGATGTAATCGGTCATGCGGGCCTGGGAGAGGTCGGCGTATTTGACGGCGCCGATGCCGACGGCGCGGGCGATTTCGAGTTTTTCGGGGCCGGAGAGGCCGGGGTTCTTTTGCTCGACGAGGGCGAGGGCGCGCTCTTGGGCCTCGGAGAGGAGGCTGGCGAGGGAGACGTTGTCGCCGGAGCGGGTTTTCATGAGTTTGCGATCCTCGCCGAGGATGCTGCCGAAGGGGATGAAGCGGAGGCCGGCGTGGATGCCGATGCGGCGGGCGGCGGCGAAGACTTGATCGAAGTGCAGTTGCTGCGGGGCGCCGACGACGTACCAGATTTGGTCAGGATGCCAGCGCTCGATGCGGTACTCGATGGTGGCGAGGTCGGTGGTGGCGTAGAGGAAGCCGCCGTCGCCCTTGCGGATGAGGCAGGGCTTGTCGGCGAGGGCGGGGATGTCGCGGAAGAAGATGCATGCGGCGCCTTCGCTGATCTCGGCGATGCCCTGGTCGAGGAGGCGCTGGACGAGGGGGGCGAGGCGGTCGTTGTAGGCGCTCTCGCCGAGGTGCTCGTCGAAATGGACGTCGAGCTGGGTGTAGATTTTTTCGAATTCGCGCCATGAGAGGGCGACGGATTGGCGCCAAATCTCGACGTTCTCGGGGTTGCCCTGCTGGAGTTTGACGAGCTCTTCGCGGCACTCGCGGCGGACTTCGGGATCGGTCTCGGCGAGGGCGTTGGCTTTTTTGTAGAGGCGGACGAGTTCTTCGACGGGAGAATTTTCGATTGCGGATTGGTCGCGCCAGTGTTTCCAGCCGTAGATGACCATGCCGAATTGGGTGCCCCAGTCGCCGATGTGGTTATCGGCGATGACGCGATGGCCGAGGAAACGGGCGACGCGGGAAAGGGTATCGCCAAGGATGGTGCTGCGGATGTGGCCGACGTGCATGGGTTTTGCGACGTTGGGGCTGGAGAAATCGATGACGACTGTTTGCGGCGCGGCGGCGGGCGGGACGCCGAGCATGGAATCGGCGGCGACGGCGGCGAGGCGCTGCTGGAGATGGGGGGGGGTGACGCGGAAATTGATGAAGCCGGCGCCGGCGATCTCGGGCGGGTCGCAGATGCCGGCGACGTCGAGGCTCTCGATGATGCGGCGGGCGATGTCGCGGGGATTGGCGCGCTGCTGCTTTGCGAGCAGCATGGCGATGTTTGTTTGGTAGTCGCCGAAGCGGGAATCAGTGGCGAGGGTGACGACGGGCTCCAAGGGACCGAAAGGACCTAAGGGCTCGAGCGCGGCGCGGAGCCGGGCCTCGAGCACCGCGGGAATGGTGTCCATCCGCTACGGCTTCTTGAAAATTTGGAGGATTTCCTCGGCGGTGTGGGCGGCGCCGAGGGACTCGCGCACGGAGCGGTCGTTGAGGAATTTCGCGATGGCGGCCAAGGTGCGGAGATGGGTCTGGAATTGGTCCTTCGGCACGACGAAGAGGACGATGAAGCGGACTGGGGCGTTGTCGAGAGACTCGAACTCGATGCCGTGGGAGGAGCGGCCGAAGGCGGCGACGACATTGAAGACGCGGTCGGATGAGGCGTGCGGGATGGCGATGCCGAAGCCGATGCCGGTGCTCATGGTCTCCTCGCGGGCGCGAAGAGCGGAGAGGACGATTTCCTTGTCTTCGGACCTGATTTTGCCCTGAGAAACGAGAAGTTCCACCAATTCGACGATGGCGCTCCATCGCTCGGTGGATTTCATTTCAGGGAGTATCTGTTCAACCGTGAGGAGGTCGCCAAGATTCATGCGTGCTGCTTCGTAAAAAGGCGGTGTTGCGAGTGGGCGACTCTAACAAGGGTCCCCGGGTTGACAAGCGAGATTTGGACGGTGTTTAAGACACCATTTTTCTTCCCTTGAGCAGCGGGGCGCCTGCATGCTGAGGGGATGCGAATTCTGATGGCCGCGTCGGAAATGGCCCCCCTCGCCCGAACCGGCGGACTGGGCGACGTGCTGGAGGGATTGCCGGCGGAATTGCAGCGGCGCGGGCACGAGGTGAGCGTGGTGCTGCCTTATTATAAAGCGATCCGGGAGAATACGGCGCTGGGCGCGGAGCCGACGGGGGTGACGATGACGATCGAGGTGGGAGCGCGGCAACTGGAAGCGCAAATCCTGGAGGCGCAGGCGCCGAATGAGACGCAAATTTTTTTCGTGCGGCGGGATGATTTTTTCGACCGCGAGGAAATCTACGGGACGGAAGGGCACGCGTACGACGACAATGCGGAGAGGTTTATTTTTTTCTCGAAGGCGACGGTGGAATTGGCGCGAAGGGTGATTCCGGCGCCGGATATCGTACACGTCCACGACTGGCAGACGGCGCTGGCGCCGGTGTTCATCCGGCAAAAGCAATTGCCGTTCAAGACGGTGCTGACGATCCACAACATCGCGTACCAGGGGAGTTTCTGGGGAGTGGATTTTGGGCTGACGAATCTGCCGGGGTCGTATTTCGCGCCGACGGGGATTGAGTTTTACGGGCGGATCAATTTTTTGAAGGGTGGGATTCTTTACGCGGACGCGATCACGACGGTGAGCGAGCGGTATGCGCGCGATATCCGGACGCCGGAATTCGGCGCGGGACTGGACGCGGTGATGCGGGAGCATGCGGGGAAGCTGAAGGGGATTCTGAATGGAGCGGATTACAAGACGTGGAATCCGGCGACGGACCGGTACATCGCGAAGCAATATGATGAGCGATCGCTCGCGGGAAAGAGGGCGTGCCGGGATGGGCTGCTGAAGGGGCTGGGGCTGGATGAGAATCCGCGCGGGCCGGTCTTTTGCATGGTGACGCGGCTGGCGGAGCAAAAGGGATTCGACATCCTGATCCCGCTGCTGGACCGGCTGCTGGCGGACGATGTGCGGCTGGTGATCCTGGGGGAGGGAGACGCGGATTATTCATGGGAGCTGTCGGCGGCGGCGAAGCGGAACCCGGGGCGGTTCGCGTTTTGCCGGCGGATGGACGGTGCGCTGTCGCACCAGATCTATGCGGGAGGAGATGTGATGCTGATCCCGTCGCACTTCGAGCCGTGCGGGCTGGCGGCGATGTACGCGCTGAAGTATGGGACGGCGCCGATCGCGCGGGCGTCGGGGGGGCTGTACCAGATATTGACGGATTATGACCCGACGACGGGGGCGGGGAACGGATTTCTTTTTTATGCGTACACGCCGGAGGCGCTGTGGGATTCGATGGTGCGGGCGAAGGACCATTTCGCGGACGCGAAGGCGTGGGAGGGGCTGAAGCGGCAGGGGATGAAGTGCGATTTCTCGTGGGCCAATGCGGCGGCGGAGTATGAAAAAGTATATGAGTCGCTGGTGGGACCACCGCCGGCGGCGCCGGGATAACACAAAAGAAAGAACAACACTGTATGGAAGAATACTTGAAGCATGGAGCGTTCAGTTGGAATGAACTGACGACGAGCGATCCGAAGGCAGCGCTGGAGTTTTATACGAAGCTCTTTGGCTGGAGCACCGAGGTGAAGCACATGGGGCAGATGGACTACACCATTGTCAAAGCGGGCGAGGAGATGGTGGGAGGCGTGATGCAGGCGCCGACGGGCGCGCCGATCGCGTGGACGGCTTATGTGACGGTGGATAATATCGATGAAACGGTGAAGCTGGCGGAAGCGCTGGGGGGCAAGGTTTGTGTGCCGCCGATGGATGTGCCGGACGTGGGGCGATTCGCGATCCTGAGCGATCCGCAGGGGGCGTTGATCGCGGCGATTACTTATGTGAAGAGGGAATAGGGGCGGAAGTTATGCAATTTCATCCGATCAGGGCGATTTAGGGAAAACTGTAGCCGTGTTTTGTGGAGAAAGGACATAAAGGACGCCCGCCCGCATCCTCCCGCGGGCGCTGCTCGCCCACCCTCCAGCCGCCGCTGTTCCCTTCCGCCGCCTCGTGCTCGCCCACCCTCCAGCCACCGCTGTTCCCTTCCGCCGCCTCGGCGGGCAGGGGCGGCTACACAAAAAGTTAGAGCAGTTTAAAGAAATATGTAGCCGCTGGATTCCGATGGGAGAGGGTCTGCGACCACCTTCGGGGTCGTATCGCATTATGGCGGGATACCGGGGGTATCATTTCGCTGGCGCTCCATTCAACCCCCGGCTACCGCTCTTTGAACCCTTCGGGTTCACAGCGGAGCGTGCCGAGTGCGGTGCGTGGCCACAGAATTACTTAAACGGCTCTAATATCCATACAGGCCTTCGGCCTGTCAGAGACATCCGTGGGCAAGTCAGGGCGTTACCGCGGCAGGGCGCCGGGTTATCTTTGATATAGAGGTATGTAATGCCACGGGATGGCGAGGATGGTGGCGAAGACTGAGGTGTCGTAGATGGGGCCGAGTTCGCGGGCGGCTCTGTCGTCCCAATGGCTGGTGTTGCCGTCGGTGATGACGGAGGAGAGGAGTTTTGCCTTCATTTCGCCGTACCAGCGGCGCCATGTGTCGCCGCCGATCATGTATTGGGCGGGGGCGGCGTAGGAACAGCCGTAGGGCCACCATTGGTCGTTTTCGTCGTCGTTGGCGAAGAGGTAATCGGAGCCTTTCGCGACACGCGGATCATCGTAAAGGCCGCAAAGCTGGAGGGAGTAAATGGCGGCGGCGGTGCGCGCGAAACCGACGTCGCCGTGCGGTTGATAGGAGAAGGCGCCGGCGGAATCGTTGTAGCATTGGCCGATGAATGCAATGGCGCGGTCGATGACAACCTGGGGGACTTCGATGCCGGCGTTTTTCGCGGCGCGAAGGGCGGCGATTTGCAGGACGGTGACGGAGATATCGGCGTCCCTGGACTGGGGCTCGTAACGCCAGCCACCCTGCGGGCTCTGCGCACTGATGACGGCATTTACGATGAGCGAAAGGCGCTGGCGCAATAATGGCGACCTGGTCTGGCCGTACAACTCGCAGAGGGCGATGGTGGCGATGCCGTGGCTGTACATGTAGCGGCCTTGATCGACGCTGCGGAAGAGGCCGTTGGATTCGATTTGATCGAGGAGGTATTGCATGCCGGCGGTGACGTTGTGGGCGAATTCGCCTTCGTCGGGGAGATTGCCGGAGCCCATGAATGCCATGAGGGCACAGCCGGTCATCGCGACGGGATAGGCCTCCGAACCGGCGGCCTGGGTCCAGGAACCATCGAGGCCCTGCTGGGCGGCGAGGTACTCGAGGGCGCCGTGGATGACGCCGGCGGTTTCGGAATCGACGGCATCGGGGCCGATTACGTCCTGGGCCATCGCGGGCGAGGCGAGCGAGGCGAATGCGATCGCGCAAATGATGCGGCTTACGAGCGCCATGCTATTGATTGCCTCCAGAATCGTTCGAGAGGCTGCGCATGTATTGCTCAACCATCGGGCCGTACTCGGGCGGATACTTTTCGGATTGCGATTGCTGGAGGGCGGGGCGATCGCGGTCCGGGAGGGCGAGGAACTGGCCCGCGCCTTGTGATTGCGCGATGCCGGGGTGGGCGGCGCCGGCTTTGTCCTGCCGGCCCCGGTCGCTGGCGCCGTCGCTACGGCCGCTGGTGCGGGGCGGGCCCGCACCGGGCTGGGATGAGGGGCCGGGCTGTTGGGATTGGGGTGAGGCCTGGGACAATTGCCCGATGCCACCCTGGTTTTGGCTCAGGGCGGATTCGGCCATCTGCAAGGCCTGCCGGCCTTGCGCGGCTTGGGATTGCGACTGCTGCCGGTCGCCGCTGGAGGCGGCGGCGGCGGCGAGGAAGTCCTGGCCGGCATCGCGCGCGGAGGCGCGGGCGGGCTGCGGAAGGGTCTGTGCGAGGGCGCTGAGGGCGGCGGCGAATTGGGCGGCCTGGGAGAGTTGCTGCCCGGCGGAGCGGGTGACGCCGGTGTTTTCAAAATTCATGGCCAATTGCGCGGCTTGGGCGGCGGCCTGGGCTCTGTCGAGCGCCTCGCGCTGGGCAGCGGTTGCGGCGGGAGAATCGGCCTCGCCCAAATCCTGCGCGGTGTGCTGAATCTTGTCGGCGAGGGCATCCTGGGCCTGGGCGAGGGCGTCGAGAGCGGACTTTTGCGACGGCTGGGCTTGATCCGGGCCTTCGTCGTTCAGTTTTTGGATTGCGCCGCCCATGGATGCGCCTGCGCGGTCGAGCGCGTTTGCGGCGTCCGGGGCGGTGGCGGCCATGGACTGGCGGACGGTGTCGGTTTGCTTGCGCACGGCTGCCTGCTGTTGGGCCAAGGGTCCGGGTGCGCCCTGATTTGCAACGGCGGCGGCGGTCGCGAGATTTGTCTGCTGCTGGCCGGCAATCAGTTTGGCCATCCATTGCATTTGCTTCTCCATGGCGGCGAGTTGCTGTTGCTCGCGCTGGGCTGCGGCGGCGGCCTGGGCGAGTTGTTGAGCGGCGGCCTGGAGGTTTTGCGATGCCTTTTGCCCGTCTTGCCCGGCCTGGGCGGCGGCGGATGCGGAGCCGTTCTGGAGTGATTGCGCGGCTGATTGCATGGCCTGGGCGGCGTTTTGGAGCGGGGTTGCGACGGGGGAGTTTGGCGACTCGGACGCGGCGGCTTCCTGCAAGGCTTCGGTGCGGGCGGCGAGATCATCCTGCAATGCGGCGGAGGCTGCGATGGATTGAGGGGTCTGCGGGTGCTGGGCTTGCTGGAGGGCCGCGGATTCGCCGGCGGCAAGAGCCTGGGCCTGCTTCTGGAGCTGCTGTAACTGGCGGAGGCGGTTTTCATCGGACTGGGACCGCGGCGCGGCCCGGGCGGCGAGATTGGCGGCCTCGGCCAACTGGGCGAGGGCGTTGGTCTCGGCCTGTACTGCGGCATTGCCGTCGGGTTGGGCGAGGGCTTCGCTCGCAGCGTTCATCTGGTTGAGCGCGTCTGACATTGGGATGGAGGCGGGTTTCGAAAGCTGCGCCAAATCCTGGGCGGCGATTTGCGCCTTCGCGGCGAGCGCGGCTTCGTCGGCCTGAGCGGATGCGATGCCGGCGCGGACGGCATCGGCCTCGCGCTTCAAGGCATCGGCGCGGGCGGCGAGGAATTGGCGCATCTCGGGCGCGTTGCGGATTTGGTCGATGGGGGTGGCGCCGGTGATGCCCTGCTGGGCGAGGTGAACGGTGAGGGCGGCGGCGGGGAGGCTGAGCTGGTCGTACATGGCCCTGTCCGCGGCATCCTGGGTCTGCTGGCCGGCGACGCGACTAAGCATGGTGGTGAGGGAAGAGGTGCGGATGAGGATCGCGCGCTGCCGGCGGGCGAGGTCTATCAACTGGCCGGCCTCGGCGCTGGAAGCGCCGCCGGGCTCGGGAGCGGGAGCGAGGGCGCGCGCAACGGCGACCAGTTTTTCGCGGGCGGAGGACTCGGCGGAGACGGCGCCTTCAAGGTCGGAGGTGTTGAGGGAAGTGGCGGCGGATGCGGCCAAGGGCTGGGCGTCGTCGAGATTTCCGGCGGCGGATTTGTACTTGGGCTCGCCGGAATCGGCGGCGATTTGGTCGAGTTGGCCGGCGAGGAGTTTTACCTCGCCGGCGATATCGGTCTGCTCGGCCTGCTGGGCCTGGGCGGAGGCGGTGACGGCGGATTTGCCGTTGGCGGATGTGTCTTGGGCGGCGAGACGGCGAACGTCGATTGCGGCGCTCAAGTTAGCGGATTGGCGCGCGGCGAGCTGGCTGACGGATTTGGCCAGGGCGTCGACGTCCTGAAGGCGCTGGTGGGCGGCGAGGATTTGCTTGAGCTTGAGGGAAATGTCTTTTTGCTCGGCGTAGGCTTTGGCGATGTCTTCGGTTGCGCCGGCGCCGGCTTGGGCCTGGGTCAAGAGGGCGGCGGCTTGCTCCATTTCCCGGGTGCTCAAGTCGCCGAGGGAGTCGCGGACGTTCTTGAGGGAGTCGTAGTCTTCGCCCGCGGCGAGGCCATTGCGGGAGTACTCAGAGAGGAGATCGTCGAGGCGGGTGAGGAGCTGATTGGCCTCGGCGCGGATTTGTTCCTGGCTCTGGGCGGATTGCCGGAGGTCGGCGAGGGCGGAGATGGGACTCGTGAGGGTTATGAGTGCCAGTGAGGCGATGAGGGGTTTCATGGCGCGGGCTGGGGGACGGCGAGGATTTGGGCGCCGAGTTTTGAGGAGAGGTCGTCTTCTTCCTGGGTGAGGCCGGTCAGGGAGTCGAGGGTGTCGTTCGTGCGGCCAGTAAGCTCGGCGCGCTTTTCGTCGGGGGTGACGATTCTGATGCGGGCGTGGCCGGTCACGCCGCGGCCAGGACCGGTGACGTTGTTGGCGTCGGCGGCTTCGAGCCAATAGTCGATGATGGCGCCGGGGGAGAGCTTGAGGGAGTCGAATTGCCATTCGAAGCGGCGGTCGATCTGGCGCGGGGTATCGCCGCCGAGGTCGAATGAGATGACTTTTTCGGGGGATTGATTGACCACGTAATGGAGCAACACCGAGGCGACGCCGAAGTCGTCTTCGGCGTGGAAGCCGATGATTTCGGTTGCGCCGGCGGTTGCGACTTCATCGGGGCCGGGGTGGGTGATGAGGATCGTCGGGGGACGGTCCGGGATGATGTCGATGGGGTAGACGGCGGTTTCGCGGGAGGCGATTCCGTTGATGTCAATGAGATGGAGGGAGAACCCGGTGAGGCCGTCCTTGGGAATAGGGATGCCGCCGCGGGCCTGGAGAGGGTTTGCGGGCTCGACGGTGAGAGGGATGTCTTTTTCGAGGCCGGCGAGGTGGGCGCTTGCGTGATCGAGGGGCTCGTTGGCGGTTACGGCGAGATCGAGGACGCTGCCGGCGAGGAGCGAGAGGTCGCCGGTGGGGCGTGGCTCGGGCGGGAGTTTTGTGTATGCGGGGCAGGCCTCGATGCATTGGACGGCGAGGACTACGGGAGGGGAAAGGACTGTGACGGCGATGGGGTCGCTCTCGGCGTCGTTCAATCGGACGCGGAAGGTGAGCGAGGCGGGGACGTCGCGGATCACGGCGTGAAAGATCGAGCCGTGCGGGGGGGCGGGATCGAGCTTGTACTCGCTGAAGGTCGTGCCGCTTTGGGCGATGACGGCGCCGGTCCGCGGCAGAATGCCGGAGGCTTGCACGTCGATTTTCAAATCATCTCCGGCGGCTAATTTTGTTGCGCAGTAGATTTGGTCGATTTGTGTCCAGCTCGGCAAGCGGGTGGTGAGCAACAGGGCGCGGTCGAGGAGGATTCCGCCGAGGCCGCGCCATTGCCATGCGAGGCAAGCGGCGGCCACAACGACGCACGCGAGGACGCGGAGCGCGTGGCGGAGTTTTTGTGTTTTTACGGTCTTGCGAAAATCGCGACCAACGGCCATGGCGGTGGTCTCGCGGAGCAAGGCGCCGACGAGCGCGCTCTTTTTCGCCTCCTTGCTGGCGCCCAATTGGATCGAGGCGATGAGGCGCGTCTGGAAAAATGGCAATTCGCGTTCGATGGCGCAGGCCATGGCGTGATCGCCGGGCACACGCAAAAGGGGAAGGATGACCTCGCGGTATAAAATCCATCCCGCGCCGGCGAGGGCGGGCAGGCTGATGCAGGCGCGCGCGAGCCACGGGAGGCGGACGAGGTAATCGAGCGTCATCTCGGCGACGAACGCGCCGATCAATACGGCAGCGGTTTTTGCGAGGCCGGTTGCGGCGGTCACGAAGAGCAGGCGGGCACGGGTGGCCATGAGCCGGAGGCGCAACTGGCGCAACTGGACCAATGGAAGGGTGTCCGCAGGGATCATGGGGCGCGATTATTTCAAATTCCACTTCCTGCGCAAAATCCATTCGGTGACGGCGACGAGGCAGAGGAGGAGGAAATAGAAGGGGCAGGACCAGAGCTCGACGTCGCGCGCGGTGTGCAGGGTCTCGGGAGCGGGGTCGAGGAAATTAACGAGGCCGGCGAGATCCTCCTCGCGGAAGAAACGTCCGCCGCTGATGGCGGCCATTTGTTTGAGGAGGGATTCGTTCATCGCGGTGTCGCCGATCTCGAATTGCGGCTCTGTGACGTTGAATTCGATGGCGGTGTCGGGATCGCCGTAGGTGGCGAGGCGGTAGCGGCCCGCTTTGACCGCCATGAAATCGCCGCGATACATGCCGGGCTGCTCGGGAACGGCGCGCAGCATTAGATCGGTCTGCTCGGGCAGGGGGCTGTTCGTGCCGGTATTGACGGTGAACCCGGCCTGGATCTGGGCGTCGGAAATGGGCTGGAAGCGCTCGTTGTAAATGCGGGCGAAGACGGTGACGGGGTCGCCGACGTTGTATTGCTCCTTGTCGACGGAGAGCTGGGTGCGCTTCGATGCGCCGAGGAGATGGGCGAGCGCGGCGCCCTGGACGATCTGGCCCCAGAGGCGCGGATACTCGTCCACGCCTTCATTGCGGCGCCAGCGCCAGAGATCGTCGGTGCCGAGGTAAAAGACCTGGCCGACGCCGTATTGCTGGGAGGCGAGGACGGGCATATCGCCAAATGGCGATGCGTGGGCGGAATCACGATCGTCGATCAAGACTTGCGCGGCGGGCTTCGGGCGGGCGACTTTGTAATCCCAATAGACTGGCGGAAAATTTGCCCAGAGGGCGGCGTTGGAATCCTCATCGGGCGCGAGGCGGAGCATCTCGCTGGAGCGACCGAGCGGGGTTAACTCGAGATGGATCGGGAGGTTTTCCGATTGGTCTCCGCCGGGGGGATCGAGTTCGACCGGCAGCATCTTCTCGATGACGGAGCCGCGCCAGGCGTCCGGCATGAAATTCCTGCCGGCGATGAAAAGGCATGCGCCGCCGAAGGTGGAAACATACCCGTCGAGCGCGCTCAATTGATCAGCGGTGAAGAGCCTGGGGTCCACGTCGCCGATGATGACGATGTCGTATTTGAGAAGGCTCTGTTTGTCCTGGGGGAATTGATCGAGATAGGGGGAGCCGGTCTCCCGCGCGATGCCGGGGTCGGCCTCGACGAGGACGAAGGAGGGCTGGATGCGAGGGTCGCGAAGCAGGACCTGCTGGAGGAAGCGGAATTCCCAGCGGGGCGCCTGCTCGATGTAGAGGACCTTGATTTTCGAATCGATGACGCGCATGAACTGCCGGGCGGAGTTGTTGTCGCGCGAAGTCTCGTCATCGCGCGGCGGGATGGCGGCGGTGAGGATGTAATCGCCGCTGGCTTGCGGGGTGAAGGTCATCGGAACGAACTGGTCCGCGCCGGTGAAGAGGACATCCTCGGAGGCGACTTCGTCGTTGCCCAATTTCAGTGAGAGATGGCCGGATTGGCCGGCGAGGCCCTGGCCGCGCAATTGCACGGTGGCGGTCACGGCGTCTTTTGCGAAGGCGATTGCCGGAGCGGAAATATGGCTGACGATGATGTCGCGCGGGGAGGTGATGCCGACTCCGTAGGCGTAAATGGGGACGCCCTCGCGGCGTGCTTCGGCGGCGGCATCCTCGGGCGGGCTGCCGGTGTTGTTGCCGCCATCGGTAACGAGGACAATGCCGGCAAGAGGCTGGCCGCGCTCGCGGTCGAGCGCGGCGGTGACGGAATCGCCGATGGCGGTGGCATCGGCGGAAGGACGGTAATCGAGGAGCCACCATGGGCCTTCGACGGACGCGGGGGCGCGCCCGAAGAGGAATGTCTCGACGTTGAAATTGCGCTTCAGGCCGTCGAGCAAATTGAGGTTCTGGTTTTGCAAGACGGCTTTGGCGAGATCGGCGCGGGAGATTTGTTTCGCATCGGCCAGGCGGGTTGGGTCGAGCGGTTGGGACATGGTTTTGATGACGCCGAGGCCGATCTCGGCGCGCTTGAGGTCGGCGTCGTCGAGGCGTTGATCGCGGAAGTTCATGCTTTTGGTGGCGTCCACGAGAAGGATGAGAGTGCGGCGGATGCGCTCCTGGAGATCGAGCGCGAGAACCGGGCGGAGGAACATGAGGAGAATGAGACCGAGCAGCGCGGCGCGGAGGCCGATCAAACCATACCGGCGCCATGGCGCTAGCGAACGATGGGCATCCTGCATCGAGTAGGACCACCATGCGTAGAGGCCGCATAGCATCGCGCAAAAGACGAGCCAGCCGAGCGCCTCCGGGTTTCGCAATTGGAGGCTCATGCCGGAAACGCGCTCGAGCTGCCGCGGGTCGAGGCCGGCCATGCGGAGGAGAAAGGCTTTCATTTGGCGGCGCTAAACCTCCCGGCCAGGAATGATTCGCAGCAGGCCACCGCGAGCGCGAGCGAGGCGAAGAGGGGCCAGAATTCGCGACCGTCGCCACTGGAGACCAGTTCGTCGGGCGTGGCGGGATTCCAGTGGATAACTTGCGTGCCGGGGGCGAGGGTTTCGAGTTCCATGTCGGGGACGGGCTCGAGTTTGGATTCGTCCGGGTCGGTTTGCGCGGCGAAGATGAGTTTGGTTGGCGGATCAGTGGCGATGGCGACGTCGCAGGCGCCGGCGAAATCGGTATCACCGCAACGCAACAGCGGCGCGCCGGCGACCAATGCGACCGAGCCCTTGGGCTGACCCTTGCCGCCAGGGCCGGCGATGGTCACGCCCTTGTAGAGCCAGTCGGGCGGGGCGGGGTAATTGAAATTGTCGCCGACCCGAATATTGAGGCCTTCGTCGCGGCGCGTGACGAGGCGGCCCAGCGCGCGCTGCATGAGCGGCACGAAAGCGGGATGGGCGGGGAGATCATTCCATGCGGCATTGGCGCTGCTGGAAAACTGGATTACGAGACCGCTGCCCCATGAGCGCTCGACGATGGCGGGCGAGCCGTCGGAGTATTTGAGGATGGTGACGGGCGCGGCGGCGTTGTTCGTTCCGCTGCCGGAGGGCGGGAGCTCAAGCGCGATGCCTTTGTAAAAGCGGGCTGTTGTGAGCGTGCCGGAGGCGGGGTCCTGCCAGATCGAGACGAGGGGATGCGGGTAGGGCGGTCCCTGCAAGGTGCGGAAGGTCCCCTGCCCTTGCGCGCCGCCCCATGGCCGGCCCATGTCCGCGGGGAGAAATCCGTCGCCGCCTGCCGAAGGGCCGTTGCCGCCAGAGGTGTCGTTTGCCGATTCGCCCGGCAGGTAATCGTCAAGGGCGCCGGCGCTTCCGAGCGTTGAGTCGAAGAATTTGACGTCTGTGTTCCCGCCCGGAAAAAACATCAGGCCTCCGCCGGCTTGCACGAAGGCCTCGAGGGCGCCAATCGTATGGCCGTCGAGGCGCGGCACATTGAGGAGGGCGACGGCGTCGAAGTCCGCGAATTTCGCGCCATCGAGATCGGAGGCGGAAATCGTCTGCGTCCGGATGAAATAGGCGGGGCGATCCTCCGGCGGCACCGGGGTGAGGGCGCGCTCGAGAAAGAAAGCGTCGCCCTCGCGCGGAGTGGCGCCCATGTCGCCGGCGACGAGCAATACGCGGACCTCGGCAGCGGCGCGGATGACCATGGTGCGGCGATCGTCGGCGGCGAGGTGATCGGGCGGAAGCTGCGCGGTGACGGCGTGATAACCGGGTGTCCTGGCCTTGGCGAAAAGCGAAACGGCGCGGGTTTCGCCGGGCGGGATGGAATCGATGACGGCCTGGTCGCCCGGGGGCTGGCCGTCGATGCTGAGGCCGACGGTTACATTGCGGGCTTCGTCGCGGCCGTAATTGGTGACGGCGATGCTGAATCGGGAGGCGACGGCGAGCGGGCTGGCGAGTTGGAGATCGCTAATGCCGAGATTTGGCTGATCGCCGGGGCCGGGCTCGACGATGACGAGATGCGCGCCGGAGTCGGAGACTTCGTTGCGGATCGCGGAGAGGTCGCTCCAGCCGGTGATCTGGCCATCGGTAATCAGGAATAACTGGCCGCCGCCGGGCGGGGCGTGCCTTTTCAAAATATCGAGCGCCTCGCGGATAACCGGATGAACATTCGAGGCGCGGTCGGTCAACCGGGCTTCGGCGATCATTCTCCTGACGAGGTTCAGATCGGGGACCGGTTCGGCGATGACGGGGCGGGAGACGTCTGAAAAGAGGAGAAATGCGGCGCGGGAGCCGGGCGGGAGGGAATCGACGATCCGGGTGGCGGCCTTGCGTCCGTTGTCGAAGCGGGAGGCGCCGCCATCGGTGAGGCCCATGCCGCAGGAATTGTCGAGGGCGATGACGACCGTGCGCGGTCCGCCGACGGCGCCGGCGCCCGCGGCACGAAAGGCGGGGCGGGCGAGCGCGACGGCCAGCAGGATGAGAAGGAGGCAGCGCAAGGCGAGGAGGAGCAGGTCCTCGACGCGCAGCCTGCGCCGGTTTTTTTGGACGGCGGCCTTGAGGAAACGCATGGCGGCCCAATTGATCCTGCGCACTCTGAGCCGCGCCATCATGTGAATGATGACGGGCGCGGCGATGGCCGCGGCTCCCGCAAGAAGCCAGGGGTTGAGGAACGTCATTGCGTTTAGGTATCAGGCAGCGTGGCGGGGCTCTCCAGCGTAATTGTCACGGTAGAACTGATTAGAGAAAACTGGGGCTGTATCTTGCGGAGAAAGGACGAAAAGGACAGAAAGGACCTAAAGGACGGGCGGGCGCTCGGAAGGTCGAACTGCCATCATTAGATGCAGTTTCTATTTAATCTGCCGGAGAACCGGGGGGAGAAGAAGGGCATCGAAAGGCGCTGCGCTATTTCGATGCGGGCACGGCGGCTATTTGGCAATGATGCGCGGCTCTAACTTACAGGAGCCGGATTGATGAGGAGTTTTGGGGCCGCCGTGCTTTTTTCTTTTGAAGGCGAGGTAGCGACTGAGGACGTCGCCCCAGGGCTGGCTGGTGTCGACGAAGACGTAGTGGCAGCGGTTGCGCTCGCAGGCGATGCGCACACGATCGCGAAAGGCCTGAACTTCGGCGCAATAACTTTTGCGGACGGCGGCAGGTTGCGTGGTGAGCCGGGAGAGCCGCTCAAGGCCGACGAACTCGACCGAGCCGGTGAAGGGGAAATCGATTTCGGCGTGGTCCATTACGTGGAAGATGAGGACTTCGTGGCCGCCGAAGAGGAGATGCTGGATGCCTTTCAATACGCGCTCTTCGTCGTCGAGCAGGTCGGAGATGAGGATGACGATGCCTTTTCGTTTCAATTCGACGGCGAGGTCATTGAGGATTCGTCCGATATCGGTTTGTTCGCCGGGATCGAAGGCGGCGAGCTTGAGGAGGATGTCGTGGATGCGCCCGATGTTGTCGGTGCGCGGCTGGCGGTCCCATACGGCGGAATCGAAGATGCTGACGGCGACGGCGTCGCGCTGGAGGAGGATGAGGTAGGCGAGGGTGGCGGCCATCTGGCGGGCGTACTCGAACTTGGTGATTGCGCCGGAGCCGTATTGCATGGACTCGCTTCCATCGAGGAGGAGGTGGGCGACGAAATTGGTCTCCTGCTCGTATTGCTTGATGTAATGGCGATCGGTCCTGCCGAGGACTTTGTAATCGAGATGGCGGAGGTCATCGCCGGGGGTGTATTCGCGATGCTGGGCGAACTCGACGGCCATGCCCCTGAGGGGAGATTTGTGGGCGCCGGCCATGTGGCCCTCGACGATCTGGCGGGCGTTGAGGCCGAGCAATTCCGCGCGCTGAATGACGGCGGGGTCGAGCAAACGGGGATCGGTCATCAGCTCTTCGGGATCGCTTCGAGGATCCTGCTCACGATCATGTCGGCGGTCATACCTTCGCTTTGGGCGGCGAAATTGAGGCCGATGCGATGGCGCAGGATGGGGAGCGCAACGGCGGCGATATTCTGGCAGCCGACGTAGACCTGGCCCTTGAGAAGGGCGTGGGCTTTCGCGGCCATGATGAGGCCGATGCTGGCGCGCGGGCCGGCGCCCCAGGTGAGCCATTTTTTGCAGAAATCGAGTGCCTGGGGAGATTTTGCGCGGGTGGCGGCGACGAGTTTTTGGGCGTATTCGAAAACGTGATCGGCGACGGGCATGCTCGCGACGGCGCCCTGGAGATAGAGGAGGTGCTCGACGCCGGCGATTTGCTTGACCTCGGGTTTCTCGCCGCCGGCGCCGCGTTTCATAATGCGGAGTTCTTCGCCGGCGTCGGGATAATCGATGGTGATGAGGAAGAGGAAGCGGTCGAGTTGCGCCTCCGGGAGGGGATAGGTGCCTTCCTGCTCGATGGGATTTTGGGTGGCGAGTACGAAGAAGGGGTCGGGGAGTTTGTGGATGGTGCCGGCGACGGTGACGCGGCGCTCCTGCATGGCCTCGAGCATGGCGGCCTGGGTCTTGGGCGGGGTGCGGTTGATTTCATCCGCCAGGACGACGTTTGCGAAGATGGGGCCCGGGATGAAGCGGAAGGAGCGCTCGCCGGTGCGCGGGTCCTGCTGGATGACTTCGGTGCCGGTGATGTCGCTGGGCATGAGATCGGGGGTGAACTGGATGCGCTTGAAGGCGAGGTTCATCGTCTGGGCGAGGGTCGAGACGAGGAGGGTCTTGGCGAGGCCGGGGACGCCGACGAGCAATGCGTGATTGCGGGTGAAGATGGCGATCAATAGCTGGTCGATCACTTCTTCCTGGCCGACGATTACTTTTGAAAGCTGGTGGGTGAGGGCCTGGCGGGCTTTTTTGAAATATTCGACGGCCTGGAGATCGTCTGTTTCCTCGATCACGGGCGGCTCGGTGGTGTCCTGTGTCCACGGGGGCGGCTCGTTTTTGGCGGGGGGCATGAGGAGGGATTGCTGGTGTGATTTAATGGATGGGCGGGCGGGGGGACAAATTAGAAATTCGAAAATCGATCCCGCAGTCGCGGGACGAAATTCGAAAGATTTGTGGGAGGAATGGAGAGATTGCTAATTGCTAATCTGAAATTGCTAAGGCGTTTTAAATAAAACTGTGGCCGCGTGAAATGAACCGCCCCTTCAGGGCTTGGCCGATCTGGGCGGAGTTACCTGGGGCGTTGCCCCAGGCTTTTATGAGGACGGGCCTTTGGCCTTTAGCGGGCGGGCTGGAGAGGTTTCGGGCGGAATTGGACCCAGGGGCGAAAGCCCGGGCGGACCCCTTCGACAGGCTCAGGGCCTTCGGCAGGCTGAACGCTGGCGCGCGGATGCGGCGACTAGCCGGCGGTGCTTTCGCTCGGGAGGCAGACGGTGAAGGTCGAGCCTCTGCCGACGGCTGTTTGCAAATGGATGGCGCCCTGGCCGCCTTTGACGAGGCGCTTGACGATGGAGAGGCCGAGGCCGGTTCCCTTGTCGGGAGCTTTGGTGGTGAATTTGGTCTCGAACATTTTTGCAAATATGCCGGGGGGGATGCCGGGGCCGTCGTCCTGGACGGAGATGGCGATGAGCGGCGGTTGATTGAGGAAGCCTTCCCTGTTTACGAAACGACGGTCGGGGCCATCGACGAATTGATCGGTGTTGAAGGCATCGGTGAAGAATTGGGCGCTGACCTCGACGCGGTGGGGTTTGTCGGTGCAGGTGAGGGCGTTGATGGTGAGGTTGAGTAAAATCTGGAGGAGGTCGGTGCCGTTGATGGCCGCGACGCGCTCCTGAGGCAGGAGGTGGACGGCGAGTTGATTGTCCCGGGAGCTGGGATGACGGAGGAGCAATTCCTTGAGGTCGCTGAGGATTTGATTGAGGCCGACGCGGGCCTCGTCGGAACCGGAATGGTCGCGGTCGCGGAGGAATGAGAGATAGCGGCGCGAAATCTCGAAACAGCGTCCGACCTGGCCGGTGAGTTTGTTGAGGTCGCCCTTGATGGTCTCGAGTTTCTCGCCCTCGACGCGACTGCCATCGCCGAGGGAGCGATTGATCATATCGACGAAACCGGAGATGACGGTGAGTGGGCTGTTGATATCGTGGAGGACGCTGGCGTAAATCTCGCCCTTGGTCTTCATCATCTCCTCCTTGACGCGCTGGTCCTGAATCTCCTGCTGGAGGGCGCGCAAGGTCTCGTTGCTGCGATGAAACTCGCAGGCCATCTCATGCTTCTGACGGGCGCGGGCGACGGCGCTACGCATGGTCTGGACGTCGAAGGGCTTGTTGAGGTAATCGCACGCGCCGTGGCGGAGGGCCTGGCGGGCGGTCTCGATGGTCTCGTAGGCGGTGAGCATGATGACCTCGATGGCTGGGTCGATCTCCTTTAATTCCTTGAGGACGTCGATGCCGTTCATGCCGGTCATGAGGATGTCGCAGACGACGACGGAGATCTGGTGCTGGCGGGCGAGCTCGATGGCGTGCTCGCCGCTATTGGCGAGGAGCACCTGGTACTCGTCCTTGAAAATAATGCGCACCGATTGCCTGGGCCCCTCTTCGTCATCGACGACCAGGAGCACGGGCTTCAAGGGCGCGCCTTCGGCAGGCGCGAACGCGTTCACGGCAATGTCCCCTGTTTGTTTAGAAGTGGTATCCGACAGAGAGTGAGACGGCATTGGAGAGGAAAGAATAGCGCCCATCGGCCACCGAGTCATTCACGATTGTTCGGTCTTGAGCGATTCCGAGTTCGTAGCTGAGGTTGACGCTGCAGTGGCCGAAGGTGCGACCGACGCCAACGGAGAAGAGGTTTCGGGCGCTGTCGGGTATGATGGGGTTAAAGGTGGAGGAGGGGACCGAAGACTCGCTGTAAATGTAGCCGGCGCTGAGGCTCCAGAGGCCAATCGTGTGAGTGGCCCCGACTTCGTAGAGAAAGGAATCTTTCCAGTGAAACGGCACGGTAACCGATGTGCCGTTGGATTGCCTGACCACGAGACTCTCCAGCTCGCTCCAGTCAGTCCAATCGACGTCCGTCTCGATGTTCCAGTCCGGCGTGGGACGGAAGGAATAGCCGAGGATGGCGTCTTGCGGGAACTTGAGGGTGGTCTTGGCGCCGAGCGTGGGGTAGCTGGTGGGGAATGAGCCGCTGGCCGGCACGCCCGAGGCGGCGACTTGAGCCTGGTACTGGGAGTTTGCGGACGCGATCAGCGCATTCTTCTCGGCGGTGGGAATGGGCAGCGATTCGATCTGCGCGATGCCGGCATCGAGCTTCTGCTTGCCTGCGGCGAGTTCGGCGTTACCGGCCTCCGCCTCGCCGCGCTCGGTGGCATTGAGGCCGGTGGAGGTGTGACCGGTCAGGCCGGCGCTCATGGGGCTGTGATAGGTGAAGCCGACGGATTGCCGAGGGGTCGGCTTCCAAAGGAGACCGGCGTCGCCGCCAACGGCCCAGCCGGTGCCCTTGATGTCAAAATAATCTCCCGGCATGGCGGTGAGGCCGCTTTCGAGTTCCGCCTGGATATAATTGGCGGATACTCCAAGGCCGAGGGAAAGCGACCGGGTGATCTGGACGGCAAAGGTCGGATTGATCGCGATGTCGATCAGGTTGCCGGCGAAGCCCGCCTGGCGAAATGAGGAATCGCCGGGCCATTCCGTGCGCGAACCGAAGGGCATGTAGACGCCGAGGCCAAATGAGAAGGGCTGGTTGGCCGGATGATAGGACATGAAGAACTGCGGGGCAGCCTGGAAGGGCTCGTGGGCGCTGGTGGGGCTGGCGCCCTCCTGGCCGTGGAGGGGCTTGTAGCCGTCGTCGGACCAGATGCCGTAGAAGCCGCCTTCGATGTTGAAGCCGTCGAGTTGCATGAGGCCCGCCGGGTTGTAGTAGATGGCGGCGGGGTTATCCGCGGTGGCGGCGAAGGCGTTGCCGCGGGCGGTGGCTTCCGCATCCTGGGTGGCAACGCGGGTCCCATAGCCGAAGGCGAGGGACGGAAGAAGGATGAGCAATGAGGGGAGGGCTGTACGAAGTCTCATAATTGAGCCCGAAAGATTAGCAGGATATGTGCTAAGACGGAGGGAAAGAATGGGCGAGGAGAAAGGGATAAGTGGGATGGTGTAAGGGCCATAGGGGTCATAGGTTCCATGGGGGGCGGAGAGCGGACGCCCAAAATTCGAAAATCGAAAGTTTAGGGCAGTTTCTGTTTAATCTGTCTGAGAACCCGGGGGAAGAATAAGGGCATCGAAAGGCGCTGCGCTGTTTCGATGTGGGCACGGCTCGCCCGCCCCCCAGCCGCCGCTGTTCCCTTCCGCCGCCTCGGCGGCTATTTGGCGACGGTGCGCGGATCTAACTTGCAGGAACCGGATTGATGGGGAGTTTGGGGCCGCCGTGCTCTTTTTTTTAGAAGGCTCGCCCACCCACCAACCGCCACGGGTCCCCGCCTCCTCCTCGGCGAGGCTTCGCCCCGCGACCCGACTCAGGGGACATTGTCCCCTGAGAACCCCGAATTGTCGCTGGCGCGACAAATTGAATCGAAAGCACATCCAGGGCTGCGGGCGGCTATAGGGCAGCGATGATGGCTTCGGCCATTTCGCGGGTGTTTACGCGGGTGGCGCCGGCGGTGTGGATGTCGCCGGTGCGAAGGCCCTGGCGAATGACGGAGCGGACGGCTTCCTCGATGGCCCCGGCAGGGGCGGGCTGGGTGAAGGAGTAGCGGAGCATCATGGCGGCGGAGAGGATCTGGGCGATGGGATTGGCGATCCCCTGCCCCGCGATGTCGGGTGCGGTGCCGCCGCTGGGCTCGTACATTCCGAAACGGCCAAACCCGGTCTCGCGGACGCCGAGGCTGGCGCTGGGGAGCATGCCGAGGGAGCCGGCAATCATGGCCATTTCGTCGGAGAGGATGTCGCCGAAGAGATTCTCCGCGAGGATGACGTCGAAGGCGCGGGGGTTTTTGATCAATTGCATGGCGGCGTTGTCGACGTAGAGGTGGGAGAGCTGGACGTCGGGGTAGGCGCGGGAGATTTCGGTGACGGTCTGGCGCCAGAGGACGCCGTTCTCGAGGACGTTGGCTTTGTCGATGGAGGTGAGTTTTTTTCCGCGAGCGCGCGCGGCCTGGAATGCGACGTGGGCGATGCGCTCGATCTCGCTGAGGCGATAGATCATGGTGTCGACGGCGACTGTTTCGCCGTTTTCTTCGTGGCGACCTTTTGGCTGGCCGAAGTAGAGGCCGCCGGTGAGCTCGCGGACGCAGAGGACGTCGAAGCCGCCCTGGATGAGGGATTCTTTGACGGGTGAGGCGTGGGTGAGCTCCGGGAGGCAGACGGCGGGACGCAAATTGGCGAAGAGGGAGAAATGTTTGCGCAGCGGGAGCAAGGCGGCGCGCTCGGGTTGCTGATTGGGGGGGAGTTTTTCCCACTTGGGGCCGCCGACGGAGCCGAAGAGGATGGCGTCGGCTGCGCGGCAGGCGTCGAGGGTCTCCTCGGGAAGGGCGTGGCCGTGGGCGTCGATGGCGGCGCCGCCGACGAGGCGCTCTGTGAAATCAAATTCGAGGGAGAACTTGCGGGCGACGGCGCCGAGGAGGCAGAGGCATTCGGACATTACCTCGGGGCCGATGCCGTCGCCGGCTAATACTGCGACTTTGAAACGGTTCATCGGGGTAAGGATGGCGGGAGGGGGGAGGGCGATCAATCAACAATCGACGATTGGCTATCGTCAATTTCACTCGGCTTTCCGGGACCCTTTCGGATCGGAAATACTTCTCAGGACTCGCAAAAACGGCTGAAGCCGCGGAGGATGCGACCACGACGTGTGATCCCAATTAAGAGCCTTTTCATGATTGTCCGCCAATCGCAGCTTTTCCCCGCCGCGAGAATGCCGGGCTTTGTGTTCCTAATTCCTAGGTGTCTGGCTTTCCTGGTCATCCTCCAATCGATCGCCAGAGCCGACGACAGTTCGACGGTGACATCCATTGAGACGCGGCCGGGCTTTCTTCGAAGTAACTATTTTGGGTTTTCAATCTCCATTCCCAATCCGTGGACCGTCGTTCTGCCGAAGGAACCACACCAATTTCAGACAGCCGGCGGCGATACTCTTGTGCGTGACAAAGTCCTGGGCCGGCAGGTCGTTAATGCCGATCAGGAGAATACTCAAAACCTCGCAGAGATCACCAACCTATGGGATACCGCGTCAAGTTTCGTTCCGAGCATCAAAATTATTGCCGAGGGGATTCACGACGGCGCCCCATTTCACACGGCAGAAGGCTATATTGATTATACCGCAAGTCTACTCATGAAGATTAGAGCATTTCAATAAATAGTGTAGCCGTTTTGAGGGGGTTTTGATATGTCTCTTGGGCATGCGAACGACCTCCTTGGATTTGCGGGAACGGATTCTGGCTGCTTACGATAATGAGGATG
>JBEKOV010000077.1:0-17477 GCA_049521415.1 Chthoniobacteraceae bacterium
TCGTCACAAAAGCGTTGGGCACTCGGGTGGCCATTGCCGGCAGTTGCGATGGCAAAACGAAGTACATTCAAATGAGCAATTGCAAATTCAGGGTAGTGTCCCACTCACATTAGGACACCACCGAAAATCCGCGAGCGCCGCGATGCCGGGTCCAGAAACCGTGCTGGAGATTTCTTCCTTGATTCGGACGGTGGGAAATCATCCGGTACATGGATATGGACAACGGATTTGCCCGGGTAGTGCCGCAGTTGCCGGTGGCGGATGTCCGGGAGACGATGCAGTTTTATCGGGATGTGCTCGGATTCAAGATCGATTGGACCTGGGGGGAGAATGATTATGGGGCGGTCTCGCGCGACCGGACGGAGTTGTATTTGATTGCGGCGCAGCCGCCGTTCCAGCCGATTACCTGCGTGGTTAATGTGACGGCGGTCGATCCGCTTTGCGAGGAATGGCGCGCGAAGGGGGCGAAGGTATTGTCCGAGCCGGAGAACAAGCCGTGGGGGCTGCGCGAGTTCATGGTGGAGGATAATAATGGGCACCGGTTCCGTGTCTCGCAGCCGTCCACGGCTTCGCCGCATCAAGGGCGGGAGCGGCTGGAGGGCGTTGCGTATGTCGAGCGGCTACCGACGATCGAGGAGTACCGCAAGCTCTCGGACGCGGTGGGATGGTCGAACCATACGAATCTCGATGCGGTCGCGAAGTCGTTTCCCAAGTCGCTGTTTTCCATTGTTGCGGAGAAGGATGGGGAACTGATCGGACTAACCCGCGTCGCGGGCGATGGCGCGGTGTATTTCTATATTATGGATGTCGCGGTGATGCCGGAGTCGCAGGGGAGGGGAATCGGGACGGTTTTGATGAACGCGGCGGTGGAGTTCATCAATGGCTCCAGTGCGGAGCATGCGCTGACTTACCTGTTTACCACGGCGAGGCGGGGAACGTTCTACAATCGCTTCGGATTCGAGGGGCCGGAGACGTGGCTCTATGGGATGTCGGCAAAGCAGTTGCGGACCGCGAAGTAGGTTCAGGAAACGACCCGCGCGATCAGGAAGCCGTCATACCCCTTCGCCCCCACTGTCTGAATGACTGTCGCGTCGAGCCGCGGGTTCGCGGCGATTGCCTCGATGAAGGCGCGCACGGCCCGGACGTTTTCGTCGCCGCTGCCGGGCTCGTCGGCGACCTGGCCGTGGCGGACGACGTTATCGCCGATGATGATCGTGCCCGGGGCGGAGAGCTTGAGGGACCATTCGAGGTAGGCGGGATAGCCCGGCTTGTCGGCATCGATGAAAATCAGGTCAAATGGCCCGCGGCCCTCCGCGTGGAGGCGAGCGAGGCTTTCCGTGGCGGGGCCTTCGATCAATTCCACCTTATCCGCGAGACCGGCCCGGGAGATATTCGCGCGCGCCACGCGGGCATGGGCGGGACTCAGCTCGAGCGTCACGAGGCGGCCATCGGCAGGCAGGGCGCGCGCCAGCCAGATGGTGCTGTAGCCGCCCAGTGTCCCGATCTCCAGCACGCTCCGGGCGCCGCGCATCCGGGCGAGCAGGTTGAGCAGTTTCCCTTGCAAGGGGGATACGTCGATTGCCGGCAGGCCGCCCCCGGCATTGGCGGCCACGCACTGGTCCAGTGCGTCGTCCTTGGGAATCAATGTCGCCGCCAGCCAGCGGTCCGCCTTTGACCAGATTTCGTCGTTCATGGCGGTGATCTGAACAGGCGATCCCGCGGCGGTCAAATCCGGGCTTTTTCGGGGTGCGCAAAATCTGCCGCAAATGTTTGACAGCATAGCTGCCGGGTGAGATAGAAATTCCTTCGCATTATGGCAGACGAAGATCCCTCAGCAACCAGCCCTGCGACCGAGGAGTCCGTGATTCCCAAAAAAGAAACGGTTCGCATCACCCTCCCCCCCAAACCCGAGGATACGCCGTTGATCAAGCGCGAGACCGTGCGGATCAATGCTCCGGGCGCCGCTCCCAAGAAGGAGACGACCACCATCGGTGGCGCGACGCCGCTGCCGACCGCCTCCGGCGCATCGGCGCCTCCTCCTGCCGCCACCCGGCCGCTGGTGCCGCCCCCGGCCCCGCCGCCCCGCCCCCCTTCAGCCCCCGGCATCCCGTCGATGGGCGCCAGACCCGGTATCCCGCCTACGGCTCCGAAGCCGGCGACACCACCACCCGCCGTGCCCAAAGCAGCGGCCTTCACAGAAGTAAAACCAGTGACGATCAAAGCCGCTCCCAAGAAGGAAACCGCGCGCATCCAGGTGGCGCCGACGCAAAAACTGCCGCCCCAGGCGACCGTCAGGCTGACCCAGCAGCCGTCCCAGCAGCTTACCGGCGGTCCCGCGCCGTCCATTCGCACGGCCCCGCCTCCGGCCACCGTCGAGACGGTCGCCGGCGAGGACAAGATTGCGACAGCGCTGAGTTGGGCCGCCGTGGCCGTATCGCTTGGCGCCGCCGTTCTCGGCTACCTGGCCTGGAGCGCAGGGTCATAATTTAAGGCGCGCACTTGCGCGCATTCCCCCGGAGACCGAAGGTAACATTATGTCCAGTCCCAACGTCGTCTCAGTCAACGAATCGAATTTCGATGCCGAGGTCGTCCGCAACGCCGCGCCCGTGCTCGTGGATTTTTGGGCGGAATGGTGCGGCCCGTGCAAGATGATCGCCCCGATCCTCGACGAAATCGCCAACGAGAAAGCCGGCGCCGTGAAGGTGGCCAAGGTGAATGTGGATGAGAACCAGGGGCTCTCGTCAAAATTC
This sequence comes from Chthoniobacteraceae bacterium, assembly GCA_049521415.1. Taxonomy (GTDB): domain Bacteria; phylum Verrucomicrobiota; class Verrucomicrobiia; order Chthoniobacterales; family Chthoniobacteraceae; genus DATAXI01. The sequence goes on from JBEKOV010000077.1 coordinate 2,751, forward strand.
GGCATCCGCGCGATCCCGACGCTGCTGTTCTTCAAGAACGGCGCGGTCCGGGAGCAGATCGTGGGAATGACGAGCAAGCGCGACCTGATCGCGAAGCTGGAAGCGCTGGCGTAAATCTCTTACAGTGTCCGGCAGAAGTCCTCGAAGCGGTCCATGCCCTTCTTGATGATGTCCAGGCTGGTCGCATAGCTGAGGCGGATGGTCCGGTCGTCGCCAAAGGCGGCTCCGGGCACCACGGCGACGTTGGCCTTGCTCAGGAGGCGGTCGGCGAAATTCTGCGACGTCAGCGAGAGGCGCGAGATATTCGCCAGAAAGTAAAAGGCGCCGAGCGGCTTGACCACGCTGACCTGCGAGATGCTCGCGAGCCGGTCAAACATGTAATCGCGCCGCAGGCTGAATTCATCGCGCATATCGGCCACGGCCTGCTGGTCGCCGCGTAATGCTGCGAGGCCGCCGTATTGGGCGAAGGAGCACGGGTTCGACGTGCTGTGGCTCTGGATCGAATCGATCGCCTTCGCGATCGGCTCCGGCGCGCCGAGATAACCGAGCCGCCAGCCGGTCATCGCATAGGCCTTTGAGAATCCGTTGACCGTGATCGTAAGCCGGTACGCCTCGGGCGACAGGCCGGCGACGGAGACGTGGGGCGTGCCATCATAGACCAGCTTCTCGTAAATCTCGTCCGAGAGAATCAGGATGTCTTCCTCGGCGGCCACTTCGACAATCTTCTCAAGTTCCTCCTTCGTATACACCGCGCCGGTCGGATTGCCGGGCGTGTTGAGGATGACCATCTTCGTCCGCGGCGTCATCGCGTTCTCGAAATCATCGGCGGTCATCTTCCAACCGTTTTGCTCGCGGGTCTGGACGAAGACCGGCTCCGCGCCGGCGATGCGGACCATCTCCGGATAGCTCAGCCAGTAGGGGCTCGGGATCACCACTTCGTCGCCCGGCTCGCACGTGGCCAGGATCGCGTTGAAACACGATTGCTTGGCGCCGTTGGAGACAATGACCTGGCTCGACTTGTACTCGACCTGGTTGTCCGCGGCGAACTTCTCCGCGATGGCCTGCCGCAATTCCGGGATGCCGGAGCTGGGCGTGTATTTGGTCAGGCCCTTGTTCAGCGCCTCGACGGCGGCGGCCTTGATGTGATCGGGAGTGTCAAAGTCGGGTTCGCCCGCCGCGAAGCCGCATACGTCAATGCCTTCGGCTTTCATGGCTTTGGACTTCGAGTCGATGGAAAGGGTCAACGATGGGGTGAGGCTATTGGCCCGTGAGGAGATGGTGGACATATCGTGTGCGTTCAAGAGGTTTTGTTGTGGGGAGTATGATCAGGCAAAGTGGGCCTCGATCAAGGGCTTGAAGTTATTTTCTTCGATTTGGACGATTTTCATTTCCCGCTCCGCGTTCTCGGGCGAGTCCGATGCGTGGGCGGCGTTGACCATGATGGTCGAGCCATACTCGCGCCGGATCGAGCCGGGCGGCGCCTTTGAGGGATCGGTGGGGCCGAGCACCTCGCGGATCTTCCGCACCGCGTCGACGCCCTGGTAGACCAGTGCGATGCACTTCTCGGTGCCGGGTTCGTTGCGGCGTTCCGCCGGGCATTCGCTGGGCTTCATGCCGGACATGAATTTGACGATCGACTCCCAATTCTCGCGTCCTGCCAATGGCCCGAGTATGTCGCCCAGGCGGCGCTGCACGTCGGTCCCGAGCGTAAAGCCGAACTCGCGCTCGATCGCCAGCTTCGCGCGGACGCCGCTCGGCTCCTTGAGCTTTTCCATCAATACCTCGAGCACGGGGCGATAAAATTCCTCCGCCTGCGCGACGCTCATCCGGTGCACCTTGAAGCCGATGATATAGAGGCCCGTGCGCGAAAAGAGATCGATCACGCCGCCCGGGCGCGCGTTCGGGAAGCGGAAATTGTCCGGCTTGATGAGGACGAGCGTCTTCTGAACGTTGCCGCCCTGGGAAAACTGGATCGCGTCGTCGAGCAGCCCGCCGTCCTCGTCGGAATAGGCGGCCCAGAGATTCAGGTTATCCCGCGCGCTGGCCAGGTCCGGCGGCGCGAGCACCGCCGGCTCGAAGTAGGTCACCTTCCCGTTCTTGTCCACGATGTAGTCGCCGTAGGTGTCGCGGATCGTCTCGCCGCTGGTGCGCTCATTGACGATGTGGCCGACGGAGCCGCGGATTTTCGTGATCGCATCCGGCCCGCGGAACAGCAGCAGCAGCACGCGCGGCATGTAGCCCGCGCCGTCCGGCTGGAATTGCTTGAGCACGTAATCCTTGATCAGCTCCTGCGTGGCGCGGTGGCGCGGCTCGGGATCGGTGACGATGGTCGCCGCGTACTTTTCCGTCAGCGCCTTGCCCGGCGCGAACATCCGCGCGCCCACGAGATCAAGGCCCGTGCGGGAAATCAACCGTGCGATAATGCCACCCGTCCGCGATTTCCGAATCGAATATGGGGTGACAATTACGTACGATAATTCCTCTGTCATGACGAAAAATGTTCGGCAGGTTAAGAGCCCGCCCCGGGTGCGTCAAGTAATACGCTGGTGACGAGGCCATGGTTTGGCGAGGGCTCGCGCGGGCGCGCACCGGACTCGACGCTCTGATTGGCACTATGCAACCCGTCGTGTCGCCGACGGAGCGGAATCATTGACGAATACCATTAGTTGTGGTATCTAGCCGGTTTGACAAATCTCCTGCACTAAATGCGTTGCCCCAAATGTGGAAGTTTGGAGGACAAGGTGATCGACTCCCGCGTCTCGAAGGACGGGGCCTCCATCCGCCGCCGGCGCGAATGCACCGCCTGCCATTATCGATTCACCACCTACGAGGAAATCGAGCGCGCGGACATCCGTGTCATCAAGCGCGACGGGCGGGGCGAGCCGTTTGACCGTCACAAGTTGCTGGCCGGCATGACGAAGGCGTGCGAGAAGCGCCCGGTCTCCCTCACGCAACTCGAGAAGACCGCCGAGGAAATCATCCAGGACCTCGAGACCAATCATCCGCGCGAGGTCTCCACGCGGCTGGTCGGCGGCATGGTGATGGAAAAGCTTCACGCGCTCGATGAGGTCGCCTACGTCCGGTATGCCTCCGTGTACCGGCAATTCCAGGACATCGGCGAGTTCATCAACGAGATTCAATCGCTGGCGCGCAAGATCAAGACCGGCAACCAGCAGCAGGAACTCTTCAAGGCCAACGGGGGACCGGGATGATCGCGCCGCGCGACGAAATGCCGCTGGTGCAATTCGAGGGCGGCGAAGTCTCCGCATTCGATCCCCGCTGGCTGACCCGCCGCCTCGTTCACGCGGCGGAAAAAGCCGGCTATCCGCAGTGGTGGCTGGCGGAGCACGTGAGCGCCAGCGTGAGCAATTACCTGCGCTACCGTTACACCGGCAATGTGCTGCCGACGCCGCGCCTGGCCGATGCCGTCAACTCGGTATTGCAGGTCATTGGCTACGCGGAAGTTGCGCGCCATTTCGAGCCCGGTCCGCCGCCTGCGTGCATCTCCCTGCTCGAGCTCGCAAAAAAAGCCGGCTCGGGCTACGAACTGGCATTCTTTGAGCTTCTTGCCCGGTCCATGCAACAACTGCTCGCGATCAGATCGGCGTATTTTGAGCTTCACGACCTGGAGCCCTGCGTCAAGGAGTTGCGCGCGAGAAAGATATGGGCTCGGGACTGCCAGGTATTGCGTGATGAAATCGTCTCGTTTCTGCGCGATCAATTCGCCGCGGCGGCGCATCCGGTAACTTTTTCGGTTCTTTAGAAAGAAAATGACAATCGCATCCCTCCCCCGGATCGGGTGCCGCGATACCACCCTGCCATGACTCTATTCGAAAAAATCGCCCGCCGGGAAATCCCGGCCGATATCGTGTACGAGGAAGAGGATTTCCTGGTGATCCGCGATATCCATCCACAGGCGCCGGTCCACGTCCTCATGTTTCCAAAGAAACCCATCCCCCGCGTGGGCGAGGCAAGCCCCGAGGACGAGGCAATATTGGGCAGGATGCTGGCAAGATCCGGTGAGATCGCGCGCCGGCTCGGCGTATACGATTCCGGCTATCGCCTGGTGATCAATCACGGGCCCGACGCCGGGGAATCGGTGCCGCATCTGCACATCCATTTGCTGGGGAAAAGATCCCTTGCGTGGCCGCCCGGCTGAAGCATCGTACCGCCCTTTAATTATATATGAACTCCATCATCCATGTCTGGCTGCCGCCGGTCGCGGCGCTGGCGCTTTACCTGGCCAGGATTGTTGAGTTGCGGACGCGCCGGCAACTGGTCGCTGGAAAGGTGCGCGAGAATCTGACGCTGCGGCTCTTCGTCGCCATCGGGACGGTGATGATGGCGGCGTCGCTGGCGGAGTATTTTCTGCTGCGGCACGTCGTCTCGTGGGTCTTCTTCGCGCTGGGGCTGGCGGTGGCGCTTTTTTCATTTTACGTCCGCCTCAGCGCGATCGCCGCCCTGGGCAGATTTTGGAGCCTCCACGTGGAGATTCGCGAGAACCATGAACTGGTCAGGGATGGCCCCTTCCGCTGGGTTCGCCATCCGGCGTACAGCTCGATGATCCTGGAGATTCTCTTCCTGGCGCTCATCCTCCAGGCGTGGTGGAGCGCGCTGCTGGTCTATGCGGCGTTCCTGCCGACGTTGTTCATGCGGATTCGCATCGAGGAGAAGGCGTTGATCGAGAAATTCGGGGACAAATACATCGAGTTCAAAAAGACGACCCCGGCGCTGTTTCCAAAAGTGCCGCCCTTCGCATGAGCCTGTCCTGCGAAATGCCTCACGCGCGCCGGTCGGTGATAACCGGCATCGGAGTCATTGCTCCAAACGGACAGGACAACGAGACCTTTTGGAACAGCATCCGGCTTGGGAAAAGCGCCGCCTGCCCGGTGACGCGCTTCGATGTCAGCCATCTTCCAAACAAAATCGCCGCGGAGATCAAGGGGTTCGACGTCGGCGCGTACGTGGACGCGAAAAAAGCGAGACGTTTCGATTTGTCGGCGCAGTATGGCATTGCGGCGTCGGTGCGGGCGGTCCGGGACGCGGGTCTGAAGATTGCCGATCTCGATCCGGATCGGGTGGGCGTCGTCGAAGGGACCTCCGTGAGCGGAATGGAAAGCACTTTCAAAGGCCAGACCGCCTTTCTTAGCAACCGAGGCTATCGCGCGATGAGTCCCTTTACCCTCATCAACGCCTATTCCGGCGGCGGCAGCGGTGAGATCGCCATCGAGTTGGGCATCCATGGCCTGGCCGTCAGCTACAGTTCGGGCAGCGCTTCGGGAAACGATGTGATCGGTTACGCGGCAAATCTCATCCGCGGGGATGAAGTGGATGTCGTCGTCGTCGGTGGAACGGAAGCTCCCCTGCTTGCGCCGCTTTATGGAGCCTTTTGCCTGACGCGCGTAATGAGCGCGCGCAACGACCAGCCGCAGCAGGCGATGCGGCCCTTCGACAAAACGCACGACGGCTTCGTGCTGGGCGAGGGGGCTGCCTTCCTGGTGCTCGAGGAACTCTCCCATGCGCAATCCCGCGGCGCAAAGATCTACGCGGAGATACTCGGTCACGGCAGGAGTTGTGAAGCCTACCATTCCGTCGCGCCCCATCCCGAGGGGGTGGGCATGCGGCGGGCAATCGAGAAAGCTCTGCGGGATGCGCGCCTCCACTACAGCCAGGTGGATTACGTCAACCTCCACGGCACGGCCACGGAAACGAGTGACCGGGTGGAATCCCTGGCGTTGGAGCGGACGCTCAACGATCATGCTTATCGCGTCGCCGTGAGTTCCACCAAGCCGGTTACGGGCCATCTCCTTGCGGCGGCCGGCGCCCTGGAGACCGCCGTCTGCGCGTTAGCCATCAAGCATCAGGAAATTCCGATGACCGTCAATTTTAGGGAACCCGCCGAGGGCTGCGATCTGGACTACGTGCCGAACACGTCACGTCCTTACCCGGTGCGGGTGGCGCTGAATTGCAACGTGGGATTTGGCGGCAAGAACTCGTGCCTGGTTCTCAAGGAGTACAAGGGATGAAGGTGGCCGAAATCATCCCCTTGACAGCCGCCGGCGTGAACCTGGCGCTCGTGCTTTTTATTCTCGCCCAAGGCACCAAGTCGATGTTGCACCGCGTTTACGCGGTCTGGGGGTGCTCCATCGTGGTTTGGAACGTTGGCACGGCTTTTATGTTTAGTGCCAGGAATCCGGAGCAGGCGCTGATTTGGGCGCGGTTCCTTCATTTCGGCGTCGTCTTTCTACCGGTTTCGCTCTTTCACCTCTGCCTGCTCATTACCCAGATTTCAATGCCGCGTCTGGTGAGGGCGGTTTACGGATTTGCATTCTGCATGGCGGCGCTCAACTGCACCGGCTTGCTGGTCAGCGGCGTGCACGATGTGGGCTATGCTTACTATTCCGTCGGAGGCCCTCTCTATTTCGTCTTTGTCGCCGCTTATGCCGGGCTGACGTGGGCGACCATGCTGATCCTTTTCTGGCGCGGGCGAAAGGCTCCGCCTTTCCTGAAGTCGAGAATCAATTCCATGCGATGGGCGAGCGGCATTCTCATCGCATTTGGAAATAACGACCTTCTGCCGATTCTTGGGATTTACCATTACCCGTTTACCAACATCGAGATATTCCCCTTTGGCAGCCTGGCCGCAATCGTTTACGGCCTGCTTGTGGGCTACAGTACGCTGCAGCACCAGTTGCTCGATGTACAGGTCGTGATCGGCAGGTTTGTCGCGCACGGCATCCGCCTGCTGTTCATGTGGTTGATAGGCCTCGTTCTTCTCGTCTCCATCTGGGCTCTTTTTCCGGCCGAGTTTTCAGCCGCCTCATTTGTCGCGGCGTTCGGCGTGCTCGCGGTCAGCAGCGCCATTGCGTCCTTCCTTTTCCCGAGACTCTTTGGCAGCGGATCGGACACATGGGAACGCCGGTTCCTTGGAGACAGGTTTGAGTATCACGACCAGATCCGCGCTTTCATCCCGACGATACAGCAACATGGGGACTCCGATATGTTGTTGGATGGCCTGCACGAATTGCTGACGAAGGTCGTCCGGGTGCGAAATTACCGCATCATCCTGCGCGACGAGGACAATCGAGTTTTCGCGGCTGTACGCTCGTATTCTGAACACGAGGCGCGGCCGCTCCCCGAGTTGAACAGCGAATCACCGATCTTTCGATTCTTTGAACGTACGGGAGCCGAGTATATCGGATCAAAACTGCTCCACGCGCTTCCGGGCACCGATGAGATCGAGCGGCGGACCCGGGAATTGCTCAATCAATGCGACGCCGAGTTTTGTCTGCCGCTCGTGACGGGGCTCGACGTCTTCGGTCTTCTGCTTTTGGGAGAAAAGGCGGACGATTCCCCGTACACCGCCACGGATATTTCATTGCTCTGCTCGCTGACCCGGCAACTCAGTCTTTTCATCAATCAACTTCGGCTCAAGAACCAGGTTCTGCAGGCGCAGGAGGCCGAACTGCTCGGCAGAATGTCCCGCGGCATGGCTCACGACATGAACAACCTCGTCACGCCCGTCCAGACCCTCATGCAGCTCATCGCTGAAGGCGTCCCGGTCGGAAGCCTGCGCGACGAATTGCTCCCGCTCGCCACCCGCAGCATCGATACCCTGCGCGAATACATTCGCGAAGCCCTCTTCTTCTCGGAACACGCCTGCGGCGATTTCAAGCTCGGCCGGCTCGACATGGTCCTGGCCGAGTCGGTCGCCATCGTCGCCTCGCGGTGCGAGCAGAAGGGGATCAAGATGATTCTCCAGGCTCCGCAGGAGGCGCTCGTCGAGATGGACAAGTCCCTCATCAAACGCACCATCACCAACGTGCTCGGCAACGCCATCGACGCCTCCACCGGCGGCGCGGAGATTCGCGTGGAGCTTTTCGCGCTCGAGAAGACCGAGCCGGAGCGCGATTGGTTCCGCGTCAGGATCATCGATCAGGGCGAGGGGATTCACCCCGAGAACATGCAGCGCATTTTCACTCCCTATTTCACCACGAAAAATCGCGGCGACGACCAGCGCGGATTCGGCCTCGGCCTCTCAATTTGCCGGAAGGTGGTGCAAATTCACGGCGGCTCGCTCAAGATCACCAGCCAGCCGAAGAAAGGAACCACCGTGCTGATTGATTTGCCGGATCACCAGCTCAGAAATCCGTCGCCCACGCTCGCGCCCGCCACATGAGAACCCTTCTCATCCTGAGCAAGCTGCGCGCGTTCCCCGCGTCCGTGGAAGCGGCGCTGGACCTCGCGAAGTACCAACTCATCGTGAAGGAGGACCTGCGCGCCGCGGAGTCGCTCCTCACGCGCGGGGCGATCGACGGGATCCTCCTCGACCTCGAGCTGACAGACGTCAACGCGATCCGGATGATCGAGCAGGTTCGCAAGGCCGCGCCCGAGGCGCCGTTGATCGTCGTCGCCGCGGACAAGCACTGGGCGTGGGAGGAGGACGCTTACCTGCTCGGCGTCGCTCACGTCATCGCGAAGCCGATTCGCGCCAAACTCTTGAATAATCTGCTGGATCGCGTATTCGAAGACGCCTTGGCCCAACAGCATTCGGAAAGCAGCACTGGTCATCCTCAATCCGGCACGCGTCCGCTCGCCGCGTCCACGGTTCATTTCAACGCGCTCGAGGCGCTGCGGAAGTTCTCCGGCGTCCTCACCCACTCCCTCAAGCCGCAGGCGCTCCTTCGGGAATTCCTGCTGATCCTGCGCGAGGTGATCGGCGTCAACCGCGCCACCATCTTCCTGCGCAATCCCTCGAGCATGTTCGGATCACCCTCGCCGGAGCAAGAGGACCGCTGGCTGCGCTCCGCCTACGCCATCGGGCTCGAACAATCTTTCCTCGATCACTTCGCCCTCAACCTCACCACCGGCCTCGGCGCCTATCTTCGAAAGCATGGGCGCATCCTCAAGAGCACCAGCGCCGAGGTGCAGGGCAACCGGGAGATGGCGCGCGAATTTCAGCTCGTCGGCGGCTGCGTGGCCATCCCCATCCTTGATCGCGAGACGCTGCTGGGCGTTGCCGTCCTCGACGAGCGGCTGACCGGCGACCCCTACGAGAACGAGGAGCTTTCGCTCCTCTTCCACATGCTCGAGGAAGTCGGCCTCGCGATCCGCAACTCATGGCTGCACGACCAGCTCGAGACCAGCCACTCGATGCTGACCGACATCCTGGCGAATCTCGGCACCGCCTGCGTCGTGATCGGCAACAACCTCGCCGTCCTCCACTCGAACGCCTCCGCGCGCCAGATCCTGCTCTCCGGCAATCCCGAAAAGGGCCACCTGGAGTTTTCCGATCTGCCGCAGGAGCTGGGCAGCAAAGTCTTCACCGTGATGAAAACGAACGTCCCGGTCCCCTCGTTCAAGTATCAATTCCTGGCGTTTCCGGAGCAGAGCTACATGGTGGCGATCTCCCCCTTCCAGACGCAAAAGGCGGCCAGCGCGGATGCGGCCCTGCTCATCATGGAGGACATCACCTCACTAGAGCGCGCCAAGCGCCTCGAGGTCGAGGCGTCCAGCCTGCGCCTCATCACCACCATGGCCGAGCATCTCGCGCACGAGATCGGCAACTCCGTGGTCCCGCTCTCCACCCATCAGCAGTTGCTCGACAGCGGCGCGCCCGACGACGAGGAATTTAGAGCCTCGCTCTCGCAGGCGCTCACGGGCGGCGTCAAGCGCATCACCCGCCTGGCCAACCAGATGATGTTCCTCGCCCGCGGCAAGACCGATTTCGGCGATCAAATCTGCGTGAACGAGCTGCTCGGCGAGGCCTTCCGCGAGGCCTACGTCTATCACAATGGAAAGGCGCCCGATTTCGATATCGCCGCGGGTATGGAAAAGATGACCATCGCCGGCGATCACAAGGCGCTGCGGCACGCCTTCTCCGAGGTGCTCCTCAATGCCCTGCAAGCCACATCCGGCGAGAGCCGCAAGATCGAGGTCAGCCTCAGCAGCACGGGCACGAACGGCAGGCGTGGCGTGAATGTCGAGATTCGCGACGGCGGCAGCGGCTTTACCGCCGAGGCTGCCAGGCGCGCCCCGGAGCCCTTCTTCTCGACGCGCAACGTCGGCCTCGGCCTCGGCCTCACCGTCACTCGCAAGATCATCGAGGACCACAAGGGCCGTGTCGAAATCGCCGACCCGACCTCAAAAGGCTCCGGCGTTGTCCGCATCACACTTCCGCTAAGCGATCAGAACTGACCCGCCGACGAAGGCCTCAGGCCTCGACGATCCCATTCCGGATCGCATACCTCACCAGCGAGGCCGAGGAATCCAGGTGCAGCTTGCGCATGATCGCCGCGCGATGGGTCTCAACCGTCTTCACGCTGATGCCGAATACCTCGGCGATTTCCTTGTTGCTCTTCCCCTCGGCGATCAATTGCACGGTCTCGCGCTCGCGCGGCGTGAGCGTCGTGTCTTCGACTCCCGCCGCGCCCAGCATGTAACCCGAGAAAATCATCTCCGAGACCTTCGATGAAAAATAGGTCCGGTGCTTGCACAGCATCTCCAGCGCGGGAATCAGATGCTGGTTCGCCTCCGTCTTGAGCAGGTACGCCCTCGCGCCCGCCCTGAAGACGTGTCGCACCACCTCCTCGGTTTCGTTGGCGGTAAAGATCAGCACCTCGACCTCGGGCAGCGATTTCTTGATCTGCCGCGTGGCATCCAGCCCGTTCAGCTCCGGCATCCCGATATCCATGACCACAATATCCGGCCTCAACTCCTCCGCCAGCTCGACCGCCCGTCTCCCCGTCGCGGCCTCGCCGCACACCTCGAAGCCCGACCGCCGCTGGACGAGGGCCCGCACTCCCTCGCGCACGATTTCATGATCGTCGGCCAACAAAATCCGGGCCTTTGTCATGACCGGGAGCCTCCTTTGTCCGCGGGACCCAGGTCAAAGAAAAACGTCGCCCCTTTGCCTTTTTCGCTTTGCGCCCGGATGTTGCCTCCGTGGCGGCGGATGATCCGCTGCACCGTCGTCAGCCCAATGCCGGTGCCCGGAAAGTCATCGTCCCCGTGCAGCCGCGCGAAGGCGCCGAAGAGTTTCGCCGCCGCCGCCGCCATGTCGAACCCGGCGCCGTTGTCCCTGACGAAGTAGATGCGCTCGCCGCCTGCCGTATTGACTCCCACCTCGATTTCCGCGCCCTCCGTCTTGCCGGTAAACTTCCACGCGTTGCTCAACAGGTTTTCAAGCGCGATCCGCAGCAGCGCGATGTCCGCGCTGGCCTTCAGCCCGTCGGGGATCTTGACCGATACCTCGCGCGGCTTCGTCTGTTGCAGGTCATGGATGATGCTCGATGCCAGCAGGCTGAAATCGACCGTCTCCCGCCTCATTTCCGCCCGGCTCGCCCGCGAGAGGCGCAGCAGGTCGTTGGTCAGCTCGTTCATCCGATGGGTCGCCTTGCCGATGTATTCCAGGTGCTCCATCGACTCGGGGCCGATCTTCCCCTGGCACTCCTCGATGATCAATTGACTGAACCCGTCGATGGCCATCAGCGGCGAGCGCAGGTCGTGCGCGATGGAATGGCTGAACGCCTCGAGTTCCTGGTTCGCCATGACCAGCTCCGCCGTCCGCTCCTCGACGCGCCGCTCCAGGCCCTCGTTGACGCGCATGATCTCCTCGCGCGCCTTTTCCAGCTTGGCGGTCCGCTCCTCCAGCTTCCGCACCAGCGCCTCGTTGTACTCGCGCATGACGAGCAATTCCTCCGGCATCTCCGCCGGGCGCGGACGGGGGCTGCGCGGGTCGCTCAATTCCCGCAGCACCGCCGTGAGCGTGGCGAGCGGCGCTGGCTTCTTGATATAACGGTCCGCGCCGCAATCCAACGCCAGCTTCTCGTCGCCGGAGCTGGTATAGGTGCTCGTGTAAAAAATGAACGGGATGCCCTCCAGGCTCGGGTGTTTTCGCACCTCCCGGCAGAACCGGTAGCCGTCCATGTGCGGCATCAGGATGTCCGAGATGATCACGTCGGCCTTCTCCGCTTCGAGGGCTGCGAGCGCCTCGATGCCGTCCCCCGCCTCGAAGGTGTCGATCTCTTCCCCCTCCAGGTTCACGCGCAGGAGTTTGCGGTTCATTTCATTATCATCGACGATGAGGACCTTCATGCTCGTTTCCCTTTCTTGTCCGTCTCCAGGTATTGGGCCACCTGGGATGCGAATACGCGCGTGTCGATTGGCTTGGAAATATAACCGTCGCACCCGGCGGCCAGCATTCGCTGGTCGTCCCCCTTCATGGCCGATGCCGTGAGCGCGATGACCGGGATGTGCCGCGTCGCCTCGCCGGATTTTAATCGTTGCGTGAGCGAGAGGCCGTCCGTGCCCAGCAGCCCGATGTCCATCAGGATCAGGTCCGGCGGCGATTGCTCGACCTCCCGCAGCGCCTCCTCCGCGTCCGCCGCCTTCGATACCCTGTAGCCGGACCACTCCAGCACGTCGCAAGCCAGCTTCAAATTGGCCAGATGATCGTCCACCACCAGGATCAGTTGGTTATTCATGGCTCGCCCCTTCCCTGTGGGATCACCGGAAGGGTCACGGTAAAGGTGCTGCCTCGTCCGTATTCACTCTGGACCTCGATGCCTCCGCCCTGGCGCTCCACAATCCTCTGCGCCCATCCCAGGCTCACGCCCAGTGGGTGTGCCCCTCCCGCCCCATCCCGCTCGCGGAATACATCCGGCAGCGCCTGCGCTCTGATTCCCGGGCCGCTGTCTTTCACCCGCACATGGAAGCGGCCCTCCTCGCCCGGCGTGGCGCTGATCTCCACCTTCCCTCCGCTCCCGCAGAATTTCACCGCGTTCGAAAGCAGGCAATAGAGCACGCGCTTGAACAGCCGCCGGTCCAGCGTCACGCGGCCCGACTCGCCGGCGTCGCGGCGGATGGCGATGCCCTTCCGGTTCGCCGCGCCTTTGATGACCGCGCACACTTCCTTGATCGCCTGCGCAGGGTCGAATGCCTCCGCCTTCAGCTCGCATTCGGCGGACTCGCCCTTGGCCAGGTCCATCACGTCGTTGATCAATTGCAGCAGTTGCTGCGCGCTGGTGTGTACGTCCTGCAGATATTCCCGCTGTTTCTCGTTCAGCGGCCCCGGCTTTCCGTCGATCAGGAATTCCGTAAAGCCGAGGATGCCATTGAGCGGCGTGCGCAATTCGTGCGACATGCTGGCCAGCAATCCGGCGTCGAATCCTTCGGCAGCCGCCGGCTCGATTGGCGGTTTCAGCGAATCGGCGCCGCTCATGGCAACCTCCCGGGAGCCGGCCAATCGATTTCGCAAATTACCTCCCAGGGCGCCATTCCGGGGAGAACGGCGCCGAAACTTACAACCTGGCAAGGGGCAGCTTCGGGCTGCCCGCGTGGAGCGGATGGCCTCGGTTCCATAATTGGGAGGAACGGTATGGGTACGAAGCGTACCGGGTTTTAAGTAAGGGCACCATCGGTGAAAGCCTGATAGATTGTAGGTTAAACACCTAAGGCTATGTACCAACGCTCCCCTAGAAGCATAAATTATATCGTCGCTCGATGAGATTTCGATATCGCGCGGCAGGATTTTCCGCGCATGACGCCACTGCGAGCCGTTGTGCTACGCCGTGTCGAAGGAAATGATGATGACAATGGCCTAACTTTTGGTACGACCGCGCCATCGTCTCGCCAAAACCGCGCCAAGAACGCCAAAGGCCACAGTGAGGCAATCGCCCGGCTCCGGGATTGCCTCCGTTCGCGCGAACGCATCGACATATCCGTAACCCCCCGACCCCTCGACCTTGATATAGGAGATCGACGGCAGGTCCACGGGGTCTCCCCCGGAGTTTTCGGCCCATGAGAGCGAGAAAGACGCTCCTCCCGCCGAGCCGTCATACAAGTCAAGCGCCTGCGCGGAACTGACTCCCACAAAACTCGACAAACTAAGTGACGAACTTACGGGCAGGGCCGGATTCCCGCTTCCTTCAGTCGGGAATGAGTCATCCGCGCCATAGGGCGCGTCGAGTTCGTAGTAAGTGACATTATCTTCACTTACCCACACAGTGAGTCCGGGATGATCGAAAGTACTCGAGATGCCCTGGCTCCCCTGCACAAAGAAATCATTCCCGAATACGGTGAATGCCATGCCATCCATCTGGTATGATGGATCGTTGAGAATTGGCGTGTCAAACTCGACGGTAAGTTCCCCGCCGTTCCCAATTCCCACTATTTGCGAATTTGAGAACGCCGGCGACGTGATGGTCGCCCCGCTGGCGGGCGCGCCGAGCGCGGCGCTGCTGTTCTCGTATGTGGTGTTCTGCCCGGTGCCGGGCACATAACTGATTACCGAGTCCGCGAACGGATCATCCGCGCGCGACGATGCGACGGCGGCCAGCACGAGGCCGCAGATAACTGCTGTTTTCAATGGTCAACTCCTGGTTTCGAGAGATCGAAATGGAGTGCTGCCGCACGAGTTTCAGACCCCTCATTCTTCTTTCTTGCGAAGAAGTTTTGCCGAGCCGTCCGCACAGGCGGCGGCCCGAATGAGAGCAAACCGGGCAAATATTCTGACTCCTGGCTTCCGGGGTGTTATTGCCCCAACCTCGTCTCCGCCTTCGCCGCCGGCCATTGATGTGGCCCGCGACTGGCATTGGAAACTCGTATCCAGTTACAGCAGCGCAACTGTTCCCGATTCTCACGGGATTCCTCGCGCCGGTCTGCCTTTCTCTTACTTGCAAAGAACTCCCCGGCTTGTAACTCGGGCACTAAAAAGACCGCAAGAAA
>JBEKOV010000078.1:0-17260 GCA_049521415.1 Chthoniobacteraceae bacterium
GCCGTCTCAAAGGTTTCCGGCGAATCTTCTCCCGCTTCGACAAGCTGGACGTGATGTTCACTGCCTTCATCCACTTCGCTCTTATCGTCGAAGCTCTCCGTTAGTGTTAACAGGCCCTAGGGTGTGTCGACCGATATAGGTTCCCTCACCTTCACCAATCGAAACCGCTCGTCATACATGCCGCGCGAGTGGGCGCGGCAGCACTCGATGCACGCCACCGCCCGGCGGAATGGACGCACCCGCCCATACTCCAGTTTGCAATGCGGGCAACGGTATTTGTGGCGCACGCGCTGGCGCGAGCGGGGCAATTGCAAATCGTGGCAGCGCTTTTCATCGGCGATGCCGAGGTCGCGGCACGCGCGGCGCCACTCGGGACCATGGGGTTCGATTCGCCTGCGCCCGGTGCGAAACCGCGCGACCAGGTGCGCCAGCTCGTGGCGCAGCGTCCTGTCGATTTCCACGGCGCCGAATTGAACGAGCTTTGGATTCATCCGCACGAGAAACTTTGCGTAAAGGGCCTGCCCGGCCGTGGTGCGCAGGCGCGAGTGCCAGCGGACGCGAACCGTCTTCGCCAATTCCGCGCAACCGATGCCGCGCAGCAGCGCCCGCGCAGTCTCCTCAAGGTCCGGCAACTCCGCGGCGGCGGCCCGGACGCGCGGGACCGGTCTTTCGAGGACGTCTATAAAATCAAGCTGGCAGTCTTTCACCTGGAATCGGCTGGAGCATCGGCATCCCGCAGCCGCGACATGATGCGCGGCAGCGCGCCGATGGTCTCCTCAATTTCCTCTTCCGTCGTCCATTTTCCCAGCGAAAACCGAACGGTCGCCTGCGCGACTTCCGGTGTGCGGCCCATGGCCGTGAGAACGTGCGACGGGACAATCGAGCCCACCATGCAGGCCGAGCCGCTCGACGCGCAAATGCCTTCGAGATCGAGATTGATGAGCAGCCCTTCGCCATCCATGCCGGGAAAACTGACGTTGAGCGTATTGGCGAGTTGCATCTCGGGCCGTCCATTGCGCACGGCCTCCGGGGCGGCGGAGCGAACGCCTTCCCACAATTGGTCCCGAAGCGTGGCGATGCGTGGCCGGTCCGATTCCATCGAGGCGAGCGCGAGTTCCGCGGCGGCGGCCATGCCGGCGATCGCGGCGACATTCTCCGTGCCGGGGCGGCGCTGATTCTCGTGCGAGCCGCCGTGCTGGATGCTCTGGATCGTCACACCGGAGCGCAGCCAGAGCACGCCTGCGCCGACCGGGCCGTGAAACTTGTGCGCCGCGAGCGATACGGCGTCGTACAGGCCGGTGTCCAATGGCTCCTTGCCGAACGATTGCACCGCGTCCGCGTGGAGCAGCACTCCGTGCTCACGGCAAACCGCCGAGATCGCGGCCATGTCCTGGGTCACGCCGGTTTCGTTGTTGGCCGTCATGATGGAGACCAGCGCCGTGTCCGGGGTGATCGCTGCGGCGAGTTGCCGCGGATCGACGCGACCATCTTCGTCCACGGGCAGATAGGTGACGCGGAATCCTTCATTGCGCTCCAGGTGCTCAAACGCCCGCAACACGGCGTGATGCTCAGTCGCAGCCGTAACAAGATGCCGGCCTGGGTGTGCATGGGCCAGCCCCAGGATTGCCAGATTGTCCGATTCCGTCCCCCCTGCCGTGAAAATCACTTCGTGCGGACGCGTTCCGAGCAGGTGCGCGATCCGGTCGCGCGCGTCGTCGATCGCGGCCCGCGTTGTGCGGCCCGCGCCGTGAATGCTCGACGGATTTCCGTAATGCTCGCGCAGATAGGGGAGCATGGCCTCCATCGCCTCGGGCGCGAGGGGCGTCGTGGCGTTGTAGTCGAGGTAGACCATGGGGGAATTGCCGATTTGAGTTTGAGCGCGAGCGGTTATGGCCCGCAATCGCGGGAAGGCCGCGTTCCGACGACGGGCAATCGCTTCAAATCATCCAATCCAGCGCGGCGTCCCTTTTATCCTTGTCCAGGATCTGCAACTGCTTCTCCTCATAAAATACCAGCGAGCGCGGCGGGACGGAGTGCGTCAGGAATACGTTCGCCCCAATGGTGCTCCCTGCGCCGACGACGGTATCGCCGCCCATGATCGTCGTGCCGGCATAGATCGTCACACCCTCCTCGATGGTCGGATGCCGCTTGGTGCCGCGGAGGGACTGCCCGCCCGCCAGGGAACGCGCGATCAGCGAAACGCCCTGGTACATTTTCACGTGCGAGCCGATGACGCAGGTCTCGCCGATCACCGTGCCCGTGCAGTGATCGATGAAGAAATATTCGCCGATCTTCGCACCGGGATGAATGTCGGTCCCGGTGCGGGAATGCGCCCACTCGGTCATGATGCGCGGGAGCAGCGGCAGGTGCTTTTGGTAAAAGACGTGGGCCATGCGCTGGATCGCAACCGCTTCGAGAAAAGGATAGGCGACGATCACCTCATCGCGGCTCGCCGCGGAGGGGTCGCCGTTGAAAGCGGCATCGACGTCGGTCCGCAGCAATTCGCGAATGGCCGGCAGCTCGCGCAGGAACTGGCAGAGGATGCTCTCCGCCTCGAGCTTGGGGCAATCGGGCTTGTCCAGGCGCAGGCTCTTGCAAATCTCCTCCTCGAGCCGGTCGGCCACGCTCTGCACCCGGTAGCTCGTCGCCCGGCGGAGATGCTGGGAGTGAATCGGCTCCTGGTCGTGGAAGCCGGGGAAGAGCAACTGGAGCAAATCCTCGCAAATGGCCGCGATGGCCCGCTTCGAGGGGAGATTGGACCCGTCGATGTTATTGATGCCCCCGCCCGTCTCGTACGAGGCGAGAATGGCGTCGGTGATTTTATCGAGGCGATCCATAATTGGGCTGTGGGTGGGAACGATTATACGCGCGCCGGCGGCGATTGCCACCCGGAGAAAAATCCCCTCCCCTGCCCTACCTCGCCCCGTCGTCGATCTCGCAGAGGTAGGTCTTGCATTCGAGCCCGGTCTTCTCCTTGTACTCCTTCTCTATCTTGCTCGCGATCCGGTGCGCCTCGCTCGCCTGGATGAGCGATACCGTGGCCCCGCCAAAGCCCCCGCCCGTCAGACGCGATCCGTGGACGGCGTCGTCCTCCCGCGCGATGTGTACCAGCACGTCCAGCTCCGGGATGCTGTTCTCGAAATTCGTGCGCGAGCTCTCGTGCGAGGCGAACATCAGCTCGCCAAAGCCTCGTGCGTTCCCGGTCCGCAGGAATTCGATGCCCTGGTTGACGCGTTCAATCTCGCCCACCACGTGCGCGGCCCGGCGGTACTCGAGCGCGGTCAGCTTGTCCCGCGATGCCTCCAGCTCCCCGGAAGTCACGTCCCGCAGGACCCGCGCCCCCAGCTTCTTCGCAGCGCTAAAACAGCGCTCCCGCCGCTCATTATATTCGCCGTCCACGAGGGCGTGCTTGACGCCGGAATGGGCGATCAGCAATGCGACCTCCCCAGGGAAGGGAATCGTCTCAACCGTCTCCTGGCGGCAATCGAGGTAGATCGCGCAGTTTTTTTTCCCAAACACGGACGATACCTGGTCGAGCAGGCCGCAATTGACCCCGACAAATTCGTTCTCCGCCTGCCGGCACAGTTTCGCCAGTTGCAGCGGCTCGATGTCCCAATGGAATATCTTCCTCAGAAATGTCGCCGTGGCCACCTCGATGGCCGCGGAGCTGGACAGCCCGGCCCCGATCGGCAGGTCGCTGACGATCTCCATGGCAAAGCCGCCCATCGGGAAGCCGTGGGCCGCGAACACCCGCATCACCCCGAGCACGTAGTTTGCCCAATCCTCTTCCTTCTGCTTTTCGAAATCATGGACCGGGACGGTCACGCGCTTATCGAGGGCCAGCGACGTGAGCGAGACGCGCCCATCGGTCCGCGGTCCGCCGTGTACCGTGACGCCGCGGTCGATGGCCGCCGAGAGCACCAGGCCTTCGTTGTAATCGGTGTGATTCCCCAGGAGTTCCACCCGGCCCGGCGCATGCGCGATAATACTCTGCACGGGGAGATTTCGTAGCGTCCCGCCCGGCAATGCGCAAGTGTCTCAAACGGCCAGGCTGGGTGGAAATGCACGGTTGATCGGAATCGAGCATAAAGAATATGTTAACTTGATCATTTCTGGAATAATGATCATATTAACGTCCTCATGCGATCCTTCCTCAACGGTGTCATCGAGCGCCAGCCCCTTTCCCAGGGGCTCCTCCAGACCATCCGCCAACTGGGCGAATACAAGGGCCGGCAGCAGCTTTACACCGAGCAGGCCCCGCAGGTCCTCAAAGCCCTCCAGCACGCGGCGGAGATCGAGAGCACGGAATCCTCGAACCGGATCGAGGGCGTGCTGGCGCCGCATGACCGGATTGCCGATATCGTTGCCCGGCGGACCAAGCCGCGGAACCGGCCCGAACAGGAAATCGCCGGCTACCGGGACGTGCTTCAGAATATCCATGTTAAGGCACCGCATATGCCTTTCACGACCGCCTTCGTACTCCAGGTGCACGAGGATCTGTATCGGTTCTCAACGGGGCGCGGCGGCGAGTGGAAGCATGCCGACAACGAAATCACCGAAACACTCCCCGATGGCACGCGGCGGCTCCGTTTCAAGCCCGTCCCTGCCGGCGAGACTCCGCAGGCGATGGAGGAATTGCACGCCCGCTTCCTTGAGGCCCGGTCCAGCGGCGCGGTCGAGCCGTTACTGCTTATTCCCGCATACATTCTTGATTTCCTCTGTATTCATCCATTTCTGGATGGAAACGGCCGCACCGCCCGGCTGCTGACGCTGCTGCTGCTCTACCAGGCGGGTTACGAGGTGGGACGCTTCATCAGCCTTGAACAGATGATCGAGCGGACCAAGCGCTCCTATTACGATACGCTGCTCGCCTCCTCGCGGGGCTGGCACGAGGGTCGGCACAGCCTTGTGCCATGGTGGGAGTATTTTCTCGGCGTTGTGATGCTCGGCTGCTGCCGGGAGTTCGAGAAGCGTATCGGCGCCATCACGGTTCGCCACGGCGCCAAACGCGAGATGATCGTGGACACGGTGCGGCGGCTTCCGGATGAATTCCGCGTGGGAGAAGTCAAGCGCGCCTGCCCGGGCGTCAGCCAGGCCACGATCAACCGGACGTTCGCCCAATTGCGCCGCGAAGGGGCGATCCGCTGCCTCCGCGCCGGACGAGATGCCGTCTGGGCCAAGTCATAAGTGCTTTCGCACCTGGAGCAGCCGGGGATCGATGGCAAAATCGTTAGCAGGGTCGAGCTTGATCCGCGAAAAATCGGTGTGCAGGGGATTGATGAGGTAGTTGGTTTCCTCGGGAATGATTGCGCTGGGAACCGCCAGAATGGCCGAGCGCATTTCCTGCGCCCACCGGCTGCCGAGCCGTTGCGTGAGGAGGGAGGGTGGCGACGCCGTCCAGGCGTCAGGCAGATCCGTTGTATCCAAATTACTGACCAGACTCTCGTCGAATTCGATCCGGATCGACTTGAATTTGAAGGTGACTGGCGGGATGAGATGCACGAGCAATTCGAGCGCCGCGAGCGCCTTGCTTTGACTGGCATATACCATGCGTGTGCCGGGGAGATTCCAACGACCGCCAAATTCCCACGCCCCATCCCCGGAGAATGCCGTGGCGGCACGCCGCTCTTTGACGATCCGCCAGGCCTCGATCATCGGGGTATCAGGTATAGACGCTGTACTCGATGCGGCCCAGGAGGTTCTCGACTTCCCGTGCGCCCAGTTCTGTCATCGCATAGTTGAGCGGCGTCTCGCCACCCAGGCCGTGTTGCGGCGAAGAGAGCCACTTCCGCGCAGGCTCCTGACCATCAAGTACTTCTATTGCTCTGCCCATCAGGCGCGCGTACCGCACGACCCGATCTGATTCATCCGGCTCGAGCCGCCCGGCGATTTTCCGCCGGTGCAGGGTTGCCTTGGAAATCCCGAGTTTGGGCGCCAGGCTTTCGATTGGCACGTCCAGGGTATTCTGGAGCGCATCCAACTCGCTCACGGGCAGCCCGCCCCGTATCTGGGCGATCAGGTTTGCAGGATCGCAGACCTCCTCATCATCGGAAGCGCGAACGATATTCCAGACCAAACCTCCCCATGGTGGCGGTGATTCTCTGACTCTCATCTGCGTTAATCTATTGTCTCACCTGACATTTCACAAGCTTTTTCCTTCATTTTTTCTCCGGTGCTCCAGCTATGGCGCGAGTTTCAATTCCAGTTGATTTTCTCCGGTCAGCGCCCACGCTTCGACGCCACGCTGGCGGAGGTCTGCGGCGAATTCCGACGCGAAACCGTGCAGGGTGAGCACCCGCCCTGGCTTGACCAATTCGACGTAACGCACCAGATCGTCATAATCCGCGTGGTCGGAAAGCGGAAACACGGCATCGCAGCCGTACCGGAATTTTGCCCCCCGCTCGATCCCCCAGCCTGTCAGAGCGGCGGTCCGCCGGTTCTTGATTTGTGTGACCATCGCGGAGCGACTCGCGCTCGGCGGACAAATGAGGACTTTCCCGGCGATTTGATTCATATCGAATTTTTCGTATCCGCGCGGAAAGTCCGTCCGCAATTTCCGATAAATCTCCGTCATCTTATAAACGGACTCGTGCAGCATCGCCGCCATTCCGGCCCGGGTCAGGGCACAGAGGATCTCCTGCGCCTTGCCCAATGAATAACCCAGCAGCACGGGCGTGTGTTTTTCCGCGAGCGATTCTGCGCAAAAACGAACGATCTCGGCCATTACCTGGTCGGTTGGGGGGAATCGGTACTTCGGCAGGCCAAAGGTCGTCTCCATGATCAGTGTGTCTGCCCTGCGCCAATCGATCCGCTCCGCGGAGAGCCCGGGCCTGAGCTTGAAATCGCCTGTGTACAAGAGCGTTTCGCCGTCTTGCTCGAGAAAGAATTGTGCGGAGCCAAAGATATGGCCGGCAGGCAGCAGCATCACTTGCAGCCCGCGCACCCGCGTGGTCACGCTGAATTCCATCACATGTTCGATCCGCTTCCCGGCCAGCCGCGCCCGCATCAACTTTGCGGTCGGCGCGGAAAGGATCGTCTCCGAATGGTTGCCCGTATGGTCGCTGTGCGCGTGCGAGACGAACGCGAAAGGCTTGCGCTCCCAGGGATCGAGCCAAAGCGCATGGCCGGGCAACTCAAGCCCGCGATGGAACCGGACGGAAATCAAGCGCGCACTCTAAACTGGAGTGATGCCGTGGTCCAGAGAGGCAGCCCCTTGCATTGACACCCGCCCCTGCACACGCTTGAATCCCCCGCCATGAAAACAATTTGGGCTGTGGCGCTGGCGCCGCTCTTTTTCTTGAGCGTGGCGCGGGCGAATGCGTCGCCGCTGACGTGGATTAATACTCCACAAACCCGGCTCGAGGCCGCCAATGTGCTCCCGCTGGCGCTCGACGACCACTACCAGTTCCGCAAGGTCGAGGAATTCCTGAACGATCCCAGATACCTTCCTCCCACGCAGGACGCGATGATTTCCTTCGAGCGGCAGCGCGTCAATTACGGCGCGGTCACCAATACCGTGGATCGCGTCCAGCGCCGCGGTAATTATTACAACTTTTTCTGGCGCGCCCGCCCATCCGGTCCGATCACCGTCCGATTCGAGTACCGGCAGGCCAATCTCGGCTCTTACGTACAGGCCAGGGAGGTCTCCTACGACAGGCCCCGGGGCACGATGGAAACAAGCTTTCAAGTCATCGGCGATGATTACATGCAGGATGGACGGGTCATCGCCTGGCGCGCGGTCCTGATCACGGAGGGAAAGATCGTCGGGCTCACCCAATCCTACCTGTGGGATTGATTCCAGCCTCCCGCGGAGTACGCAGTTTGACAGCCGGAACAGGGACTCCGTATATTTCCCAGAACGCCAATTTTTGAGGTGAGCATACCTTCATCCATCCTCGTCGGAACCGCCAACAAGATCGTCTGGATCAAGGTGGAAGGCAAAGGCTCGTTCCTGAACAGCGCCGGCGTAAAGGAATTCGCCCGCGAGATGGTCAACCGCGGCCATCGGGAGTTCTTCGTCGATCTGCGCAATTGCCCCGTCATGGACTCGACCTTCATGGGCACCCTCGCCATGATCGCCCTGCGGCTTCGGGAGATCGGCCAGGGCAATCTCCACGTCATCAATCTCAACGAGCGCAACCACGACCTCCTCACCAATCTCGGCCTCAACCAGCTCTTCACGATGGACGCATGCGGCGTGAAGGATGCCGGTCCCCCGCTGCGCGATGAGCTCGATACGCCGCCGCCGGCGGATCGCTCCGCCCAGGCCGAGACCATGCTCGAGGCTCACGAAGCCCTGATCGAAGCGGACCCGGAAAACCTGACCAAATTCAAAGACGTCCTCGAATACCTGAAGCAGGATCTGCATCGCGCAGATTAGCTACCGCGGCATGGGATGGACGCTGCCTCTTCTCCTGTTGTTGCTCGGCACTTGCGTGGCATTTTACTTTCGCGACAGGTCGCTCCGCCGCCAGCTCCTCCAGGCCCGCCGCGCTCGGGAGAAGGTCGAGCTCGAAGAATCCCGCCTCTTTGATTTTCTTCACAGCCTCGGCGAAGCATTCTCTACCGATCTGCGGCCCGACGACCTCCACAGGCTCATCGTCGAGAGCGCAATCCGAATCCTGGATGCCCATGGCGGCACGCTCTACACCGTCAATCGGGACGGCACGGGAATCATGGCTCGATTCATTTCGAAGAGCTGCCCGCCCCTCATCGAAGTGCCTCCACACATCATGCGCCAAATCGAGAACACGCCGCAGGGGCTGCAAAGCTACCTCCGCCTCCATACGGTCGAGCCCGGCGAAAGCCTGGTCGGCAAGGTCTGGCGCGATCAGGACGCCGTCCTGCTTCTCCCCCAGGACGCGCGCCTGACGCCGCTGCGCGACACCACGCTTCAGACCCATTCCGCCATGCTTGCCCCGCTCGTCTTCGCGCACCAGAATCTCGGCGTCATCGCCGTCGCCAACGGCCCGATGAGTTCCCCGTTCTCCGAGAGCGATTTCTCGACGTTCAAGGCAATCGCCGAGCAATCCGCCTTCGCCCTCTATAACGCGATGATCTATTTGATGGCGGACGAGAAGAAGCGGATGGACTCGGACCTTCAGGTCGCGCAGGAAATCCAGCGGATCCTCCTCCCCTCCTCCTCGCCGGCGCTCCCCAATTACGACATCGACGGCATCAACATGCCGGCGCGCCAGATGAGCGGAGATTATTACGGCTATATCCGCGTTGACCCGGGCCGCTGGGGCGTCGTGATCGCCGACGTATCGGGCAAGGGGGTGCCCGCCTCCCTCATCATGGCCATGTGCCGCAGTGTGCTGCGCGGCCAGGCGGTCGGCAAGACCAGCGCCGCCGACGTCCTCAACCGGGTCAACCGCCAGCTCTACCCCGACATCAAGGAGGACATGTTCGTCTCAATGGCGTATCTTATCCTCGATGAGAACGGGAACGACATCACCCTTTGCCGCGCCGGTCACGACGCGCCGCTTCTTTACCAGGCCAAAACCCAGACCGTCCGGAAACTCAATCCGCCCGGCATGGCCATCGGCATCGATAGCGGAGACGTGTTCGAGCGCGTCACGCGCGACCACACGTTGCAGATGGAGACCGATGATTGCCTCATCCTCTATACCGACGGCATCACCGAGGCGCTTGACGCCAAAGGCAACGAATATGGAGTCAAACGCATGATCCAATCCATCCAGGCCGGCGCGCTCGAAGGGGCCGCGGATATTCGCAAGCGCTTGACAGATGACCTTTTGGACTTCATCGGAAACCATCCGCAGAACGATGACATCACCTTGATCGTAATCAGAAAAAAATGAGCGACCAAAAAATTCCCGCGCAAGACGAGAAAACCCGGACCCCATCCGAACCGGAAGGCTCCGAGGACAACGCCTTTACGCAATTACAGTCGGACCTCGAACGCTTTCGCGACCTGGCCCTTCGCAGCCAGGCCGATTTCGACAATTTCCGCAAGCGCTCCGCGCGCGAGAAGGATGAGGCCGTCAAATACGCCAATGGCGCGCTGCTCGAGCGCCTGATCCCCATCATCGACAACTTCGAGCTCGGGCTCGCCGCCGCGTCCGGCAGCGCGAAGGACTCCCCGATCATCGCGGGGATGTCCATGGTGGCCAGGCAATTGAACGATTTCCTGGCCGATGCGGGCGTGACCGCGATCGACGCCACCGGCCAGACGTTCGATCCCAATCTTCACGAGGCGATCGCCCAGGAACACGATCCAAAGGTGCCGGAAGGCAAGGTCATCCGGCAGGTCCGGAAGGGCTTCAAGCTCAAGGACAGGCTGCTCCGGCCGGCCAACGTGATCGTGTCAAAGGGCCCGTGAAACCGGGCGGAGAAACTCGAATTTTCCTCCCTCCCTGCCCTTTTCCTGCTTCATTGCACAGGCTCTGACCATGGCGGCTACCAAACGCGATTATTACGAAGTTATCGAGGTCACCCGGACGGCAACGTCCGAGGAGATCAAAAAATCGTATCGTCGTCTCGCGGTGAAATATCATCCGGACAAGAATCCGGGCGATCCCCACGCCGAGGAGCATTTCAAGGAATTGGGCGAGGCTTACGACGTGCTGATGGACGACCAGAAACGGGCCGCTTATGACCGGTTTGGGCATGCCGCGTTCTCGCAGGGGGGCGCGGGTGGCGCCGGCTTCCACGATCCGTTCGATCTCTTTCGCGAGGTTTTTGGCGGAGGAGGCGCGGCGGGCGGTATTTTCGAACAGTTTTTTGGCGGCGCCGCCGGCAATACCCGCGAGGCGCGCCACCGTGGCAGCGACCTGCGGTATGACCTGCAAATCCGGCTCGAGGAAGCGGCCGGCGGCTGCGAGAAGGAAATCGAAATCACCAAGCTGGACGCCTGCGGGCGGTGCTCGGGCAGCGGCGCGGAGCCCGGCTCCCGCGCCGCCAGTTGCCCCACTTGCGGCGGCCGGGGCCAGGTGATTTCATCGCGCGGCTTTTTCCAGGTCTCGCAAACCTGCCCGCGGTGCCGCGGGACCGGCCAGATCGTTGAAAAGCCTTGCAAGGAATGCGGCGGCGAAGGGCGCATCGAGAACACTTCGCGGATCAAGCTCAAGATTCCCGCGGGGATCGAGGATGGTTCCCGCCTGCGTTCCTCGCGCAACGGAGAGGCTGGCATTCGCGGCGGCCCGCCGGGCGATCTGTACGTGGTGATCCATATCAAGGAACACGAGATATTCGAGCGCGAGGACGACAACCTGTATTGCCAGCTTCCCGTAAAATTCGTCATCGCGGCCGTCGGCGGCGAGGTGCGCGTGCCGACCCTGGAGGGTGAAGCGGCGCTCAAGATTCCCGCCGGCACGCAAGGCGGCGCCATGTTCAAGCTGCGCGGCAAAGGAATGCCAAGCCTCAGTTCCGGCGTTCGCGGCGATCTGATCGTGCGCGTCCTCGTCGAAGTTCCCACCAAGCTCAATGCCGAGCAAAGGCGAAAGCTCGAGGAATTTGCGGAACTGATGGGCGACGAAAATACCCCCCTCCACAAAGGTTTCTTCGAAAAGGCCAAGGAATTCTTCAAATAGTCCCCATCGTCCAGGCCCGCTCCGCTCAACGACCTTCATCCATGCATCGTTTTTACATCCCACCCGAATCCTGGAACATCGACGCCCTCGCCCTCGACGAATCTGAAACCCATCACGCCGTGGACGTCCTGCGCATGAACCAGGGCGACCGGGCCGTGGTCTTCAACGGGCGCGGCGCGGAGGCGACGGTTGAGATCGCGGAGATCACACGCAAAACGATTACGCTGCGCAAGTTGTTGCAGGGCAAATCGGCCTCGATTGGATGCCAGATCACGCTCGCGCAGGCCGTGCCGAAGGGAAAGAACATGGACCTGATCGTCCAGAAGGCGGTTGAATTGGGAGCCGCGGCCATTTGCCCATTGCTCAGCGAGCGAACAGTGGTGCAGGTCGAGGAGGACGACGCGGCGAAAAAACAGCAGAAATGGCAGGCGGTTGTAATCGAAGCGGCCAAACAGTGCGGGCAGAACTGGCTTC
The DNA here is from genome assembly GCA_049521415.1 of Chthoniobacteraceae bacterium. Classification (GTDB taxonomy): domain Bacteria; phylum Verrucomicrobiota; class Verrucomicrobiia; order Chthoniobacterales; family Chthoniobacteraceae; genus DATAXI01. Next base: position 12,030 of record JBEKOV010000078.1, read on the forward strand.
CGAAAGTCGAACTGCCACGCAGCCCGAAGGAGTTTTTCTCGCAGGCAGGCCGTTACGATCTGATGCTGATTGCGTCGCTTCAACCCGATGCGACGCACTTGAAGAAAGTGCTCGCCGAGACGGCCGGAAAGACGCCAAAGAGCGTACTGGTGCTCGTTGGTCCCGAAGGAGATTTTACGCCGGCTGAAGTCGCGTTGGCGCGCAGCCACGGCTGCCGTCCCATCACGCTCGGCCCAATCGTCCTGCGCACGGAGACCGCCGCGATTTATTGCCTCAGCGTGCTGAGTTACGAGTTATTTGCGTAAGAATGAGACTATGTGTGTCTATTGAGGGGATGAGTCAAGCAGCCTCGTGATGCCGCCGAAGTACTTACTGTAGAAGATTACGATGAGGGACGCCCCGCAAAGCAGGACTCCGACATAGATAATCTTCGGCAGCCATTCGGACCAGCGGTCGAGGACAGCGATGGCGTTTTCTTCACTCCGTTGAGCCAGGAGCGATAGCTCGGCGTCCAATTCGCCGGCCTGCTCGGCGATGCGGAAGGAGTTGATGTATTCCTCGGGGATGACGTTTTTCATGGCGAGCGCCTCGCCGAGCCGCTCGCCGGATTGAAGCATCGGCATGGCCTGCCGGGCGGCGGCGATGATCCTGCCGCTGTCGCTGGTTTTGGCGGCGCTGGCGAAGGCATCCCAGACATTGACCTGGGCCTCGAGCTGCGCCTCGAGCGTCGTGAAGAAGCGGGCGAGGGCGAATTTGTCGCGCACGGCGCCAAGGCCGGGAATGCGGCTGAGGAATGTATCGGCGGCGGCGCTTGACCGGGCGGCGGAGCTGAGGGCGCGCCAGAGCAGCCAGAGGGCAGCAGCGGCACCATAAAGGACAGCGAAGGGGATGAGAATGAGCCACACATAGCTGGTACCTGGCATTTGCATGAGGGACTCGATCCGCACGATGCCAAAGGCCGCCATGGGAATGATGAGATGCAGCATGACCAGCGGATACATCGAGCGGGCGATGATTTGCTTGCGGGCGCGATCGAGCGATTCGAAGTACCGCGAGAGTTGTTCGCAGCCATGATCCAGCTTGCCGCTGCGTCCGGCAGCCCCGATGATTCCGGCCTCAAGGTCGGAAATTGCAGGCCGCATCTGGAGCAAAGCGTCGCCCAGCGGCTCGCCTTGCTTGACGCGGGCGTTCATGTCGCGGAGGAAGCCGCGAAGGCCCCGGCTGCTATTGCGCTCGAGCAAATCCAGGGCGCTGGGGAGCGGATTGCCGGAGCGGACAAGGCGCGCAAGGCCGGCATAGAACTCGTGCTTCTCGCCAATGGTAAGCCGGTTCATTAAAGTAAAATCGTGGTTCTCTGGCACGACGGCAAGGCATATTCCTAAGCGATGTCCAACGATCAACAATGGATGCGCCTCGCTCTGCGCGAAGCCCGGCGGGGCGTGGGACGCATCAGCCCGAATCCCGCGGTAGGCGCGGTGATCGTATCGGCCAAGGGGAAGCTGCTGGCGCGTGGGTGGCATCGGGCGGCGGGGATGCCGCATGCGGAGATCGAGGCGGCGCGGCGGCTGGCGCGTCCGGCGCTCGCGCGGGGCGCGACGCTCTACGTGACGCTCGAACCGTGCTCGACGCATGGGCGGACGCCGCCTTGCGTGGAGGCGATCATTGGGGCCGGATTCGCGCGCGTGGTCGTGGGAGCGACAGATCCGAATCCCGCGCATGCGGGGCGGGGGCTCCGGAAGCTATCGGCCGCGGGAATCGAGGTCACTGCCGGCGTGCTGGCGGAAGAGGCGGCGGCGTTGAATCGCGGATTCAACAAATGGATCGTGACCGGATTCCCGTTCGTGATCGCGAAATGCGCGTTAAGCCTGGATGGGCGCATCACGCGGCTGCAATCGGAAGGGCAATGGCTGACAAGCGATCGCTCGCGTGCGGATGCGCACCGGTTGCGGGCGCGGGTGGATGCGATCCTGGTGGGCGCGGGGACGGTGCGCGCGGATGACCCGAGTTTGACCGTGCGCGGAGTACGCGGAGCCACGCAGCCCTGGCGGGTCGTGGTGACGCGGTCGGGAAAATTGCCCGCGAAGGCGCGGCTGCTCACGGACGAGCACCGCGAGCGGACGCTGGTCTACAAAGGGCGCTCGCTCGCGTGGGTATTGCGCGATCTCGGGCGGCGCGGCGTGACGAGCGTCTTGATCGAGGGAGGAGCGCAAGTTCTTGGCGAGGCATTTGACCGGCGGCTCGTGGATCGTGTGCAGTTCTATATTGCGCCACTGCTGCTGGGCGGCTCGAAGGTGGCGATTGGCGGCCGGGGTATTTCAACGGCGCTCATCGAGAACGCGGAGTATCGCCGGATCGGTGACGACCTTGTCCTGGCGGGCGATGTGCGCCGCCCGAGGAAAAGGGCTTAACGGCAACTGCGCCAAACGAGTCTATTGCACATGCACGGCGAAGATTTCGTTATGGCGGCTCAACTTTTTGTATAGCCGCCCGACCTTTGTGTCCTTTTCGTCCTTTATGTCCTTGCTCCACAAAACACGGCTACAGTATTTCTTGAATCGCCTTAAAGAAAATCTGCATTTGCGCCCACGCGGTGCGCACATCATTGGAGCGCCGCCCAGACGCGGTGGACGTCGTCGTGGTCTTCGATTGCCTGGAGGAATTCGGCCACTTCCGTGCGTTGGGCTTCGTCGAGGGCGGGGAAGGACTTGGCGATGTAGCCCAGCTCGCTGGTGACGACGGTCCAGCCGTTCGCGGCAAGCCATTGGGAAACGGCGTGCAGATCGGGGCGCTCGGTGATGAATCGCGCGCCGGCGACGCCCTCGGCGGGAATGTCGTCGTTGCCGGCGTGGGTAAGCGGCTCGACGTTTTGCGCGCCGGCTTCGATCGCGGCCGCCTCGATATCGACATCGGCTCCGGCGTGGTGCGCCTCGACCAGGCCCACGTGATCGAAGAGGAATTTGTTGCTGCCCGGGGCGCCGAGCTGGCCCGCCTTCTTGAAAAAGCCGCGGATTTCCGGTGCGGTGCGGTTGTTGTTATCGGTCAGGACCTCGATGACGATGGGGACCTTGTGAGGCGCGTAACCCTCGAAGACGACGTGGTCCAGGATCAGCTTGTCGTCGCCGGTGCCGGAGCCCTTTTTGATGGCGCGCTCGATGACGTCGCGGCTGACACTCTGCTTGCGGGCCTTCTCGACGACGGCGAAGAGGCGGGCATTGCCGGCGGGATCGCCGCCGCCCATTTTTGCGGCGACCATGATCTCCTTGACCAATTTGCCGACCGCCTGGCCCTTTCTGAGGGAGGCGACTTCTCGTTTAGCGTGGAGCCATTGACGACCCATGGATGGTATGTAAGTGGGAAAATTCGAATTTCGAAATCAGAATTTCGAATTTTCCGTAACGTATGGGTCGCGCAGGTAGAGGGGTTCGAGCGTGCCGCGGGAGTGGATGGCGCGGCCCGCGATGGCGAGGCGGCCGAGACGGTCGGGGGATGGGTATTTGATTTGGGCGCGGGGCAGATGGAGAGACTCGGAGGTGAAGATCGGGAGATTTTCGCTGCTCGCGAGGCGCGTGTCGAGTTCTTCGCGGGTGAGGAGGGTTGGGCCGGCGGCCAATTCTCCATCGCGGATGTGGGCGAAGTAATAGGAGCCGCGGCGGGCGTCGCCTATGGCCAAGTATTCGCCCTCGTCCAAGGCGGCGACCGAAGGGAGCCCGAGAAGCTCGACGCCGGACGCGACGGAGAGACCGATGGCGGCGGAGATGGCGATGCGCACCCCCGCATAGGAGCCGGGCCCGAGGCCGACGACGATGCGGTCGGGCGCGCCGCCCGCGGCTAATGCGCGCTCGATGACGGTGAAGAGTTCGGCGGAGTGGCTGCGGTCGGCGGTAAAGCTGTCGCTGAATACCAATTCGCTGTCGCGAAAAAGGGCGACTCCGCCGCGCGGGGTGGACGTTTCGAGCGCGAGCGTGATCATGCGATCTCCCGCTCGTCGCCATCGCGAATTGTAAATCGGATCCAGCGCGCGGCGGGCGGCATCAAATCGGGGAATTTGTCGGCCCATTCGATGGCCAGCACGCCCGCGCCGTCGAGGTAATCGTCGATGCCGATGGCCAGCAATTCGCCCGGGGAATCGAGCCGGTAGCAATCGATGTGAAAAAGCGGCAGGCGTCCGCCCGGATACTCGTGGATCAAGGTAAAAGTCGGGCTGGTGACCGCGGCGGGCGAGCCGAGGCCGGCGGCCAGGCCCTTCACCCATTGCGTCTTGCCCGAGCCCAGGCCCCCGGTGAGCGCCAGCACATCGCCGGGGCGCAGGCTCGCCGCCTGGTCGCGACCGGCGCGGAAGGTCTCCTCGGGGCTATGCGAAATGATCGTAGCCATGAAATTTCGCGGCGCGGGACCGGGTGAGTTCACCAATTTTCGTGAGGGGCAGTTTCGTAAAATGGCGGCGCCAGAGGGATTCGAGCTTCGCTGCCTCGCGCGGGGCGACGGCGAAGAGCAGTTCGTAATCTTCGCCGTCGGAAATCGCCTGGCGCCCGGTGCAGCCGGCATTGAGGGGCAGCGCCGATTCATCGAGCCGGAAACCGCACCGGCTCGCGCGGGCGAGCCGCGGCAGGTCGGCCCCGAGGCCATCGCTCAGGTCCATCATCGCATGGACCTGGAAATTTTCCGCGAGCCAGCGGCCCTGGGGGACTCTTGGCTCGAAAACAAGGTGGCGTCCCGCGAGCGAACCGCCGAGCCGGCCGGTAACGTAGAGCTTGTCGCCGGCGCGCCCGCCGGAGCGGAAGACGCAGCGGCGGCGCTTGACCTCGCCGGTCAACGCCACGGAGATAAACATCGGGCCTGGGGAACGCGCGGTCTCGCCGCCGACGATTGCCACGCCGTATTTCGCCGCGCATTTCTTGAGGCCCGCATATATGGCAACCACGCGTGACAGCTCCGTCTCCGGTGCGGCGGCGAGCGTCACGAGCGCGTGCAAGGGACGCCCGCCCATCGCGGCGATATCGGAGATTGCGCGCGCGAGCGCCTTCCAGCCGATCTTTTTCGGATCGTCATCGGTCCGGAAATGAATACCCTCGATCACGCAATCGGTTTTCAGCAATTGCCACATGCAGCTGCGCCCGCTGCCAATGACGGCGCAATCGTCGCCGGGCCCGCGCGCGACATTGCGCGCGCGAGGAAGCCCGCGCAGGAGCGCGAGCAGCACTTTTTCCTCGCCGAGACCGGCCAGCTTCATG
>JBEKOV010000079.1:0-17530 GCA_049521415.1 Chthoniobacteraceae bacterium
GCCTTATGATGAGGCTCGCTATCTCGCCCAACTCGCCAGACACGGCTCCGCATACGCTTCAACGGTGTGAATAATTCCATTCATTTTCTTTGACAGACCAGCTCAGATGTAACGCCCCGTCCTGAAGTCGTCAGATGAGGCGAAGCGAGACTGACGCGTGGAGAGTATTCGGCACACGAGGCGAAAAGGAATATATATCGGCACTTGTGGCGAATAACTCTGGACGGTTGGCGTTATTTCGCCATATATGACGCTTTATGAAAATTGCAGAACAGATTTCCGATGAACGGATTCTCCGGGAATTGGGGGGGCGGCTGACCGGCGCCCGGCTGGAACGGAACCTGACCCAGGCGGCGCTGGCGGAGAAGGCCGGTGTCTCGAAGCGGACCGTGGAGCGGCTGGAATCGGGCGAGGTGGCAACTCAGCTATCGGGTTTTGTGCGGGTGTGCCGCGCGCTGGGCTTGCTGGAGCGGTTTGAGACGCTGATCCCCGAAGCGGCGCCGAGCCCGATGGAGCAACTTAAGTTGCAGGGCAAACGGCGGCAAAGAGCCTCGGGCGCCCGGGCTGCAACAGGCACGCCCAAAAAGTGGACCTGGGGTGAGAAGTTGTGACGTCGCTGGAGAAGGGAGGAGAGTATGCGGCGTTTCAATACGATCCGGATTTTGCCCGGAGTGGGATCGAGATTTCGCCCATTACGATGCCTCTGAGCGACCGGGTGTATCTTTTCCCTGAACTGCCGCTCAGAACATTTCACGGGCTGCCGGGACTGCTAGCGGACAGTTTGCCGGACAGGTTCGGCAATGCGTTGATCGACGCCTGGTTGGCGAGACAGGGCCGGACGCCGGAGAGTTTCCATGCGGTGGAGCGACTTTGCTATACGGGAACGCGAGGGATGGGCGCGCTGGAGTTTGCTCCGGCGTTGGGGCCGAAGCCGACCCGGGCGACGAAGATTGAAATCGACGAGTTGGTAAAGCTCGCATCGGAAATCCTCACGGAACGTGGCGGGCTGAAGGGTGACTTTTCGGGTCCGGGACAGCAGAAGGCGCTGAGGGATATCCTGCGGGTGGGGACTTCCGCGGGCGGGGCGCGGGCGAAGGCGGTGATCGCCTGGAACCGGGAGACGAACGAGGTGCGCTCCGGGCAGATTGCGGCGGGGGATGGCTTCGAGTACTGGCTGCTGAAGTTTGACGGCGTGTCCGGAAATCGTGACAAGGAGATGGAAGACCCGAAGGGCTATGGGGCGATCGAGTACGCGTATTACCTGATGGCGCGAGCGGCCGGGATCGAAATGAGTGAGTGCCGGCTGCTGGAGGAGAATGGGCGGCGTCACTTCATGACGCGGCGGTTTGACCGGCTGGCGGGGGGCGAAAAGCTGCATATGCAGTCGCTCGGCGCGCTGGGGCATTTCGATTTCAATGAGCCGGGAGCCCATGCCTACGAGCAGGCGTTTCTAATGATCCGCCAACTGGATTTGCCGATGCGGGCAACCGAAGAGGAGTTCCGGCGGATGGCGTTTAACATCGTGGCGCGAAACCAGGATGACCATGTGAAGAACATCGCCTTTTTGATGGATAAGGAGGGTCAATGGTCGCTGGCCCCGGCGTTTGATGTATCCTACAGCTTCAATCCCGGCGGGAGCTTTACCGCGACGCACCAGATGACGATGAATGGCAAACGGGATGGATTTACGATGGAAGATTTCCGCGTGTGCGCGAAAGGCGCATTGATGAAGCGCGGCCGGGCTGAAAAGATAGTGGGAGAAGTGTGCGCGGCGGTACGGCGCTGGCCGGAATTCGCGGAACAAGCGCGAGTTCCGAAAAGCCGGAGCGCAGGGATACAGAAGACGCACCGGCTCTCTTTTCCCGATGCGTGAAGAACTGATTTTTCGATTCCCACCGTGATTCCGACAAAGTGTCGGGATTATTCAGTTCTCACGACAAAGTGTCGCAAGCGGCGAAGCGTCGCTTCGGGGGAACCCGCCAAAAACCCCGCCATTTTGGCGGGATTCCAATGGCCTCCGATGGGTAAATCGGGAATCCCGCCATTTATCCTGCCAAAATGGTAGGAAGCCTCTAGCCGGACATTTTGCCGGACATAATGACCGGCTAGATGTTTAAACGCAAAACCGGGTGTCTCTTGACGAATTCATCTTCGAAGAAGCCAGCCTGACTGGGTGGATCAGTGGCTATGAGACAATTGCTCAAACGCACGGAGGTGCCTTTCAATGTCGTCGAGCTGCTCTTGCAGGCCGTTGGCCTTAACAAATGTTACCGCCTCTTTGTGGCCGCCCGATTCTTTGATTTGGGCGTCTTCGGCATCCCTGACTACCAGGGTGTACCCATCCTGCACCGGTTCGCCATCCGCGTCAGTCCAGGGGGCAACGCGCATGGTGATTCCAAGGGCGAGCAATCTGCGATAGGCTTCATCGTCGCCGCTCAAACGAACGATCTCGCCGGCCAAGCGACGATCGTAATAGCTGCGGATTCCCCAAAACACCAAACCCGTCAGAATCAGCGTAATGATCGCTGCGAACGCCATGCAGTTCGCGAGGATTCCGCCAAAGTGGATTTTATGCCATTTCTCAATGCTGGATTCGGCGGCTTTGCTTGCCTCGTCGATTCGCTTGGACTGTTCGGGCAGGGCACGCAATTCATTGCGCAGCGGTATTGCGATGGAGGAATGGAGACTGCAATAGACTTGGCTGGCGAGCGCGCCGGTGTCGATTTGTGCTGCCGCAGCACGCACCTTCAAGGCGAATACCGCGGTCGTCGCCGCAAATTGTTTGTTGGCCTTCTCCAGACCCTCGTTTACGGCGTCGGCGGCACGCAGGGCCGCCCGTTGGCCCTCCACGTTGGCTTGCAGTTCTTCGCGCATCGCGCTGAGTCGTTCAATGATGGGCAGGGTCATTTCCTCATGGAATTTAGCGGGGAGGGTCAGCAGGAAAGCGCCATTGGCTTCGAGCAACAGAATCAGCCCGCTCAACGTATCGCCAGCGTTAGCGCCGGTTAACTTGTCCAGATAGAATTCCCATGCCGCATCGCGCTTTTCAGCGGTCGGCAAAGCGGAAATTGCCGCCTTCCAATAGCGGCGGGAAACGTCCTGGTCGTCCTCGTTCATAACAGGTTCTCCACATTGATGGCCGCACCGCGTGCGCGCTGAGGCTTCACGGCGACGGCAGCCGGCGGGGTGATCGGTGCCGCCGCTTTGGTGGGGAGGAGATGAGTCGCAATGGCGTCGAAGCGTCGGAACATTTCTCGAATCCAGTCCTCCAGGATGAGCCGGTGGGCCAGATCGATCTTCAGTTCCGGGTTTTTCAAGGCCTCGGCGGGAGACAACCCCCGCCCAAGCTGCACCTCATGCGCCCGCAGGTGATTCCGAGTATCGGACAAAAGCGACGGCAGTTCGAGGAAAGCGGCGCCCCAATCCCGCAGGACACACTCGAGTTCGCTTCCATCGAAGAATTTGGTGCGAGGGATTTTCGCTCGGTTGCGGACGACGACCCAATCAACCGTATCGGTCAGCGTCTCGACCGTGGCGCTGATGTCGTCCATATCCGAAACCTCGTCGATGGGAAACACCAGCACGGTCACGCGGGCCTGCGCACCGGCTGCCAGTTCGGCGAACTGGACCATTTGGAATGCTTTCAGAATGGTCTGGTTCATGTGGGCGCTGGGATCGATGACCGTGACTTCGGCGTCAGGGATACGGCGGAGTATCTTGATGATCTCGCCCTCGGGTTCCGACGTGGCCGGAACAAACGCCACGTCGTTGGGATAGGTCGTGCTGAGAGTCCGGTTGAATACATCAAGGTCATAGCCTTTCCAGTGGACGCCGTGGTGGTTCATCCATTCGCAGCGGGCGATAGCTTCGGTGGATTTGCCGATATTGCCCCGAGTCTGAACGGGAACAACGAGCCGATGCGTGATTTCGCTATTCAAGGTTGTAGGGTTTTGTTGTGGTTTCATGATTGGAATCGGTTCTGAAAAAGTCCTTGGCGCGTTGCTGGCGTTCGGCATCGACGCCGGCGGCCAAAAACTGGCGGCCGCCGTCACCGGCCTTTCCTGGCGGATGTGCTTTAAGCCAGCGGGCCACCGTGGATTTGCCCACTCGGATGCCGTGGCCAACGAGGAAATCCGCAATCGCGCAAATGCGCTTCCGCTTGCGGCGCAGCTCCCAAATGACTTCGGCGTAGTCGTCGAGTTTCGAGCGCGGCGGGGCAGGCTCCAGCCGTCTCGCTTCGTCGAGAATTTTGTCGGGATCCGTCATCGGCATCCCTCCTGGGCTTTTGGAAATCGCGGGAAATTGCGCGCCACGGCGAGGGAAACGTTGGGAAAAGCCGGGATGAAATGGGTAAGTTGACGAGCATAAGTAGGAAATGCCGCTGCATGGCGCGTGTTCTCCCAAGACTTCCCATCCTCAAAGGGACTCCGTTGACCTATTGCGTCTCCGATAATTACTACTTCCTTGGATCCCATTTCTATGGGGCACATTTTGCAGGCCGGGCGTTCCTTGTGACTGGATAGTTGGTGGATCATTTCGGCAATCTTAGCGGGAGATTGAATTCACATTGATCCGCGCCGGGATCATCGTGGCAGGTTTTCTTTGGTAGCCTGAGCTCATGATTGCTTTCAGTTGGAATGTCGGAACACAGTTTCTTCGCGTTCTTCATCCCGCCATTGTGAACGAGTCTTTGGGCTGTTTCGCTCCCGCCCGGGAGCATCCTTACCACGGCCCGGTGTTACTCTCCTGACTAACCATGTTTACCCGGGCCAAAATTTATGGTGGCGCAAGCTACCTTAAAAATCACTTGTCCGCGAATGACTATTACGCGGAAGGTGAGCGCATTGCGGGGCGGTGGGTGGGACAAGGCGCAGGTGCGCTGGGGCTGGATGGCGAAGTGGCTGCCCGGGAATTCGAGGCGGTGCGCGAAAATCTCCATCCCGGCACCAGTAAACGGCTGACACCGCGCACCAAGGATACGCGCGAACCAACCATGCGCGAGGCTGGGGAGGCTTTTCGGGCAAGGCATGGCCGGAACGGGACAGCATCAGAGGTTGCGAATTTCCGTCTCACCATGAAGCCGGTTCCAAACAGGGTCGCCTTTTACGATTTCCAGTGCTCGGCCCAAAAATCGGTTTCGATCATGGCGGTGCTGGCGGGCGATGCGAGGCTGAGGGAGGCGCATTCGCGGGCTGCGATGTTCGCCTTTGTGGAACTGGAACGCTTTGCCGGATGCCAGAAAAACAAGCCGAAAACTCGTGGCCGGGAATTGACCGGCAACCTTTGCGCTGCCGCTTTTACCCACGATGCGAGCCGCGCCCTCGATCCGCAGTTACACACCCATTTCGTGGTGGCCAACGCCACCCGCGACGGCAAAGGCCGCTGGCTGGCGCTCGATGAGTACCACATGCTCAAGGCGATCCGGTACGCAGGCAAGGTTTACCAGAACGAGCTTGCCCGCGCCGTAAAGTCGTTGGGTTACCGCATCCGCGAGGCGCGCGATGAGAAGGGACGAGTGACCGGATTCGAGATCGAGGGAGTTTCCGACAAACTGTGCAAACGATTCGCCAAGCGGCGGGCCGAGATCGAGCGCGAGATTAAGAAGTTTGAAAAGAAGCATGGGCGCGAGCCCGACAGCGCGGAGATTGCGCGGATCACCCGCGAAACGCGGAATGCGAAACTTGCCGAAATAACCACCCCGGAGGTTCATGCGAGGCAGCGCACCCAGCTTCTGCCGGGCGAATGGGAGCAGTTGCAAGCGGTTCGCGGACAGGCCGTGGAACGTGCGGACGGCGGTCTGAATGTGGATGTGGTGGGCCGGGAGAAAGAGGTCATGCAGATGGCGATAGCGCATCTCTACGAGCGGCGCAGCGTCGCCCAGGAACATGAAGTTCTGGCCGAAGCATTGAACCAGGGACTCGGGTCCGTGGAGCTTGGAACGCTGCGGGAAACCATTGAAAGGGAGGAAAACCAACTCGTGAATGTCGCCCGCCACGAGAGCAATCCCCTCCTTTCGGAATACTGTACGCGAGGTGGATTGGAACTGGAGTGGTGGAGCATTGCCTTCGTAAACGACAATCGGTCCTGCTGCTCGCCCCTGAATTGGGGGTTTGAGCCCGGCTCCCATCTCTCCGGTGAACAAAGAGCGGCGGTCAAAGCCATTGTTTCCACACCGGACCGGGTGTTCGGTTTTCGCGGGGTGGCTGGCGCCGGAAAGACCCGGACCTTGAAGGAAGTGCATCGCGGACTCATGGAAGCCGGGCACCGGTCTTTCTACATCGCGCCCACAGCAGAGGCGGCCAAGGTGCTCCGGTCTGAAGGATTCGCCAATGCTACAACAGTTGAGGATTTCCTCCAGAACGTCAGCCGTTCGGAGAATCTCAAAGGCGCGGTTGTCATTTGCGATGAGGCGGGTCTCCAGAGCAATCGCCAGGGTGCCGAACTGCTCCGCATTGCCCAAAAGCACGATTGCCGCGTGTTGCTGGTGGGCGATGTGCGCCAGCATGTCAGCGTTGAGGCCGGGGATTTCCTGCGGATACTCGAAAAATATAGCCATCTTGGACGGTGCGAAGTCGCCGAGATCCGGCGGCAGGAGGCAATGCCGGCTTACAAGGAGGCGGTCGGGCTGCTGGCGGCGGGGCAGGCCCGAGGTGGACTCGAAGCATTTGATGCGCTCGGCTGGCTTCATGAAAGCGGCGCGGACTACATCGAACGGGCGGCCGATGATTACCTGCGGCTGACAAAGGCCGGCGATGATCTGGACAGCGTGCTGGTGATCTCACCCACCTGGGCCGAAAATCATCGGCTGACCGATGCCATTCGTTCCCGGCTCAAGGCTCAGAATCGGCTTGCTGCGAACGGCGTGGAATTCAGCGTGCATGACTCCCTCCAGTGGACGGCCCAGCAAAAGCGAAAGGCCGCCAATTATCAGCCCGGCCAATCCATCGTCTTCACCCGCCCTTTCGGGGATTGGAAGGCGGGCGAGTCAGCCGAAGTGCGCCGCGTAACGGCGCAAGGTGGGGTAATGATCGGCAAACAGGAAGTGGAAGCCCCACTGACAATCAAGTCGGCGGACTGTTTCGATGTGGGCCGTACCCGTTCAGTCGAAGTTTCAACGGGTGACAAATTGCTCGTGCGCGGCAATGCGAAGCGTTCCGGCTTAATCAACGGCCAGGTGCTTACCGTGGACAAGATCGAGGCCGATGGCTCGATTGCAACCCGTGAAGGCGTGCGAATTCCCTCCGGTTTTCGTCAATGGTCTCACGGTTACGCTGTAACCTCGCATAAGTCGCAAGGCCGGACTCACAAACACGTTATTGTCGCCGCGGAGCGGCTGGACGCCAAATCCGCCTACGTCGCCTGCTCGCGCGGAGAGCTTTCCTGCACCGTCCACACGCCCGACAAAGCGCGATTGCTGGAGCACTTGCCCGAGGGCACGCGCCGGGCCGCCCTGGATGCACTCTCCGAGTCCATCAAGCAGGCGGCGGACCTTGGGACCGCCGCTCAGCAAATCGCCGAACAACCGAAGCGCCGGTGGAGCGAACGAATCAGGGGGCGCATCATGAAGACGATCCAGTTGGTTCAGCGGCATCGTTTCATCGCGGAACGTAGGCGATTGGCATTGGAAATCGCGGCCAACCAAACACAAACGCAACATCAGAACCAGCAAGCACCAAAGCAACGACCTTCGGTTCGGATACACATTTAACCTTTATTCTTATGATAACACGTAAAGATCAAACTACCCATGACAGAACGGAAGGCACCCTGCCGGATTGCTGGCAACGAGAAAGCCAACCCGCTTGCCTCCGCCTGGAGTTACCATCAGGCGAAACGCATATCCTGTCTTACTCCCATTTTCTCGCGGCTTCTTTCCGTCCCGGCAAGAATGCCCCTGAGACGCTCTCCATTTCCTTCTCGGCTTGCCAGGTCGAGATTGATGGTCACGGTTTGCGTGAGCTGTTGCTAACCTTGGAGGATTTGGCGGTAAAATGGGTGCGAACAGTACCCGAGCGGTTTCGCGGCGCAATCGGCGGAGATTCCGGGATGGTTGCAGACATCCGAATCACAAACCTGGCTAACGAGAGGTAATCCCGCTCAAGTTGTTACTTCAAGGTGAAAACAGAACGATTCATCCCAATACAGGCTACTTACACGAGCAAGGAAGCTGCTGCATATCTCAAGGTTAGCGAACGTCAAATCCGTTATTTTATTGCGCGCAAGCTCCTGCGGAAAAGCAAGGCGCAAAAGAGAATCCTCATTCCTGGCGAGGACGTGGAAACTCTCCTCGACAGGACGTGTTGAGGTTGCGAGTCAAGCAGCCCTTGTGAGCGGCGTACCCCTGATGACAGCCTCCTCGGCCGCCGCAGCCTTCTCAAGCTGTGCGCGCTCGTAGCTCGCCGCATTGCTGCCGAAGGTTTCCGTATAAGTATTCATTATTAAGGTTCCGCCGTCTCGGTGTCCCTGCCACTGAGAGATCAGTTTCACATCCACGCCCTGTTCCCATAGGCGCTTGATGCGCATTGCACGCAAATTGCGCTGAGTAAAGGACGGCAATCCGAGACGGTCAGTGGCTCCACGAAGCGCCTTCTTCACGTCCCTAACCTTAAACACCGGGCCTCGAGGATTCGGTCCGGCATCTTTCCGCAGCTTGGCGAGCAGCGGCTTTAGCCACGGGTAAATTGGCGTGTTGAACGAGAATTTCGTTTTCTTGCGCCGGTAGTGGATAACGTGGCGCTCTTCGTCAATGTCAGGCCAGGTGAGGCCCGCTGCTTCCGCTTGGCCGACACCGGCCCGACCGAGAAACTCGGCGAAGTCTGCGCTGTCATGTTGATACGCCGGGCGCTGTCCCCCACGTTTACCCTTAACAGCCTTCCATGTGGGTTTGCGAATCTCCGCAATGATTTGCTCAAACTCTTGCGCCGAAGGAATACGCCGGATAACCGGCTCGCGCTTTACCGTCTTAATAATCTTTGGATCGAAAGGGTTCTTCGCAATTACCGTGTCGGAGACTGCGAAATCGAAGAGAGAGCGTACAAACGCCCGATACTGGTTGCGAGTCGAGGCCCGCCTGCTCTGGCCAACCACGCCGAGCCATGCTGCGATGTCCGAGTTGCGAACGCGGGCCACCAGGGTTTCCATAGGCAGGGGAAATGACTCGCGGAATTTCGTGATCCGCCCCTGTTCGCCGACCATGGTCGATTTGGCGAGGCCCTTGCGCGCCGCTTCGTACTTCTCAAGCAGCATCGCGAGCGTCATGTCCCGGTTTGCTGGGTCCACCTTTTTCAGGTCCGCCAACCACTCAGAGAGCTTTCCATCCGCGGTTTTCCGATCCGCGGTATTGAGCGCACGAACGATGCGTTTTCCATTGATCTTCTTAACGCCCCAGTAGGATTGGTTCTCACTGTGGCGAAAGAGGTTGGGAGCCACGTTTTCGAGCAGCGCGAAGGTTCCGCGGCTCTTGCCTTCAGTATTCGTGTTCATAACGACACTACTATAGGGGCTACCATACGGGGCTACCACACAATTTTTCAGAAATCTCCGATTTTCTTCAAACCATGTCTGCTAAATGGTTTTAAGTGGTCGGGGCGACAGGATTTGAACCTGCGACCTCTTGGTCCCAAACCAAGCGCTCTACCAAGCTAAGCTACGCCCCGCCCAACACGGGTACTATGCGCGGCCAGCGGGTGCGGGCAAGGAAATCCGCCAAATCCGCGGAAAGGCCCAAGCTTCAAACCGCCACAGCGCGGGAGAGGCCGTTTTCTTCGATGGACTTCCGCTGCTTGCGGCTGAAGTCGATGGTCTCGGAGAGCAGGTGCTCGACGGAGGGCTTCGCCGCGGCGCGGATGAAAATCTGGTAGGAAAAGAGGCCCCGGCTGATGTGAATCAGCGCCATGTTGATCTTTAGCAGAAGGTTGCCGAGGAAGTTATTGCCGAGCGCCTTGGGATAGGGCGCGGGAATGCCCTTGACCTCGACCACCTCGTAGCCCGCCTGCTCGAACAATTCGCGCAGCGAGGCGAAGGTGAAGAGGCGCGTATGCGTGCGGTCCAGGATGCCCTTGCGACCGTAATTGAAATGGCCGAGGAGCAGCATGAATCGCGTAACGAAGAAGCCGATGTTCGCGGTGGTGAGCACGATCTCGGGGCGGCGGCGCACGGCAGCGTGACGGAGGCGCTCCATGAATTCGTCGGGTTCCTTGAGATGCTCGATGATATCGAGCAGAAAGACCTGCTCGAACTCCGACAGGTCCACGGGAAACTCGTCCCGGTCGAGGTTCCATTGATAGTAACTTACCTTCGGATCGTCCGAGTGGTCCGGCACATATTGGTCCACGCCGGTGACATGGGCGGCCTTTTTTGCGAGTTCGCGCGCGACGTAGCCGCGTCCGCAGCCGATATCGATCACATTGGCCCCGGGCCGCACGGCGTCGATGGCCATGGTGTGCGATGAGGTGAAGCCGAGCTTCACGTCATAAGTCTCCTCGACCGGGCCGATATCGAACTTGCGATCATAGAGCAGGTTCCGCTCGTGGAACTTCGCCCGCAGCATCGTGCGGAACACGTCCCATGCGTACTTGAGCCCGTTGACGTAACAAATCTCGTCGCCGTAGTAAGTGGGGATCGGAAGCTCGATGATGGTTACCTTTGCCATCATCAATTGGACGATGATTTCCGTATCAAAGTGAAAGTCATTGGAATTGCGCTCGAACGGGATCTGGCGCAGCGCCGCGGTCGAGTAAACGCGGTAGCCCGAATGGAACTCGGACAGATGCGTCCCGAGCATCGCGTTCTGGAAAGTCGTCAGCACCTTGTTGCCCGCATATTTATAGAGCGGCATCCCGCCACGCAGCGCGCCGCCCTTGTCCATCATGCGCGAGCCGAAGACCGCGCCCGCCTCCCCGCGCGCCAGCGGCGCGAGCAATTCCGGCAATTTCTCCGGCGCGTACTGCCCATCGCCGTGCACCAGCGCGACGAAATCGAACCCATTCTCGATCGCGTAGCGGTAACCGAGCTTCTGATTCCCGCCGTAGCCCTGATTGAGCGGCGTCCGCAAAACGGTGATTTTGAGGCCCGCGATCGCCTCCTCATGCGCAAGGCTGGCCGTGAAAGTATCATCCTTGGACGAGTCATCGATGACCAGCACTTCGACGTTCCCGCCGCGCAGTTCCGCGGGGATGCGGTGCAATACGCTCCCGATGGTCTTCTCCGCGTTGTATGCGACGACAAAGACAAGGATGCGCTTTTTTGAAATGTCAGGGCTCATTGGGCTGTCGCACCGGACTCGAGGGGCCGCACACAAGCGGTTGCATCCCCATGCACATTAGGTGCTTGGGAAGAAAGGGATGCAAGAGTCATGCCTGACAGGGCCCTTTTTCAATGCAAAAACGCTCCGCGCGGGGTCACCCCAGGCGCGTGGAACGCGGAGCGGAAAAGTCTCAGTCGGCCAGCACCGGGCCGGATTCGGTGGAATCCGTCCGGCGGCCGGCTGGTTTTGCGCGTTTGCTCATTGGATTAACTGCATCCCTGGCTGGTGCCGCACTCCGTGCAGCAGCCGCAGGCGCCGGCGCGGATGACTTTGTTGCTGCCGCAATTCGAGCAAGTGATGTCCATGTACATGGTGCCGAGCGCCTCCTGCACACGGTCCGCGTGACGCCGGGCCATGCCGTTCATGGCGGGCTCGCCTTCGGAGAGCAGACGATTGGTCACAACGTCGATGATCTCCTTCTCGACCGTGCGAGAGAGTTCGGCCACGGGGCGGTTCACCGCCCGCTTCTCCATCTCGCCGATGCCCTTGAGCGGCAGGTCGGGCTGGTTTACGTGCGGCGAGGTCGCCTCCTTGTATCCCTTGATGAACTGGCAGCCGAGCCACCGGAAGACGTAATCGGTAATCGAGGTCGCATTCCGAATATCCGGGTTCTTCGTGAAGCCGCTCGGCTCGAAGCGCTGGTAGGCGAATTTCTTGAGCAGGCTCTCGAGCGGCACGCCATATTGCAGGGCGATGGAGGTGAGCGTGGCCACCGTATCCATCAAGCCGCCGATGGTGCTGCCCTCCTTGCTCATCTGGATGAAGATTTCGCCCGGCTGGCCATCCTCGTACAGGCCGACGGTGAGGTAGCCCTCGTGGCCGGCGATGTCGAACTTGTGCGTCAGCGATACGCGCGTCTCGGGCATGCGATGCCGTACGGGGCGATTTGCCTGGAGGCGCAGCGCATCGAGTTCCTTCTCGAGCTCGATGATCCGTCCGGCGAGCTGCTCGGTCTCCGCCGGCGCGGCGGTGACCGGCGTATTGCCGTTGCCGGTGCCGTGGCGCTTCTTATCGGTGGCGAGCGGAGCGGAGCGCTTGGAGCCGTCGCGATAAATCGCAATCGCCTTCAGGCCCAGCTTCCAGCCCTCGATATAAGTGTTCATGATATCGTCGACCGTCGCGCTCTCGGGGAGGTTGACCGTCTTTGAGATCGCGCCACTGAGGAACGGCTGGGCCGCCGCCATCATCTTGATGTGGCCGCGGTAATGGAGGCTGCGCTCTCCCTTCGAGGGCTTGAACGCGCAGTCGAATACCGGCAGGTGCTCCGGCTTGAGCCCGCTGCGGATGGTCTCGCCGGTCTGCTCGTCGCTCACGTCCTCGATGGTGTCGTGGGTGTCGATGTGTTTGATGACGGCCTCGATCTCCTCCGGGCTGTAGCCAAGATTGCCGAGGGCCGAACGCACCGTCTGGTTGACGATCTTCAGCATTCCGCCGCCTGCCAGCAGCTTGTACTTCACGAGGGCGATGTCCGGCTCGATGCCGGTCGTATCGCAATCCATGAGGAAGCCGATGGTGCCGGTCGGGGCCAGCACGGTGACCTGGGCATTGCGGTAGCCATGCTTGCGGCCCAGCTCGAGCGCCGCGTCCCAGCATTCGAGCGCCTCGTCCTTGAGATAGGCGAACCGATCTGAAGCCTGGATGTCCACAACGCTATCGCGGTGCAACCCGATTACCTCGAGCATCGGCTCGACGTTGTCCTTTGCCACCGGTTTCTCGACACCCGAGGCGCGCGAATCCTTGTAGCCCGGGAATGGCCCCATGTGTTTCGCCATCCGCGCGCTCTGCTCGTAGGCATGGCCGGTCATGATGGCGGTGATGGCGCCCGCGAGCGCGCGGCCCTCGTCGGAATCGTAACCGAGACCGTAGCTCATGATGAGCGCGCCGAGGTTCGCGTAGCCGAGCCCGAGGGTGCGGAAGATGTGCGAATTCTCCGCGATCTCCTTGACCGGGTAGCTCGCGTTATCGACGAGGATCTCCTGCGCAGTGATGTATACCCGCACGGCAGCCTTGAACCGCTCGACATCAAACGAACCGTCGGCCTTCTTGAATTTCAGCAGGTTGAGCGAGGCCAGGTTGCACGCGGTATTATCCAGAAAAAGGTACTCCGAGCAGGGATTGGTCGAGTTCTGCCGCTCCGTGCCCTTGCAGGTGTGCCACTTGTGGATGGTCGTGTCGAATTGCATGCCCGGGTCGCCGCAAACCCACGTCCCCTCGGCCACCTTGCGCAACAGCGTCCGCGCATCCTTCTTATCGCATGGCTTGTTGTCGCGCACCGTGCGGGTCCACCATTCACGCCCTTCGATCGCGGCGTCCATGAAGTCGTCGCTCACGCGCACCGACAGGTTCTCATTCTGGTACATGATCGAGCCGTAGGCATCGCCATTATAGGAGCCGTCGTAGCCCTGCTCGATGAGCGCCCAGGCCTTCTTCTCTTCCTTCGTCTTTGCCTCGATGAATTCCTCGATGTCCGGATGCCAATCCTTGAGCGTGTTCATCTTCGCCGCGCGCCGGGTCTTGCCGCCGCTCTTCACCACATTTGCCACCTGGTCATACACCTTTAGGAACGACAATGGCCCGCTGGGGCGCCCGCCGCCGGAGAGCTTCTCGCGCGTCGAGCGCAACGTGGAAAGGTCCGAGCCGGTGCCGCTCCCGTACTTGAAGAGCATCGCCTCGCTGGTAGCCAGACGCATGATGTCCTCCATCGAGTCATCCACGCTCTGGATGAAGCATGCGCTCCCCTGCGGATACTCGTACTGCGTTGGCGCACGCTCGGCCTTGCCGGTGATGCGGTTGTAGAAATAGTTGCCCGCGCCGGCGTTCTTGCCGGTGCCGTACATGTGCCACAGGCCCACATTGAACCAAACCGGGGAATTGAATGCCCCATGCTGGTTCACGCACAGCCAAGTCAGGTCGTCGTAAAACGCCGCAGCATCCTGCGACGTGGCAAAGTACCCGTCCGCCGCACCCCAATCGGCGATCGTCCGCGTCACGCGATTAACCAATTGACGCACCGACGACTCGCGGCCGCCCTTCCACGGGTCGGCCCCATGGGCGATATCGCCATAGAAATACTTCGAGACGGCGATCTTCGTGGCCAGTTCGCTCCAGCCCTTCGGCACCTCGACGTCCTTTTGCTCGAAGATGACCTTGCCGCTGTCATCGGTGATTTTTGCGGTTCGATTCTCCCATTCGATCTGGTCGAAGGCGGAGATACAGTCCATCGAGAAAACACGCTCGAATTTCAGCCCCCTGGCTTTGGTAGAGGCGGATTTGGCGCGCGAGGCGGACCTCTGCGCGCTGCCCAGTCGATTGGCGCGGACGCCGTTATTCATTCTGATCATGGCGGTTGGATTCCAGAAACTGCGGGGGTTAAACACACCTCCAGGGGACACAATACCTATTCAGGGGTTATTAACGGCTCATTCACAGCTTATCCCCCACTTATTGTGCTCTCGAAGGTGAGGAATACCATACGTTGTGGTACCAATTCCGGTCAACACTTTTGTTGACCAAAATCGGATTATTTTTCGGTACAATCCGGGCGGCTCGGTACCGACCGGCAGCCGCGCACCGGCAACCTCCTTTATTGAACCGATCACCACGCATTCTTCTCGCCCGTTCCCTCGATCATTCGCTACACAACACTCCGTGCGCCTCACCCTCCCGACGTGCCTCGCCCTGCTTCTGAGCGCCCTCACAATGAACGCTACTCCCATCCCATGCTCGGACGGCGCCTCGCTGGAGGCCGCTGTCGAAGACGGACGCTTGCAGATCGATTACTCCGCCCCAGGCATCGATCAGCCGGGCCATCGCATCTTCCTGGCCATCGGCAGCGGGTCCGGGTCCTCCATCATTCCCTACGCCCGGGATCTCGAAGGCTCGACCGTCTTCCTCCCGTTCAGCGCCGGAACCATTTACTCCGTCATCAATCTCCCCGCCGGTCTCGCGCCGACCGTACGCAGATGGCAGATCACCCAGTGGGGCAATTGGGACGACGCCTCGGCGCAAGTCTCCGGCACTTTCTCAAAGGATCATTGCTCCCTCTCTGTCCCGCTGCCCGATCCCGCGGCGCGGACGCTCGACTTCGCCATATACGGGAAGGATCTTACGCAAAACAACGGCTGGGGCCGCCTTTACGCCGCCAGCGATCCTGGATTCCGCTCCGGCATCGGAGACCAATACATCCAGCGCTACCCGGAACTCACGCTCGGCAGGGAGCCCTCAGTGGAACTCCGCACCCGCCTTGAGACCGCCAGCCGCGTCCGCATTTACCAGCTTTTCGTCCGCCTGTTCGGGAATACCAATACCACCCGCAAGATCGACGGCACCCTGGCGGAGAACGGGGTCGGAAAATTCGACGACATCAACGACATTGCGCTCGACGCGATCCGCGACCTCGGCTGCACGCACATCTGGCTCACGGGGGTCCTGCGCCAGGCCACTTCCACCGATTACTCGAAGATCGGCCTGGCCGCCGATTGCCCCGATCTGCTCAAGGGCCTCGCCGGCAGCCCCTATGCCATCAAGGATTACTACGATGTCTGCCCGGACTACGCCAGGGACCCGGCGAAACGCCTCGATGAATTCAGGGCGCTGCTTGACCGCATCCACGCGCACGGGCTCAAGGCAATCATTGACCTTGTCCCGAATCATGTCGCGCGCAGCTATCAATCGACCGTTTGCCCGCATCTCTCCTTCGGCGCGAGCGACGATCCCTCGAAATTCTTCGACGCCCAAAACAACTTCTTCTATCTGCGCCCCACCGATCCCGGCGGCGGTGCACCGTTGAAATTGCCGACGTTCAAGGATGGCCAGCCCATCAGCCCCACCTGCAAGGTGCTCGGCGGATGCGACGGCCTCTTTGCTCCCGAAAAAATCCACGGTCGCGTCACCGGCAATAACGTCGTCAGTTGGTCCCCGGGCATCAACGATTGGTACGAAACGGTGAAACTGAACTATGGCGACGATTTCACCCATCCCGCGACGCGCGCCTTCCCCACCGCCGCGAATCCGGACGCCCCGATCCCCGACACATGGCGGAAGATGGACCAGATCATCGCGTATTGGCAGGGCATGGGGGTGGACGGATTCCGCTGCGACATGTCGCACATGATCCCGCCGGAATTCTGGGCATGGGCGATCGCCCGCGCGCGCGCCCGGCAGCCGGATGTGTGGTTCATGGGCGAGGCCTATAACAACGATCCCGCCAAGCTGCCGCCCGCCGATCCGCTTGCCGCCTCGCTCGGCAATGTGATGTTCCCGCTGCTCAACGCCGGTTTCAACGCCGTTTATGACGACCCCACTTACAAGGCGCTCAAGGCAGTTTACGACGGCAACCGCTGGGCCAATGACATCGATCGCGCTGTTACCTCCGATTTCATCTACGACAACAGCCTTCGTTACGCGGAAAACCACGACGAAGTGCGCCTCGCCGGCAAAGGCCAATGGGGCGGCGCCGGCATGGAGGCCGGGCGGCCTGTCGCCGCGATCCTCTATGGTATTGGGCGGGGCCCGCTCATGATCTATAATGGCGAGGAGGTCGGCGAGCCGGCCAATGGCGTCGAAGGATTTGGCGGCGACGATGCGCGCACCACCATCTTTGATTACTGGTCGATGCCGGAATTTGTGAAATGGGTGGACGGCCACAAATACGATGGCGCGCTCCTCAGCAAGCCACAAAAGAACCTGCGTGCCTATTACGCGAAGCTGCTCAACCTGGTGGGCGAGCCCGGTTTCCAATTTGGCGGCTTTTATCCCCTCAATCCGGCGAACAAAAACACCGCCGGCTTTGGTGACATCGAAGGCGACCCCGCCTCCGGTCACTGGATGTACGCCTTCCTGCGCTATGATCCGCTGAGCAAACAGCGCTGGCTCGTCGTCGCCAACCTGCACCCGACCGTCACTTTCTCCGAGGTCCATCTGCACATCCCCGTGGATGCGGTCCGATGGCTGGATCTCCCCGCCTCGGTGAACCTCAGTTTCACCGACCGCCTGCTCTCAAGGGAAGGCCTCACCGCGAATTCATCCGATCTACCCGACACGGGCCTCGATATCCCTACCATCCACCCGCTCAGCGCGATGTACTTCGAGATCGGCCAGTTGCCTTAGAGCATTTTCTATTTAATCTGAAGCATATTGGGCATGATGAAGGAAGTGGAGGCATTCGGAGGCTGAGAAGCAGTTGAGGGCGTGGGCGATTGCCTTGACGAGGTCATCGAAGGTTCT
>JBEKOV010000080.1:0-16985 GCA_049521415.1 Chthoniobacteraceae bacterium
GTTCATTGCCCTCCGCGTCGTATTCATGGACGCGCGCCACCTTCCCATCGGGAGCGAACTCGTACACGAATCGGCAGAGCAACTGGTCGTTCATGTTGAAATCGTCCTCCTCCCCGATGCGGTTCAGGTTGTCCCGCTTGTACGCCGTCTTGTACGCCGGCTGGTCATCCGCGTCATAGACCACCCCGGAGACGGCGTCGTTATTTTCATCCAGGGCATAGACAATCTTCCGCATGAATTTGCCCGCAGCGTCATAAGTGGTGCATTCGGAGGAATGTTTGTCCGGGTCCGTAACGGTCACCGTCTTGGTGCCGTCCGCGAGGAATGCCGTCACGGCGTGGATCGCGTTGTTGTCCGAATTATCCGAATTGTCTGTGCTGTCCTGCGCCATGGCGAGAAGCGGGACCAGCGGGAGAAGGAGAAGAATGGAGCGCATGGGGTTGTCGCGGAGCGAGCCGCCTCAAATATATCTTTAAATGCCCTACGAAGCCAGGGCCTGTGGCGTGATGACCTCGAACTGCTCCTCCACCGCGGCCTCGTGGCGCTTGAACTGAAGGTTGTAGAAATGGCGGTAAAGATCGGACTTCTCGAGCAATTCCTCGTGGCGGCCAATGTCCTTGATCTGCCCTTTTTCCATCACGACAATCTGGTCCGACTTGAGGATGGTCGAAAGCCGATGGGCGATGGCGATGACGGTGCGGCCCGCGGAGAGGCGATCGAGCGCCGCCTGGATTTCGCTTTCCGCCTCGGAGTCGAGCGCGCTCGTGGCCTCGTCCAGCAGCAGGATCGGGGCGTTCTTGAGCAATGCCCGCGCGATGGCGAGCCGCTGCTGCTGACCGCCGGATATATTGCAACCCTTGTCGCCGATGTTGGTCTCGTAACCGTGCGGCTGGGCGAGGATGAAATCGTGCGCATACGCCTGGCGCGCTGCCTCGTACACCTCCTCGTCCGTCGCATCGAGCCTGCCATAACGGATATTCTCCATGATGGTCGTGTTGAAAAGGAATGTGTCCTGACTGACGATGCTGAGGTTATCGCGCAGCGACTTCTGGGCGACCGTCTTAAGGTCATGTCCATCGATCCGGATGACACCGAGATAGGGATCGTAAAAGCGCAGCAGCAGGGAAAATATCGTGCTCTTGCCGGCGCCGCTGGCGCCCACGAGGGCGTACGACTTGCCAGGCTCGATGTGAAGGGAGATGCGCTTGAGGGCAGGCGGAAGCTTGAGGTTGTACGTGAAGGTAACGGTGTCGAATTGGATGTCGCCGAGCGAACGCTTCAATTTCACCGCGTCCGGACTGTCCGCGATGGTTGGCTCGACTTCCAGCAGTTCGAAAATCTTGGTGGTCGCCCCGAGCGCCTTCTGCAGGCTGATGTGGACCTTGCTGACCTTTTTGACCGGCGTGTAAAGCACCACAAGGCTCGCCAGCAGGCTGGTGAATTTATCGAACGGCATGTGCGACAGCGCGACGTAAACCAGCGCAGCCCAGACGCCGAAGCCCCCCATGCTCTCGATGATGGGCCCGATAATGGACATCGCCTTGCGCACCTTCATGCCCACAGCGATCATGTACTTGCTCGATTCCGTGAAGCGCTTTTCCTCGTATGGCTCGCGCGTCAGCGACTTCACAAGCCGGATGCCGGCCAGCGCTTCGTGCAGGACGACCATCAACTCCGCGTTGCACGATTCATCCTGAAGACCGATCTTGCGGACTTTCCTTCCAAAGATGGTGATCGGGAGCAGGCAGAGCGGAAAAAAGCAAAGGCTGTAGAGGGCGAAATGCCAATCCGTCCTGAACATGTAAACAATGATCGTAATGACCGTCAAAGGCTGGGTCACGATGTCATCGGTCACTGCGGAAATTGAAAGCTGGGCCGAGCGCGTGTCGTTCGAAACGCGGGAGATCAGGCTGCCGATCTTGGCCTTGTTAAAAAAATCGAGTGACTGGCTCAGGATGTGGCCGAATATCTTGACCCGCAGGTCGTGCATGACCTTCAGGCTGACCCAGGTCATGTAGTAGCTCTCGAGATAATCGCAAAGGCAGCGCGCAATGATGACCAGCGGAAGCAGCGAACAAATCACCATCGAGTGGCCAAGGAGCGAGTGGTGCAAGCCCTTGAAAAAGAACGCGATCTCCTTCCCATAGAAAGCCACGTGGCCAAAAAAAGAGTGGTGAACCAATGTCGGAGGCACCAACACCTTCTGCGGCACGGCCGCCACATGGCCATTCGCTTCCGCCGTGCCACTGGAAAACGAATACTTGGTTACCATCTGGATGACCTTCAACTGGCAGAACACAAGAGCCGCCGACCCGGCCCCAGCCGCGATGCTGGCGATGAACCGCCAGCGATATTTGTCGATGTAGGGCCAGATTTTCTTGTATCCGGCGCTGCCCTCGACCAGGGCGTCGCGAAAGCTGAGCTTCCTGGGAGGGCCTCCGGCGGGCTTGGCTGCGGACTCTGGAATGCTGGCAGGTGCGGGATCAGGCATGTACGTGAAGGGCGACGATAGCATCAATGACCGCCTGGGTCGATATTTCCGTCATCGGTCCGCCAGGGTACTTCGGGCTGAATTCCGGCGGCGATATGGGGCCGCACGATTGAATAATGATGGCATGCTCCTGCCGGGGCCTCCAATGAAACGGGTTGGTCGGGCCAAACAGTGCCACCTGCGGCGCTCCGAACGCCCCCGCAAGGTGCATCGGGGCCGAATCCACCGTGAGGACGAGCCCGGCCATTCGGGTAAGCGCCGCCAGCGTCAGCAAATCCAGCCGCCCGCTCAGGTCCCGCCCCGCGATGCCGGGATACGCCTTCTTGATCGCCGCGAGGTGGCTTTGCTCGTGGCCATCCTTGCTGCCGGAGAGGACGCACGGCATCCGCAGGTGCGACTCGCACCATTCGATCACTTCCGCCCATCGTTCCGCCGGCCAATACTTCTCCGGACGCGCAGTACCCGCATGGACCAGGATAAACGGCCCGGAAACGCCAATTTCTCCCAGCAATTGGCCCGCCTTTCGCGGTGCCC
This sequence comes from Chthoniobacteraceae bacterium, assembly GCA_049521415.1. Taxonomy (GTDB): domain Bacteria; phylum Verrucomicrobiota; class Verrucomicrobiia; order Chthoniobacterales; family Chthoniobacteraceae; genus DATAXI01. The sequence continues at coordinate 3,026 of JBEKOV010000080.1, forward strand.
ACTCGGGCAGGTTCAGGACGATTTGAGGCTCGGCCGGAGCCGGAACATTCAGCGCGCGAAGCAAGTGCAAATAATGATCGGCGGTATGATTATCCCGCACCGACGAGGGGATGTATTCGTTAAAGAAAACATGCCGGAACCGCGACCGCTGGACCCGCTCGAATGTCACGCGCCGCCCCGCCTTCGAAAGCGCGGTAAACAACGCCGACCGGTCCGTGCACGTAAAATCCAGGCATACGTCGTAGTGCCGCAGCAGCAGGTGCCGGAACACGCGCCAATTCTCCCCCCCGCCCCTGCGCTCATAGATCAGCGCCTCGTCCACGTAATCGATCGCCGGCAGCAACTCCCGGGAGCCGGCTTCGACGGCCAGCACGATATGGGCCTCGGGAAGATTCTGGCGGAGCGCCCAAAGGGCCGGCGTGGTGAGGATCAGGTCGCCGATCCTCTTCAATTGCAGCACAAGAATCCTCATGGAAGGCCGGAAACGGGAAAGCCTGTGGGAAAGGAGCGCATGCGGTTTTCTTAAGACGAAGGACAGGAACCATAGACCTCTTCCTGACCGGAAGGGAGCAAAGAATCGCCGGGGCGGGATTTCACTTTATCCGTGAAATCCCTGTCATCCGTGGTTCACTCATCGGCCAACCATGAAGATCGGCCTCGTTCGCCGCGGATACTCCCCAAGCGGAGGGGCTGAGCGTTACCTGCTGCGGTTCGCCGACGCCCTGCGGCAGGCCGGCCACGGCGCCGTGCTCTTTGCTTCGCGGCAATGGCCGGAGTGGGACGGCGAGCTGGTGCGCGTCGCGGGTGACGCGCCGATACAGTTCGCCGACGCGCTGCGCGACTCAAAGCCGCGCGAGCATTGCGACCTCCTCTTCTCCCTCGAACGCGTCTGGGAGTGCGACGCCTACCGGGCCGGCGACGGCGTCCACCAGGCGTGGCTCGAGCGGCGCCGCGCCTTCGAGCCCGGCTGGAAAGGCTGGTTCCGCGCCACCCGCGGGAAGCACCGGGAGATTCTCGACCTCGAGCAGTCGCTCTTCGACGGCGGCGCCCGCCGGATCGTCACCAATTCCAAAATGGTTGCCGGAGAAATCTCCCGCTACTACCGAACTCCGCCGGATCGGATTCGAACCGTTTACAACGGCCTCCCGGCCCGCGCGCCCACGAACCGGCGGTCGGAAAAACGCGCCGAACTCGGGCTGAAGGACGGAGAATGCGCAGTCCTCTTCGCCGGCTCCGGCTGGGACAGAAAAGGCCTCCGGTTCGCAATCGAGGGAGTCGATCGGGCCGGTGAATGCACCCTCCTCGTAGCCGGCGCGGGCAGGCGCGCGGGACTGCCCTCCTCCACTCGCACCCGATTCCTCGGCGAGGCAAAGGAGATGCCGGCACTCATGGAAGCCGCGGATATTTTCCTCCTGCCGACCATCTACGATCCATTCTCCAACGCTTCGCTCGAGGCAATGGCCGCCGGCCTGCCCGTGATCACCACCGCCGCAAACGGCTTTGCCGAAATCATGCGCCCGGATCAGGACGGCGAAGTATTACGGAGTCCCGGCGATGTCGAGGGCATCGCCGCCGCAATCGCAAAATGGACCGCCCGCGAAACGCCGGCAAGCCGTGAAGCGCGTCGATCCGAAGCGGCGAAATACTCCATCGAACGAAACGTCAGCGAGACTCTTGAAGCCATTCTATCCCCCGCCGATTAGCCCATCCGTCCCTCTTAAACCGCGCTGACCGCCGAGGCCCGGTCCGGATAAAGCCGGAATACCTGATCCAGCCGCGCGATCTCCAGCACATTACGAACCGCCGGCCGGATCCCGATGATCCCAAACTTCCCGCCATAGTTCGCGATGCGCTGCATGGCATCGATCAGCACCGCGAGGCCCGAACTGTCGACGTAACTGACCTCCGTCATATCCACGAAAACCCGCGGCGCCTTCCGCTCGATGTACGGGCGCAGGCTTTCGCGCACGTTCGGGGATTCGTGCAGGTCGATTTCGCCTTCCAGGCTGATAATGCTCGGCTCGGGCTCGCTCACGACGGGAAGTGTATCAGAGATTGTCATCCGAGGCTATTCCGTACCACGGGCGCGATGTGGATGTGCGCGGACGCAACCCGGCGCCCTTTACCCGCGGCTCAATGGTGGCCGCCGCCGCCGCCGCCGTTGGCCGCCGTCTGCGAGGTGAAATAGACCACGTGCCCGTCCGCGTAGAGCGCGTTCATGTGGCCGAAGTGGATTTGTGAATCGTCAAAGCACTGCCTCACCTTCGAGAGCTTGACCAGGAAGCCGCCGCCGCCGCCGTTGGCTGCCGTCTGCGCGCCGAAGAACATCCGGCGTCCGTACACCAGCGGTTCGCTCGAGTTATCGTCGTCCAGGGTCGGCCTCCAGTCGTAGCTGGTGCCGTATTGGGAATACGAACTGGGCGGGTTCTTCAGGTCGCTCGGGCATTGCATTGTGTCGTTGTTGATGCCGTATTTGCCAAACGCCTGGACCATCGTCTGCGCCTGCACTCCGGCGGGATACACGGGCGCCCCAGTGGGATCGCTCTCAATGCAGGGGTAAATGAACTGGTTGTCCTGCAAGTAGAGCTGACACGCCACGCCGATCGCCCGCAGGTTCGACGCGCATTTGATGCTGTCGGCCCGGTTCTGCATCGTAGTGAGCGCCGGCATCAGCATGCTCGCCAGCACGGCGATGATCGCGATCACGCACAACAATTCGAGCAGCGTAAAACCCAGGCGCCGGAGGGCGCGGCGGATGCGAATCGAGGACGGGTTGGTGGGCGAATTGATCCCGGACAAGTGCGCGTTCCTCATGGCTTGCCCGTGATCGACATCTTCCGGTTCACGTAATTGGCGAAATGCTGCATCCGCTGGTCGTGGCTCATCCTGCCATCGCGGGAGTCCTGGCGATCCTGCATCGCCTGTTGCACCGCAGGATCCGAGAGGTGCGCCTCAATCGCCGCGCGCCGGTCCTCGTCGCTCATGTTCTGAAGGCTCTGCCAGAAGGCCCGCTCCGTGTCAAAATTCTGCTGCGCCTCCTGGCGCTCCTCATCCGGCAATTTGTTGATCTCGTTCTGCGTCCGTTCGGCGAGCAACTCCGGATCCGGACCGTTCATGATCGCCCCGTCCCCATAGCCGCCCCGACCGCCGCCCCGCCCACCCTCGCTCAGGAAAAAGATCGGATCGCCACGGCCGCCCGCCGATCTGATCAGCTTTGGCACCACATGGCTCACTTCGCCGGCGTTCGGAGGGGATTTGACCGTCGGATTCCAGTCACCGGGGAATGCGAAGCCCGCATTGGTCAGCTCCGCGGCCTCCTTGAAGTAATCCTGCACCGGCGCCGGGCCGGGATTCTTCGGCGTCCAGACATCCAGCCGCGGATCCGGCGGCGTATCGTCCTCATCGCTGTCGGTGAAGGAGAACATCCCGCCCAGCGGGAAGGAAACCGTCCGCCAGCCGTCCGGACGCTCGCCGCTAAACCACAACTTTTCCCCATTCTTGAGAGTCGCATTGTCCCCCGCCGCAAAATAAAGCAGCCTCCAGCGGGAATTGGTGACCACCGAGAGCGTCTCCAGGGCGTCGGTCAATTGCACTTTGACCACGTTCATCGTCACCGGCGTGTCGAGTTCCAGATCGGTCTGGATATTTGCGTGGCCCTGCCGCTCCATGGAGGCGATGACCTTGCCAAGCGGCATTTTATTCGCGTGGATGGTGATCAGGCCCCAGTCCGCCCAAATATGGTAAACGATGGCGAACAGGACCAGAAAGACTGTCGTGACAACGAGAATTTGGGTGCGGTTCAGGTACACTTTCACGGTATGATATTAGACACCCCGGCTTGGGCAGAGGTTACATTCGTCCGCGAATATACCAGATGGCCGCCTTAATCGCGAAAATTTTTGAATTCGAGCGACACCCCAAAGTCCCGCCCGCGCAAAAACTGGATCACCGCCTGCAAATCATCCCTCTTCTTGCCCGTCACCCGGATCTGGCGGTCCTGGAGCGCGCATTGCACCTTGAAGGCGGCTTCCTTTACCGCCTTGGTGATCTCCTTCGCCTTATCCCCTTCCAGCCCCTGCTTGATGTGCAACTCCTGCGTCGCGCGCCCCATGGATGAGATCGCCGGATCCTTCCGGTCGATGTTCCGCAGGTCGATGTTCCGCTTGGCCAGCTTGCCGATCACTATTTCGAGCAAACCCGCCAGCTTGCTGGCATCTGCCGCGGCCAGTTTGATCACCGTCGGGGAGGCTTCCTCGATTTCCGCCGGGCTGTTCTTGAAATCGAACCGTGTGGCCAGTTCCTTCCGGGCCTGGGTCAGCGCGTTGACCAGTTCGCCGTGGTCAACCTCCGAGACAATGTCAAATGATGGCACAGTCGCGCTTTATACGGATGCCCCGCTTAAAAGTCGAGCCGCGCCGTAAGCCCCACGTACGGCGCCGGATGCGTCTCGAAGCTCAGCCCGGCCCGCGTGTAATCCAGGTCGCTCCACACCGTGTAGCCCGCCCCGAAGTCGATCGTCAGCGGCTTCACTCTCCACGTGACCCCGGCTCCGGCCCGGATCTCCTCAAACGTGATCACCGCGCCCGACAGCTTCGCCGGATTCGCCGCGCTGTTATTGTCCGTCCTGTAATCGCCCCCGATCCGCTGCCCGCCCGCCCAGAACTCCAAGTTCCCGGAGCATTCATATACCAGGCGCGGATTCGGCAGGTAGGCCCGCAGGTCCCATTTGTCGTTGATGCGCCAGTACACCCCGCCGATCGGCAGCACCGGATACCGGTCGAGCATCGAATAGGACAGCCCGGCCACAAGATAGAACCGGTCGCCGCCAAAAATGGGATAGACGACCGCCAGATCGACCGGGACGTTGAACGAGCCGCTGTTCACCTTCTGCTGGAAATAGACGCCGGGCCGCGCTTCCAGCAGGAAAGCCGTCTGGTCGTTGACCAGGTAATCCAGCGCGACGATCCCCGCCGCGCTCTGGAGCGTGCCGGGCAGCCGGTCCTCGTCATGGATGCTGAAGTCGAACCGCTCGTAATCCGCGCCGAGTCGCAGGAACCACTGGCCGCACTGGACGTTCGGCCATGTCCAGAGATTGATCGGGATGCGGCGCTCGAGTTCGAAATTCTCGTGCGCAACCTCGATATTGCCGTCGCCCCGTTTCAAATCCTGGTGAAACCCGTAATCGGACGTGGCGATCACGGTATCGAGCGGGTCCTCAACGCACGGGACGGGCTGAACGGCCTTTTGGTCCGATGCGGTGATGGCTTCGGTGCCGGCGAGCGCGGCAAGCGGAAGGGCCGCCGCGACGAGAAAGGAGATCAGGAGGCGCATGGGGGGAGTCTTGGGGAGAGGATGCCGGTATGACAATAGGTGAATCGGATGATCCGGACCACGGGGAATTACTGGCCGCCCGTTTTTGCGTAACGCCCCATCAGCAGTGCGCTGCCGATCACATGGCCCCGCATCGCCTCCTCCAGCTCCCTTCGCGAAGCCCCGGTAGCGATTTGGATCGTGGTATCCAGCGCCGATAGCCGGAAGAAATATCGGTGCGTTCCGGACGGCGGGCATGGCCCCGAATAACCAACGCTGCCGAAATCGTTCGTGCCCTCCACGGCTCCGGACGGAGCCGCGCCCGAGGCAATCTTCCTCGTATCCGGCGAAATGTTCCATACCAGCCAATGGGTGAATATCCGCGACGGAGCATCCGGGTCGTCAACGATCAGCACCAGTGATTTTGCGCCGGCGGGAACGCCGGAAATCTCGATGTCCGGCGACTTGTTGGCCCCCTCGCAGGTGAACTGGCTCGGAATAGTCGCCCCCTCGGCAAAATAGGGGCTGGTGATGCCGAGCTTCGGCGCGGCCTGGCAGGAATACGCCGCGAGCAGCAGGGCAAGGAACGGGCCGGCGAATCGGGGAAAGCGCATGATTCCGAGGAAAGATCGCAGGAGAGAGTTCGTACGGACGCTTAAGGTGGCAGGTGAACGGAGAGACCGCGAGCGAGAAACTCGACGAGACAGAAAATGAAAAAACGAGAAATCCGCTGGCACGCGACGGATGACTCGAACTAGTATTGATTAACACATGACAACGGAGATGACTCCTTTCCCCACCGTTGCCAGGTTGGCAAAGGAATGCGGAAGGGAGTGGCCGCGTTTTCAGGAGGCTGCCAGGCAAACCAGCGAGACGGAGCGAAAGATTCGGGAGGCAATCACCTCCAGAGTGGGTGACCGGGTTTTGGATACGGATTCGAGCTTGGTCTTGTTCGGATCGTTCGCGAGGTACGAAATGGGAATCGAAAGCGATTGTGACTGGACGCTTTTGATCAACGGGGTTGTGAATAACCGTCACGCCGCGAATGCGCGGATGATTCGCGACTCTCTTAAGCTGGCCAAATTGAATGAACCAGCTGCCACCGGTGCGTTTGGCAACCTGTGCTTTTCGCACGATCTGGTTCATAAGATCGGAGGCGGCGCTGACTCCAACGAGAACCTTACCCGCAGGATTTTGATGTTGCTTGAATCCAGGCCGATGAGCTTATCCGAAACTGACTCAGTGGTGGAAGTCCGACAGGCGGTCCTCCGCAGCATTTTGGAGCGTTATTTTGAGGAGGATGTTCATTTTTCGCCGAAGAAGAAGGTTCCGCGCTTTCTGCTTAACGATTTGACCCGCTACTGGCGGACGGTCTGTGTGGATTACGCCGCAAAGCACCAGGATCAAGATGGAGCAAAATGGGCTCTGCGAAACGCCAAGCTACGACTGAGCCGGAAGCTACTTTATGCCAAGGGGCTGGCCTTTTGCTTTCAGTGTCACTTAGCCCACGAAGAGAATGACGAGGAAGTCAACAACGGCGGACAGCTTCGGCCCGTTGAGCCGTTCATCGCCGATGCCATGAGATTTGCGGATACACCACCTCTCGAATTCCTGGCGGCCTTTATCGATGCGTTCCTTACGAATGAGAATCGCCGTTCGGCATGCGAATCCATTTTTGGCGCTTACGATTTGTGGCTCGAGTTGATGGGCGACCAGGAACAACGAATCAGATTGAAGGATCTCAGTCTTGCGGATGCGACCGGAGATGCGGTCTTTCAGCGTGTGCGACAGATCAGCAAGATGTTCGCAAATGGGTTGAAACTCCTCTTCTTCGGTCGGGATTCTGACAAAGAAGAAATCTCAGATCTCAGTCTCGAATATGTCGGATTCTGAACACCACCCAAAACGAATGGGCTTTTCCACCGGCGCCCTGGAGCGCGGAAATTTCTGGAAGGCGGTGTCGTGGATGCAAAATCAAAATGTCCACGCATTGGAACTCTCTGCATTGCGACTGGAAGAACTGAAGCCACTGATAGAAAGCTTGGACACATTGCCATTGCAGTCGTTCAGCTATGTTTCTCTCCACGCACCAAGCTCATTTCCAGCAAGCATGGAAGATGAAGTCGTGAGTCTGCTCCTGCCTGTCAGTCAGCGCGGCTTCAACATTATTGTACATCCGGACGTCATTTACAGTCCCCGGCGCTGGGCCGCCTTCGGTGAACGCCTATTGATCGAAAACATGGATCGGAGAAAGGCAACCGGACGGACAGCCGAAGAACTCGGCAGGTTATTCAAGGAACTTCCCAACGCGCAACTCTGCCTGGATGTTGCACATGCTAGGCAACTCGATACAACCCTGACGTTGCTTTGGGAGATTCTACACAGCTTTGGAGACCGCATTAAAGAAGTCCATATCAGTGAATTGGATTCATTTTGCCGGCATCGACCAATGTCGTACGGTGCCGTCGAGGATTATCAGCGCATTGCGGGGCCCATTAGGGAGGACGCACCCGTAATTATCGAGTCAATGCTCGAAAGCGAACGAACTCCGCTTCGCATGGAGGAAATGGCCTTGGCTGAACAGGCAGTGACACCGAAGAACGCCCAAGAGGCAACAATTTACGACAATGCCAACCAAGATGGGCTTTTGGCTCACTCGTAGCGCAGCGCCTCGACCGGATCGAGCCGCGCCGCGAACCACGCCGGGAAAAACGCCGCGAGCGAACAAATGACGAATCCGCTGATGCAAATGATCGCCACGTCATGCGGAACGATTTGCGCCGGAATGGCGGAAAAATCGTAAATATCGGCGGGGAAGATCGCGACGTGGAATGTGTTGGAGAGCCACGCGCGGAATTGATTCCGGTAATGCACGATCCCGATCCCGAGCAGCAGCCCGGTCAGATTCCCAAAGAATCCGACCACCATCCCCTGCATCATGAAGACCCAGATGATCTGCCACGTGGTCGCCCCCAGCGCTTTCATGACGCCGATGTCGCGCGTTTTTTGCACCGTCACGGTGATGAGCGTGTTCATGATCCCGAACGCCGCCACGATGACGATGAACATGAGGATGAAAAACATCACCGTCCGCTCGATGCGGATCGCGTCGAATCGATCCGCGTTGCGGTCCATCCATGTCTCGGCGAATGCGGGCTCGTGCAGCGTGGAATTGAGTTCGTTCTTCACCCGCCCCGCGGTGTCGTACGGATCGTCCGTCTTGACCGCAATGCTGTGTACCGCGTCCTCCATGTCGTAAAGCTCCTGCCCCAGCGAAAGCGGCACGAAGAGCACATTCGCGTCGTACTCATAACGTCCCGATTCAAATATGCCGGTCACGGTCACATCGGCGGGCATGACGATTCCTTCGTTCTTAAGATCGGCCAGCGTCTTTCTGGAAGTATTGGGATCGCTCCCTTCCTTTTGGATTTCGTCCAGGATATTGTTCAGATTCCCCGGGCCGGTAATGGTGATCTTGTCGCCCACGCGAACGCCGAGCGAATCGGCCAATGTCTCGCCCAGGATCACCGAGTCGTCGTCCAGATTGTAAGTCCCCTGCGTGATCAATCCCTTGATATTGACCACCTTCAACTCCGCCTCCGGGTCGATGCCCACCAGCTCGGGCGTCGCCACGGTATGCCGGTGCTCCGCGATTACCGGCCCCTCGATCTGCGGCGCCGCCGCAACCACGCCGGGCGTCTTCCCGAGTCCCGCGATGATCCGCCTCCAGTCGTCGATCGGCCTCTCCGACTGAATGGTTATATCCGGCTCGAACCCGAGCACCGTCTGCTGCAGCTCCGTGTCGAATCCTTTCATTACCGAGATCACGATAATCATGACGGCAATCCCAAGCGTCACCCCGAGAATGGATATCACCGTGATCACCGACACGAACGACCGCTTCGGCTTCAGATACCGAAGGGCCAGAAACAGGCTGAAGGGACTCGAAGTCACGCGGCGCGGGTGTTCACTTCGGCTTGAGTTGCGGGAAAAGGATTACGTCCCGGATCGATTCCGCCCCCGTGAGCATCATCACAAGCCGGTCGATCCCGATGCCAATGCCGCCCGCCGGCGGCATTCCGTGCTCGAGCGCGGTGAGAAAATCCTCGTCGATCCGCTGCTTCTCCTCGCCCGCCTGGTGCTCCAGCCGCTCCCGCTGCACGATCGGGTCGTTCAATTCCGAATAACCGGGCGAAATTTCCTGCCCGTTGATGATCAGCTCGTAAACATCGACTGTGGATGGGTCCTTCGCGCTTTGGCGCGCCAGCGGCACGAGTTCCTTCGGGCAATGCGTCACAAACAGCGGATCGAATGTCTTCTCCTCGACCAGCTTCTCGAAGACATGCTGCGTCACTTCAAAATCCGCAAACGCCGGCCCGATCTCGACCCCCAGTCCCGCCGCGCGCGCCCGCCGCGTTTCGGGCCCCGCGTCGAACCAGTCATGCCCCGCCGCTTCGCATACGAGGTCGCGGTACGCCGCGCGCCGCCATGGCCGCGCAAGATTGATCGTCCGGATCGGCTTCCCCTCCGCGTCGGCGTGCTCGATCAGCAGCGAGCCGCGCACGCTCTGCGCGAGATGACAGATCAATTCCTCGACCAGGTCCGCCATCTTCTCGAAATCGGCGAACGCCCAATACGCCTCCAGCATCGTGAACTCGGGATTGTGCCGGCGCGAGATGCCTTCGTTGCGAAAATTGCGGTTAAGCTCGAAAATTTTCGTAAATCCGCCGACGAGCAGCCGCTTCAGATAAAGCTCCGGCGCGATCCGCAGGTAAAGGTCCAGGTTGAGCGCATTGTGGTGCGTCGTGAACGGCTGCGCCGCCGCGCCGCCCGCAATGGCCTGCATCATCGGCGTCTCAACCTCCAGGAAACTGCGCGCGTGCAGGAACTCCCGGATTTCCCTCACGATCCGGATTCGCTGGACAAAGATTTCGCGCGAGGAGGGATTCGCCAGCAGATCCACGTATCGCTGCCGGTAGCGCTGCTCCACGTCCGCCAGGCCGTACCAGCCGCCCGGCAGCGGGCGCAATGCCTTCGAGAGCAGCGTGATATTCTTCACCCGCAGGCTCGGTTCGCCCGTCTTTGTGGTGAAGCATTGCCCCTCCACGCCGATGAAATCCGCAAGATCGAGCAGCTTGAACAACGCGTTCTGCTCCTCGGACAATTCCTTCGTGCTGACGAAAAGCTGGATGCGTTCCGTCCCGTCGTTGAGGTCGAGGAAATGGCTGCGCCCCATGTCCCGATGCGCCGTCAGCCGTCCGGCCGCGCGCTCGGCATTCCCTTCCGCGAATCGCGACCGGATTTCCGCAATTGTGCCGGTGGTATCGAACCGCCCGCCGAACGGATCGACCCCCAGCGCCCGCAAAGCATCCAGCTTCGCGCGTCGCGTGGCGAAGAGTTCGTTTTGGGATTCCGGCTGCGGGTCCATGGGAGACTTGCGATATTGAGGAGTGCGCCGGAGGGAGCAAGAAATTTGCGGGGGACCCGCCCATCCTCAAGCAGCGGTCCGTCTCCGCCGCGCCGATGAACGGTACCTCAGCAGCAGCACCACCCCCGGCAATCCCCAGACCGCCCGCATCGCAAAACCCAGCGACCCGATCGCCGCCCCCACGCCCGCCGGGATCGCGCAAAGGTCGTTCAGCAGCACCTGAAAGAGCGATTCACGAATTCCGATTCCCGCCACGCCGATCGGCAATCCCGTCAGCGTATTGACGATCGGCATGATGCAAAACATGTCCCAGAACCCATGCCACGGCCTCGCGCCCGGTCCATCGAATGCCCCCAGCGCCCGCGCCGCGCAATAGAACGTCGCAAAATAGAAGAGATGCGCGGCGATCGTATTGATCAGCGCCTCGATCAGCCTCGGCCAATGCCGCCGGTACGCCCGCAAGGCCTGCGCGATCTCCCTGAGCTTTGACCCCATGGCCGGATGTCGCTCCAGCTTCGAGAGCCACGGCAGCCGCGCCGCGAGGACCGAGAGAACGACCGTTCCGCCGCAACCGGCCAGGATCAACAGCGTCGCATACTCCAGCCAGCTCGTCGCCGGCGTCATCGCCAGCCAATGGTACCGGCACAGCACCGTCAGCGCCGCCAGCAGCATCAGCGAAACCAGCCCCATCAACCGGTCCATCGCCACCACCAGTACCGCGTCCGCCTTGCGTTCCGGCACCTCGCGGATCACGTACAGCACGCGCGCCGCATCGCCGCCGATCAGCCCCGGCGTGAAGGTCAGCAGGAACAGGCCGATCAAAAAAATCGCCAGCGCCCGCCGCCATGGCAGCCGGAAGCCCTGCACCCGCAGCAGCAGCTTCCAGCGCAGCGCCCCCAGCATTTCCACGACGCCGTAGCAGAGCACTCCCGCCGCCAGCCACGTGACGCTCGCGTGCCGCACCGCCTCCGCCACCTCTCGGCGCCGCTCCGGATTGTGAAACACAAACGCCAGCACCGCCACGGCCAGGATCGCCTGGAGGATGGTGATCGCCCTCCGTTTCCAGCGCTGGACTTGCGGTGCGGTCTCTTTCATTCGATGGAAAAGCCTGGTGAAAGTTGGGGGTACTGCGATCCGCTTCCCTCCCGATTCGTGGCAGGATGCCCGCTCGCCCGCAAGCCCCGGCTCCCTCCGGCCTCAATCTGCTTTTCTCCGCGCAGTGTCTTGCACACAGCGCGAGGACCGTTATCATCGCACCACCTTTTATGCATCAAGCCCTCCGTTTCTCCCTGATCCTCGTCACTGTCATGGCGGTCGCCTCAGTCTCCGGCTGCGCAACCCATGACAGGCGCATCTATTCAACCCGCAAGGACAAAAATCTACACGTCCCCGATCCGTTCGCGCCCAGCACCACGCAGGCTGCCGAAGCCGCCACTTCCAGCCTCGGCCCTCCTCCCGATGCCTCCGACTCCATGGGTCCCTCTGATGCCGCCCCTTCGTCCCCACCGGATCAGTCCGCCCCCGATCAGTCGGCGCCTCCGGTTGGGCAGTGACGTTTTTTTTGAAGGCCCTCGGCAGCCGTTTCCCACGAGCAGGGTTTCAGGCAAGAAACCTGCTCTCATCTGAAGTATTGAATTTGAGAATGAAATTCGCCCTCTCCATATGCCCCGCTTTGCTGGCGGGATTTTTGTTCGCCGGTTGCGTCAGCATCAGGCACGTGCCCCCGGGCGAGTCCCTGAATGAAGCCTACGCGAAAAAGGCCGAACTGGTCGCCCTGCCCGCTCCGCCTCCCCAGGCCCTCCCCATCGCCGCGGCGCAGCCTCCCGTCCAGCCGGCCACCGTCCACACGGAAAAAGTCGCCGACGCCTACACCCTTGGAAATCTCTGCCTGCAGCAAGGCCGCTACCCCGAGGCGATCGCCGCCTACGAAGCCGCTCTGAAGGAAGACCCCACCTTTGCCGAAGCCTGGAACAACCTGGCGATTGCCTACCAGGACCTCGGCCAGGATGACAAGGCCATGGAGGCCTTCCGCAAGTACAAGATGGCGCAGATGCACTGAGCATCGGCCGCCTGTTACATTCCTCCGCCCGCAACTGCCGCGTGGCTTCCGGCCATGCGGATATGAAATATCCGGGTTGGCCCATTTTCCCTCGCCACGCGGCCTGATTCCGCACCACTCTCGCCCCATCCCATGACCACCGGTCAACCCATCCTTCGCCTCGGGCTGCCCTCCGGTAGCCTTCAGGAGGCCACCATTGCGCTCTTTGAAAAAGCCGGCTTCTCCATCACTGTCTCGGCCCGCTCCTACCGGCCCTCCGTCGATGACCCGGAACTCCAGGTCCAGCTCCTCCGCGCCCAGGAGATTTCCCGCTTTGTCGAGCAAGGCTTCCTCGATTGCGGCCTCACCGGCCACGATTGGATCGTCGAGAACGGCTCGCAGGTCGAGATCGTCTGCGAATTGATCTTCTCGAAAGCCAGTTCCAACCCAACCCGCTGGGTTGTCGCCGTCCCGGAGGATTCCCCGATTCGCTCCGTGAAGGATCTCGATGGCAAACGCATCGCCACCGAGGCCGTCGGTCTCACCCGCCGTTTCCTCGAGCAGCACGGCGTCCGCGCGGAGATCGAATTCTCCTGGGGCGCCACCGAAGTCAAAGTGCCCGATCTCGTCGATGCCATCGTCGATGTCACGGAGACCGGCTCCTCGCTCCGCGCCAATAAACTGCGCATCCTCGAGACCATCATGACCTCCACCCCGCGCCTCATCGCCAACAAAGCCGCGTGGACCGACTCGTGGAAACGCGCAAAAATCGAGCGCCTCATCCTGCTCTTGACCGGCGCGCTCAATGCCCGCGACAAAGTCGGCCTCAAGATGAACATCGAGGAATCCCGCCTCGAGTCCCTCCTCGGTGCGCTCCCCGCTCTTCGCAACCCTACCGTCGCCCAGCTCGCCCACCCCGGCTGGGTTGCCGTCGAGACCATCATCGACGAGAGAGTCGTGCGCGAGATCATCCCTCAACTCAAGAAACTCGGCGCCGAGGGCATCATCGAGTACCCCCTCAATAAGGTGGTCTATTGACCGCCTCCCCCGTCTCACCCCGCAAATATTGCTGGACTGGAGTTGTTCATCGGCGGGCGGGAGCGGGCCCTTAAATGGCCCGCCAGCCACCGCCCGTTGTGAACAACTCCACCGCTTTCGCTCGGTTCGCGGTGGATAACTCCAGG
>JBEKOV010000081.1:0-16433 GCA_049521415.1 Chthoniobacteraceae bacterium
GCTTGACCGCGGGCCTGAGCGCGGGGATTAATGAGGAACCATAACGGGCTGCGCAAATATATTGGCAGCTATGTGCCTTGGACTTTAAACGGATTTACGTCATGAACTCGCATCCTTACTATCATCATTCAATTATCATCGAACCGCTCGAATCCCGCATCGCGCCGGCCGTGCTGATAGTGACGAGCAACGCCGACGACGGATCGACCGGGACGCTGCGCAGCCAGATTGCGCACGCGAATTTGCTGGAGGGAAAGAATACGATCACCTTCGCCCCCAGTGCGTACGGGTCCATTCTGCTCACGACCGGCGAGGGCGGTGAGCTTTCAATCACCAGCGACCTGACCATCAAGGGGCCGGGCGGCAACAAGGTCATCATCGATGCGCAGGGTGATTCCCGAGCCATCACTATCGATACCAGCGCGGTGACGCTGAGCGGTCTGGCCATCACCGATGGCGACACCAGCGGCGGCGGCGGCGCAATCTTCAGCAACGGTCCGCTGACGATCAAGAATTGCATCATTAGCGGCAGCGCCACGAGCGGCACAGGCGGCGGAATCTATGACAACACGACGGGCGCGTTCGTGTTGAGCCACTCCGTCGTCACCGGCAACCAGACCACCGGCACATTGATGAAAGGCGGCGGCGCCTACATCAACGCCGCGGCCGGCATCCAGATAAGCGCGAGCCAAATCCTGGGCAACATCTCAAGCGGGAACGGAGCGGGCCTCGCGCTCTATCAAGGGCCCACGGCCACCGGCAAGGTCGTGGTCACCGGCAGCTTGATCGCCGGCAACGTCTCGCAAAACCTTGGTGGCGGCATGGATATCATCAGCGAGAGTTCGCACGGAGCGCAGACCTTGCTGTCCAGTTCGGTGCTCACGGGCAACTCCGCGGCATCATACGGAGGGGGCCTTTACATTTACAACGCGGCCTCGGGCAAGCCGGCCTCGCTCAAGAGCCTGACCATTACCGGCAACATCGCCAAGAACGGCGGAGGGATAGGCAATAGCGGCGCGCAGACGGTATCGGTTCAAAGCAGCCGGATTGCGGGCAATAGCGCGACGGACGCCGGCGGCGGCGTAAACGCCATAGGCGACAACACGCTGGCGATTGCAAAATCGTCAATCATCGACAACAACGCGCAATCCGGTGCGGGCGTAACGGTCTCGAACGGAAGCTTTACGCTCCTCTCCACGACGATAGCGGAAAACCGGGCCAGCGGCAGCACGGGCGGCGGCGGCCTCGCGCTCTCGAGTGCGACCGGGGTGACGCAAATCACAGGCAGCACCATCGCGAACAACTACTCCGCCACTTACGGCGGCGGCCTCCTCTTCTCCGGCGGGGGTGCGATCACCATCTCGTCCACCAAGGTCGCGGGTAATACAGCGGCGGCCGGTATCGGCGGCGGATTGGATTTTGCCTCCACGAGTCCGAGCATCATGTTGAAGACCGATACCGTCTCGAACAACATGGCCTTGGGCGGCGCCGCGTTCGGAGGTGGCATCGCATTCTCGGATGCCAACCACTTCACGATCATTGGCGGGTCCGTAAAAGGGAATTTCGCCGCCGGTGACGGCGGTGGGATAGCCGTCGATACGTCGGCGGCTGGAACGATCGAGGGCGTCTCAATCACGGCCAACGTAACGAATGGCGCCGGGGGCGGCTTTTTGCATGCCCCTCCCATGACCACCGAAGGCACGGTGACGATCACCAAACCGGCGCTGATCACCGGCAACGTGGGCGCCAGCGGGAAGGCCGATATCTACGGCTCGTACAGTCCTTGATGAGACCATGAAGCGACTCCCCCTTATCGCGCTCCTTCTCATCCCGGTCGCGGCCATCGCCGCCGGTGCGCAGCGCAGGATCGCGTTCGCGAGGGAGGATAACACGGTATGGATTGCGAACCTGGACGGCTCGGGTGCGAAGAGAGTCGCCGCCGGCGTGGATCCGGAAATTTCACCGGACGGAACACGGGTCGCATACAATACGGAGAGTGCGAGTGGGCCGGAGCGGCGAATCGTCGTGATGGACCTGGCGACGGGCCGGCGCATCACGTTTACGAACGTGCCCTCCGATAATGCATTCGGGCCGTGCTGGTCGCCGAATGGGGCAAAGGTACTCTTTTATATCCTGATCGATGGGAATTGGGACATCGGCGTGGCGAATGCCGATGGCGGTGCGTTTCGCATCCTGAAAAAGGCGGGGCCGAACGACCAATCGTTTTTCTCGGCGTGCTGGATGCCGGACGGCAAATCGCTCTTCTGCCAGGACCTCACGAATCTGTACCGGATCGATCTGGACGGGATCGTGATCAAGCAATGGCCGTTGCAACAACTGTTCCCGAAGGGCGACATGGACAGCAACGTGTGCATCTCCGCGTCGCCGGACGGAGGCGCGCTATTGATGGATGTGAATATGGATGTGAATATGGATGTGAATATGGATATGGATTCAGGACGGGATGGTTGGGACGGCCCGCCGCCGTCGATTTGGGAGATGGACCTCTCGACGGAGAAGGCAGAGCCGGTCACGCCGATCTTTTGGTGGGAGCCGTGCTGGGTGAACGGCGATCAGTTCCTCTGCATCGAGCAGGGACCGAAGGAGAAGGAGCCATTGATTTACCTGCGGTCGCTCGACGGCAAGACGCGCAAGGTAATCGTCAAGGATGCCACTGATCCGAGTGTGTCGGAATAAGTCGCGCGGGACCTATGGGTTACTTCATCCGGTCGAACGTCTTTTGAAGTAGCTCGAGGTCGGTGGCTCCGTTGAGCTTCGCGCGGGTGGAGTCGCACCATTTTTTCTCGAGGGCATTCTTGGTCGGTCGGTCGCTCTCGTAGAAAACGCCGAACAGGCCGGGGAATGGAAGGCCGGCCAGTTTGTACGCGGCCAGCTCGTCGGTCACATCGTGGCGCTGCTCGTCCTCGGGCGTGCCGTCCCACTTTTTTTCCTCGATCAATTTGAATTCGCCGCCCTTGCGCGGGTTGCCCGCGTCGAATGCGCCGGGATAAAACTCGACGCACTCCGAGAGGCACTCGATGACCGAGAAGCCCTCGTGGTTCATTGCGCGCTCCATGGTCTGGATCATGTGATTGATCTGCGTGGCGTGCGTCCGGGCGATGAACGTCGCGCCGGCGGCGAGCAATTTCTTGATCGGATTCACCGGCTGGTCGATCGCGCCGGTGGGATCAGTCTTTGACTTGTAACCGAGGGGCGACGTGGGCGAGGTCTGCTTCTTCGTCAGGCCATAGACAAAATTGTCCATAATGACATAGGTCAGATTGATGTTCTTGCGCGCGCCGTGTTCGAGGTGATTGCCGCCGATGGAGAAGGCGTCGCCGTCGCCGCCGAAGAGGAATACGTGCAAATCCGGGCGCGAAAGGCTGACGCCCGAGGCGAGCGGCACGGCGCGGCCATGGATGAAATGGCCGCCGTGGGTATTCACGAAATAGGGAAAACGCGAAGAGCAGCCGATGCCGGCGAGCGTGACGATGCGCTCGTGTGGGAGCTGGTTGCGCTCGAGCATCTTGTAGAAGGCGGCGAGCACGGCGAAATCGCCGCAGCCGGGGCACCACGTGGGATGATCGGCGGTGAGGTCTTTTTTGGTCAGTTTTTCGCCGGCGGGCGCCGGGATGGAATCGGTGGTGGCACTCATTTCAAAACTCCTTCGAGGATCTCCCGCACGCGGAAAGTCAGGCCGTCGGTCTTGGTGAGGCTGCGAATCTTCGGGTCGCAATAACGGGCGCGGAGGATGGTGGCCAACTGGCCGAAGCCGTAGATGCCCATGTCATTCATCTCGACGACGACGACGCGCTTGAACCGGGCAAAGATTCTTTCGAGGCCATTGGGTAGCGGATTGACATGGCGGAGGCTGAGCGCGGAGATGCTCTCGCCGCGCTCGCGGGCGGTTTTCACAGCTTCGTGGATGGGGCCGTAGGTCGAGCCCCAGCCGACGACGAGCGCCTCGCCCTCCGGGTCGCCGTAGACCGGGGGAATCGGGATTTCGTCCGCGAGCTGCTGGAGCTTGCTGCGGCGCTTGGCGGTCATGTCCGCGTGCAATTTTGGACTGCCGGTCGGGTGGCCCATTTCATCGTGCTCGAGGCCGGTAACGACGGGGTAGGTCCCGCCGAGCATGCGCGTACCGGGGGGCGCGTGCCGGGTGATGGCGCCGAGCGGGTAGGGCTTGTAGGTGGCGTCGCGCGGGGTGAGGTCGATCTTTGGATCGACCATCAGGCTCTTGAGATCCGGCTCATCAAAAGCCTGGATGCGCGTGGCGAGCGAGGCGTCGCTGAGAATGAAAACCGGCGTGCTGTACTTGCGCGCGATGCGCGCGGCCTCGATGGCGATGTAAAAGCAATCCTCGACCGTGGATGGGGCGAGGACGACGCGCGGGCTGTCGCCGTGGCCGCCGAAGATGGCCTGGTAAAGATCGCTCTGCTCGACATTGGTGGGCAATCCGGTGCTCGGGCCGCCGCGCTGGACATTGACGACGATGAGCGGAATCTCAGCCATCACGGCCCAGCCGATCGCCTCGGTCTTGAGCGAGATGCCCGGTCCGGCGCTGCCGGTGACGGCGAGGTGGCCGGCGTAGGAAAAGCCGAGCGCGGTCGAGACGGCCCCCAGTTCATCCTCTGCCTGCACGAAGAGGCCGCCGTACTTTGGCAGCTCGCTGCGCAGCATCTCCATGATGGTGGACCATGGCGTGATGGGGTAGCCGGCGCCGTAGCGGACGCCGCCGGCGATCAATCCGTAGGCTAGCGCCTGATTGCCATCCATGGTGACCTGCACGGGTCCGCCCGTCTCGTGCCTGGTCTCGAATTGATACCGCGTGGTAAGGATATTGCCGACCGGGTAGGCATAGCCGGCCTGGAATGCCATCAGCGCGGTATTCAGGACGCTCTCGTTTTTGCCGCCAAATTTTTCCGTGAGCAGCCCTTTGAGCTTATCGACATCGAGGTCAAAAATCTTCGCAATGACGCCGAGGATGAAGACATTCTTGCCCTTGTCCTTGGCGGTGCCGCCGAGCGCCTCCACCGTCAAGCCCGTGATGGGGATGCCGACGTAGACGAAACGCTTGTCATCGAGGTTCGGCTGGACGTTGTCGGAATCATAAATGAGGACGCCGCCCTCCTTGAGGAAATTGATGTGGTCCTCGTAGCTGTGCTGGTAAAAGGCGACGAGGAAATCGGCTTCGTCGCCGGCGGAGAGGACATCGCCGGTGCCCATGCGCACCTGGAAGATGGAGGGCCCGCCGGAGATGGTCGACGGGATGGTCATGTAAGTGATGACCTCCTGCTCGCTACGGCCCGCGAGCCGGGCCAGGAGCGCGCCGGCGCTCTGGATGCCGTCCTGGGAATTGCCCGCGAGGCGGATGACGGTGTCGCGGATGTTTTGGGAGCGCGGGGCGGGGCTCTCCGCGGGGGTGGTGGTGGCCGGTTCAGCTAACACATTAGGAGTACTCACGAGATAGGCAGGGCGATGGGGGCGGAAGCATTCCGCGATTGGGAGCGTTCGTCAATACCGGGTGCGATTGCGGCGCGAGAAGGGAAAAGCCCGGGAGTGATCGTCAATTTCACAAGATGCAATCGAGGCGATAAGGGGAACCGCCACAAATGGATAGGGGATATTTACGATATATTTGCCTGATGTCAATGGTCGGGGCACATGGCTCCGCGGGTGCCAATAGGACGGATTGGACCGCATTGGGCGCTCTCGCGCGGAGCCGGCGCTTGACGGCGCCCGCGGCCACGCGCTGCGACGTGCCATGTTACACACGCCGGCACCTATAATCCGAAATTCCGTTTTGACGTGGCGATGACGGGGCAACTCGGGATGGAAATCGACCCGCGCAAATCCGAGCCGGAATACCAGGCCGCCGCGAAGACCGGCATCGCCGCGTACAAGAGCGTGCGGGATATCGTGCAATTCGGAAGCCAATACCGGCATATTTCGCCGTTCAAATCGAAGACGCCATCGCTTAATTACGTCTCCCAGGACCGCAACCGCGCGCTGATCCTCGCCTACCAAAGGCCGGTACCTATTCCGCTCCTGTCTCTGGCCTCGATCCCGACAAGACTTACAAGCTGGCTGAAATCAACCTCCCGCCCGGCGATGACACTCCCCGCCTCGCCCCCGCCGCGAAATCAAGCGCCACCGGCTGTGACTGGATGTCCTCTGGCATTCCGCTCGTTTTCACGCGCCAATATGACAGCGCTACGATGACGCTGGAGGTGGTACTGTAGCCGTCTTTGTGGACTCGCCTTCGGCGACCACTAATTGCCGCGGGGCTAAGGATAAAGGGCTTCAATTTGATGCCGGACGCTGCCCCTGATTCTTCTTGTCAGACGGATTCTTCCTGGCAATCTACGGCGTAGGATCAAATTGGGACGGAGAAGAAATCAAGAATACATTTTTTTCTCAAGGCCGCTTCATTCTCGGTTGGAACGAGGACAACGCGCAGGACCTCTACGCTCTTGTATCGCTTCTAAAGATTGGCGACATTCTCTACATCAAGGCCAATCAGCCGGGATCTCACACAATTCGCGTCAAAGGAATCGGAATAGTCACTAGGTCCTTTCTTAATTGCATTCCTGATTTCGGACCCGGGGAAATAGCCGATTGGCAGAGCATTTTTGTCGGAGTTGATTAACTTTTCCGAGAGGAGTTTCACATTCATATTCCGCCCAATGAGGGAAAGCATACGAATATCCGGGCGGCTACTATCTTTGAAGAGTATCTGCCATATATGCAGCTCGAAATTGTGAACACATTAATTAGAGCTTATCGCCAGGAACAGTCAGTGGGGTAATTTATTTCACTTGTCACCAATGAATCTCACTCCACAAGAAATAGCATGGCTGTATCTTTGGCTGGAGGAACACCAGAAGAAGATGCCGGGATGAAAGTCACCTGATCCGGTCGTGGCGTCACCGCGTAGTACGGCGTTTCAAGATCACGTTTTGAATGATCGAGCTAGGGTTCGCACCGTACGCACGACACATGATCAAGAACTCGACGACATCGATTCGGGATTATTTACTTGACACAGGGTAGGATTTTGGTACTTTTCTCGCATGAGACGATCATTTGGGTTTCTTGCGAGCCGCGTGGGCGATCTTTTTCGCGTGGGCGATGACTTTCGGGTGAAAGACTTCGCTCAGGAGCTCTTTGTCCGTCATTTCGTGGGTATGTTTCTTCACCTTGGGCATGGTATATGAAAAAGTCCTCTCAACTCTCGTTCAAACCAGAGGTTAATCTCTGCACGCTCATTGAGCAATTCGGAACCGATGAAAAGTGCCGGGAGCGCATCGCACTTTCCCGCTGGCCGCAAGGCATTGAGTGCCCTCGTTGCCAGAGCAAGAGCATTTCGACAATCCGCGAGCGCAACCAATATGAGTGCAATGCCTGCCGCTACCAGTTTTCGGCCACATCCGGCACAATCTTCCATGACAGCCATTTGCCACTCTCCAAGTGGTTTCTCGCCACCTATTTGATGACCGAGAGCAAGAAGGGCATTTCCGCGCTCCAGATGAAGAGGACGCTCGGCATCTCCTACAAGACGGCTTGGTATCTCTGCCACCGGATTCGCGCCGCCATGCGGGATGTTACCGATGAGAAGCTGCGCGGGATTGTGGAAGTGGACGAAACCTACGTGGGAGGCAAGGTGCGCGGCATGGGCCACGGGTATAAAGGCAACAAGTCCATCGCCATCGGGGCCGTGCAACGCGGGGGCAAGATTCGGCTCCAAGTGATTCGCCACGCCACCAAGGAAACGCTTCACACGTTCATTGCAGAGAATACCGCGCCGGACACGGAGGCGATCTACACGGATGAACTTCCAGCCTACCTTGGCATTGCCGATGAGGACACGCGCCACGAGAGCGTTTGTCACAGCAAAGAGGAGTGGGTGCGGGGCGACGTTCATACGAACGGAATCGAGAGCGTCTGGAGCCTTCTCAAGAGGTCGATCATCGGAGCGTATCATCAGGTGAGCATGAAGCATTTGGACGCTTATTTGGATGAACTGGAGCATCGGTTTAATAATCGGTCAAATGATTGCATTTTCAGGGACACGCTTTTGAAATTGGTCAATGCGGAGAAGCTGCCATATCAGGATTTGGTTAAGGCTGCGGCGTAACTGGTATTTCATTTGAAAAAATAAGCGGGTTGTTGGTCCAATCTACGATTTTGACCGGGGTGCAAATTCTGTAAGACGTGCCGGAAGTTTTGACCCATTCCGATTTTATCACCTGAAATTTTGCCTCCCAATCATTATCAACCCTCCTGCGGATGTTTAAGTCCTCCATAACATCGCTATTATCGGAGGATAAAAAAATGATAAAATCGGAAATTGTCCCTACATTAGAATCTGGTGTGAGCAAATCATTTTCAGACTGCGACCCATGTGGGGTAAGTATCGGAATATTTATGGGGCTGCATACAGGAATGCCGTATTTTCCGTTAAGCAGGCATATCGAAACTTTAACATTTAGGAGCGCATAATTTCCACTGTTCCTTATTTCGATTGAGATTTGTGATTGTGGATGGCTGGTTCTGCCAAACCCAACAAGAAGCGATGGGACAACATACGCGTAAGAATCGCCTTCGGTAACTGCTTGAAGTGAGATTTTATTTTGCGAAATAATTTCAGCAAATTTGGCATCCCTGTTACTTTGATCTGACGCCTGATCGGACGACTGTTTACTTATCGCTTTCGACTCAACACCGATCAACCCCAGGATTAACACCCCGAAGAGTATTTTCCCGGTTTCCTTCATTTCTAAAATGACTTGCATTAGCACGGTGACGCCCCCCATCACAACTGCCGCAACCCCCGGCATCTGCGGATGAAACCAGCAATAGACCAGATACGAGAAGGCTCCAAACCATACCGTGAACGAACAAAGCGGGTGTTTTCTAAAGGCTGCCGAGCGCGCCTCAATCGACCGCAACCAACCAGCCACGGCATCAACAGGGGGAATTTTAAGGCGCATCCTTCACGCTCTACCCCTCCGTACACACCTGCGTCAAGGTGATAATCCCGCATCGATTCGCCGTTCTCGTCAACCGGTACGATGGTAACCGCCGGCGTCGGTATATTCGGTCAGCAGGCCATCCCCACCGTGATCTCGATGCTCTTCTTCTGGCCGGTGCTGATTCCGCAAATCTGGGGCCTGATCCAGCAGGCGAAGCTCGATGACGAAGCCGTCTCCTTTATCGAAGAACGACTGGTGGCCACGGCAAAAACGGCAGGAGTCGTGCCGGGGACGCCGGCCATCTCACCACAGCCCGGCCATTTCTGCTCGGGATGCGGCAATGCTCTCTCCCCAGAGGCAAAGTTCTGTCCGAATTGTGGAGCCAAAGCTACCTGAGGGGGCCTCTGCCCTACACCGGCGCCAGCCGGTACCCGAACTGATTAATGTCCTAACGACCAGATCATGAGAGCGGGATAGGGAGGAAAAGGGGTAACACTCCAATGAAAGAAAGAGAGTGTTACCAATGCAAGAGAATCAAGAAGTTGAGAAGAGGGAGCCGCGCAGGGGCGGCAGGAAGAAGCAAACTGGGGTGCGTTACGCCTTTGAGTTCAAGTTGAGGGCGGTAAAGCTGCACCTGGAGGAAGGGTTGCCGCAGGACTTGATCTGTGAAGAGATGGGAATGGGGACCAGCACCTTGTCCTGGTGGTTGAAGAGGTATCGGCAATCAGGGGAGGAGGGGCTGCGTTGCTGGGCGCCGCCGGGGGGTGGCGGCGCCCAGCAACGCTCGCGGCTGCCGGAGCCGGTCACCGAGAAGATCCTGGAGCTTAAAAGGCAAAACCCGTGGTGGGGGATCAAGCGGATCGCGCAGGCGCTGCGGCGGATGTTCCTCATGCAGGCCATCCGCCCCGCGAGCGCGCGCAATCGCCGGCCTGACCGCCCCACAACACCGCCGCGTTTTTCCCATGCGTCGCGCCGCGCCTGCGCCGCGGTCGATTTATTGGCGTTCCATGGGAAGCCGGTGAATGTGGGATTCGGCCTCATCCCGCCGCGGAACGCGAGAATGTAAGCGCAGCGCGGAACCTTCGATCGATTCGCCCCCGCGTGGTGCAGTGTGCGACAGTGATGGATCGTCGCGCCACCGGGGCCGATCGGGCAGGGCACGGCGCTTCCCCGGTCGAATTCACCAACGCATTCCAGCGCCATCACGCGCGGGTCATCCCCGAGCGAGCGATGTTCGAGCACGGGCCCGAGGTGGCTCCTTGGGACAAATTGCATGCAGCCGTTCTCGACTGTCGCCTCCTGGAGCGGGACCCAGATGCTCAATTGATCGTATTCGACGCCCGGATCGTACCGATGCGCCTCGTCCTGGTGCCACGGCGTCGGCGCGCCGTAACCCGGCGGTTTCAGAATGGCGTGCTCGAACCATGGCGCGGCTTCCTCGCCCATTAATTGCCGCGCGATCTCCAGCGCGGTCGCCCGGAATTCCGTCTCGGCCAGTTCCGGCGCGAATTCCACCGGACTGACAATCTGCGGAAGCAGCGGCGCCCGGCCATCCTCGTCCGTCCCCGCAAGGTCAAATTGGCTGCCCCGGTCGCGCCCGGCCTGCGAGGCGAAGAGCCGGCCAAATATCTCGCGCATGCGTTGCACTTCCCCGTCGCTCGCGATCCGGTCCAGCACGACATACCCCTCCTCGTGGAAACGGGCAACCTGGCCGGCAGCGAGCCGAAAATTCGAATTTACGGCCCCTGGCATACGCGCGCCTCCCATACTCCCTAAATCGCCAACATTCAAGTCCGGTTGCGTCAAGCAGCCCGCGGATTGGCGCGGGCGGGAAAACGAGGCATACTCTGGCGCAATGCCGCCCGCGCCGCCCCGGAAACCTTTCGTCGTCAAAACCACATCCGTGCGTGTTATCGCGCTGGCCGTGCTTGCGGGGGTCGCGCTGCTGGCGCTCGTGCTCTGGGCGATCCTGCACATGTCCGAGGACGTGGCCGGTCACTCCCTGCTCACCGGCAGGATTCTCTGGAAGCATTTCCAGCCCCAGCCAGAGGAGCAATTGACCGTCGGCCCCGGCGGCCTGGACGAAAAAAACATCGACGGCGCCTACACAATGGGGGTACGCACGCCGGATGGACAGACCTATACGGTCTTCCTCGAAAAGCCGGACTATGAATCCCACAAGGTCGGTGATGATCTGAGCTTCCTCCCGCCGCCCCGGCAGCCCTGAGTCGCGCGGAAAATCGAACGAAAAAAGCCTGACGCTGTCTTTGAAAGGACTTCCCATAATGACCACACAAGACTTAACCAACCACGTAAAACAAAACAGCCAATGGATCAAACCGATCCAGGATGAAATGGCGCGGGTAGTCGTGGGGCAGAGGTATTTGATCGACGGTCTCCTGACCGGGCTGCTGGCCAATGGCCACATCCTGCTCGAGGGCGTCCCCGGCCTCGCAAAGACCCTCACCGTCAAGACGCTCGCCGCCTGCATCCGCACCGCTTTCCAGCGCATCCAGTTCACCCCCGACCTGCTCCCGGCGGACCTCCTCGGCACGCTCATTTACAATCCGCGGACCGGCGAATTCAATACCAAGCAGGGCCCGCTCTTTTCCAACCTGATCCTCGCAGATGAAATCAACCGCGCGCCCGCAAAGGTGCAGAGCGCGCTGCTCGAGGCGATGCAGGAGCGCCAGGTCACGCTCGGCGACACCACCTACCGCCTGCCCGATCCGTTCCTCGTCCTGGCCACGCAAAATCCCCTCGAGCAGGAGGGCGTTTATCAATTGCCCGAGGCGCAGCTCGACCGGTTTTTGCTGAAGCTGAAAGTCGGCTACCCAACCAAGGCCGAGGAGCGCCAGATCCTTGAATTGATGGGCACTTCCACGCCGCGGCTCGACGTGGAGCCCGTCGTGTCGCCGGAGGACATCATCCGCTCGCGCGAGATCGTCAACGAAATCTACATCGATGACCGCGTGAAGGATTATATCGTCGACGTGATCTGGGCCACGCGCGAGCCGGGCCGCTACAAGCTACAGCTCGACGGCCTGATCCGCTACGGCGGCTCGCCGCGCGCCACCATCGGCCTCACTCTCGCGGCAAAGGCCCGCGCCTTCCTCCAGGGCCGCGGCTACGTCACGCCGCAGGATGTGAAGTCCGCCGGCCCCGATGTCCTGCGTCATCGCATCATCGTCAGTTACGAAGCCGAGGCGGAGAACGTGACGAGCGAGACGATCATCGAGCGCGTCTTTGCCGGCCTCCCGGTGCCTTAACACGACCGGTTGTCCGATGGAATCGACACGGGATATCCTCAGAAAAATTCGCCACGTCGAACTGAAGACCCGCGGCCTCGTCCCCGCGACCTTCGCCGGCCAGTACCGGAGCGTCTTCAAGGGCCGCGGCATGAATTTCGAAGAAGTGCGCGAGTACCAGCCCGGCGACGAAGTGCGCACGATCGATTGGAACGTCACCGCCCGCTTCGGCGAAGCGCACAACAACGCTTTCGTGAAGAAATTCACCGAGGAGCGCGAATTGACCGTCCTGTTGCTGGTCGATGTAAGCGCGTCGGGAAAATTTGGCGGCATCGAATTGAGCAAGCGCGAGCTGGCGGCGGAAGTCGCCTCGGTGCTCGCATTCAGCGCCATTCGCAACAACGACAAAGTCGGCCTGCTTCTCTTTTCCGATCACGTGGAACTCTACATCCCGCCGAAAAAAGGCCGCCCGCATACGCTGCGCCTCATCCGCGAGATCCTCTTCTTCCAGCCTCGCGGACGCGGCACATTGCCCGGACCGGCGCTCGATTACCTCAACCGCGTCGTCACCCGGCGCGCCGTGGTCTTCCTCATTTCCGATTTCCAGACACCGCCGTTCGACCGCCAGCTCGCGGTCACCTCGCGCCGGCACGATCTGGTCGCGATTCCCGTGATCGATCCGCGCGAGCGCGACCTGCCGGATATCGGCCTCGTCACGCTCGAGGACGCGGAGACCGGCGAGCAAATCCAGGTCCATACGTCCAGCCGCGCGACGCGCGACGCATTCGCCCACATGGCCGACAAACGCCGCGACGCGCTCGAGAAGATGCTGCGCCGCCACGGCATCGACAGCATCGAATTGCAGACCGATTCGGATTATATCCCGGCGTTGCGCGGCTTTTTCAGAACCCGCGAACGGAGGCTCGCACGATTGTGAGAACCCGAGTTGCAGGCAGCACGTTGCTGCTCCTGGCGATGGCCGGCGCCGCGCGGGCGCAGCTCAGGATGAACGACATGTCCGGCGCGTCGCCCACTCCGGCGATCCGCGATATCCGCCCGCCGCTCGACGTGTTTCCGTACCCGATGTGGATGGTGGCCACGGCGGGCGCCGTCGCGCTGGTGCTGCTCGGTCTGGTGGCCGCGCTCGTCGTGCGGGCCATTCGCAACCGCCCGAAACCGCCTCCTCCCACCCCGCGCGAGATCGCGCTCAAGCGCCTCGCTGAAGCCGAAATAGACGTTTCGCGCAAGGCGCCGTACGATTTCAGCATCCAGGTCTCGGATATTTTGCGGCAGTACATTTCCGCCCAATATCACTTGCACGCTCCCGAGCAGACCTCGCCCGAGTTCCTTGCGGAAGCGGCGAAGTCCCCTCACTTCACGGCGGCGGACAAACGCCTGCTCGCGGAATTCCTCGAGCGTTGCGACCTCATCAAATTCGCCCGCGTCGATGCGACGGCCGAGGACAGCCGCGCGCTGCTCGACCAGGCGGTGCGATTCGTCCAGGGAGGCGCGATCTCATGAGCGATCTGATGCGCATGTTTACAGGGCTGAATTGGCAATTCGCCCACCCATGGCTCCTGATCGGGTTGCTCGCGGTGCCGGTCGCGGCATGGCTGCGCGGCAATCGCGCCGGCGCGCCGGCGGTGGAATTCTCATCGACTGAAGCGCTCAGGGCGCTGGGACGCATCGCGGAATCGAAGGCGGGAAATTTTCTCTCGGGCCTGCAATATCTCGGCCTCGCGGCGTTGATCGTCGGCCTTGCCGATCCGCAAAAGCCCGGCCGTACGACCACCGAAGCGCAGGCGAGCGGAATCGATATCATGATCCTGCTCGATGTCTCCGGCTCGATGCTGACGGAGGATTACATCATGGACGGCGAGCGGACCAGCCGGCAGGACGCCGTCAAGTCCGTGACCAAACGATTCATCGAGGGCCGCCCGAATGACCGCATCGGCATGATCGCATTCGCGAGCCGGCCCTATCTCGTGAGCCCGCTCACGCTCGATCACGACTGGCTCCTCGATAACCTCCAGCGCGTCCACATCGGCCAGGTCGAGGATGGCACGGCCATCGGCTCCGCCATCGCCTCCGGCCTCAACCGGCTGCGCGATCCCAATGCGAAGAGCAAGGTGCTCATCCTGCTCACGGACGGCGTCAACAATTGCGGCAAAATCACCCCGGAGACCGCCGCCGAAGCCTCGAAGGCACTCGGCGTGCGCCTCTACGCGATCGGCGCCGGCACCAATGGCATCGCGCCCGTCCCGATCTTCGAGGAAAACACGGAGACTCCGCGGCTCGATGAAAACGGCAAGCCGATGTACATCGACGTGCCCGTGCAATTCGACGAGACGCAGCTCCGGCGCGTCGCGAAAATTGCCGACGGCCATTTCTACCGCGCGTCGGACTTGAAATCGATGGAGGACATTTTCTCGGAGATCAGCAAGCTCGAGACCTCGACCATCCACTACAAAAAATATCAGGAGTACATCGACCTCTACCCGCTGTTCGTCGAGGCGGGCCTGGTGTTGATCGCGCTGGAGATGATCATGAGCCAGACTGTGGCGAGGAGGCTGCCATGACCTTCGGCGCGCCTCAATGGTTCTGGGCCTTGCCGCTCCTCCCGGCGCTGGCCGGATTGTTTTTGTATAACGAGTCGCGGCGCGACGAATTGCTGAAGAGACTGGTCGCCGCGCGCCTGCTTCCGGAGCTGGCCGCCAGTGCCAGCACGCCGAGGCGCCGCTGGAAGTTCGCGCTCGCGCTGCTGGGCCTGGCGTGCGTCATTCTCTCGCTCACGCGGCCGCAGCTCGGCTACGTCACGCTCGATACTCATCGCACCGGGCTCGACGTGATGATCGCGGTGGACACTTCCAAGAGCATGCTCTCGACCGACGTGCAGCCAAGCCGCCTTATGCGTGCGAAGCTGGCCGGCGAGGATTTGATCGATGCTCTGGAGAATGAAGGCGACCGCGCCGGCGTGATCGCCTTTGCGGGGACTTCATTCGTGCAGGCGCCGCTGACGATCGATTACTCCGCGGCGCAGGCCGCGTTGACCGACCTCGATACTGATACGATCCCGCGCGGCGGCACGAACATTGCCTCCGCGATCCGCGAGGCCGACGAGGCCTTCGGCAATGGCGAAGGCAAATATCGCGCGCTGATCCTCTTCACCGATGGCGAGGAACTCGAGGACGACGCCGTGCAGGCCGCAAAGGATATCAATGGCCGCTTCCGGATTTTCACCGTCGGCGTCGGCACACAGGAAGGCTCGCTGATTCCCATGACGCAGGCGGATGGCAGCACCGATTTCGTGAAGGATGCAAACGGGCAATATGTAAAATCGAAGCTGGACGAGCCGCGGCTCAAGGAGATCGCGGCGGCAACCGGAGGCTTTTACATTCATCTCGCGAACGGGCCGGCGACCGCCAGGACGATTATCGAGCAGGGGCTGCGGAAGATGCAGGAGCACCAGTTCGAGGCGCACGAGACGCACCCCATCGAACGCTACGAATGGCCTCTGGCAGCCGGCATTCTGCTGCTGCTCGCGTCGATGTTTATTTCCGAGCGCCGCCGCGTCGCGCCGGCGCCCGGACCGCGGCCCAAGGCGGCTGCCGTCGCGGTTGCCACGACTGCCGCGCTGATCCTGCTCATGCCCGCGCGCGGCTGGTCGACCAATGAAGGCCTGAACCTGTACGACCAGAAGAATTACCAGGGCGCTTACGACACCTTCCAGAATCAGCTCGAGCATAACCCCTCCTCCGACGGCCTCGAATTCGATAGCGGCGCGGCCGCTTACAAGGAGGGCGATTACGACAAGGCCCTGGACGCATTCGGCAGGGTCCTCGGGAGCAAGGACCCGGCCTTGCGCGGCCAAGCGGAGTACAATCTCGCCAATACCCTCGTTGAACGCGGCGCGCTTCAGCAGGACAATGATCAAAAGGTCAAGGAGTGGACCGAGGCGCTCAGTCATTACGATCAAGCCCTGAAGGCCGATCCCAACAACGCCGATGCGAAGTATAACGAGGACGTGGTCAAAAAAATGATCGACGACCTCAAGAAGAAGCAGCAACAGCAACAAAACCAGCAGCAGAACCAGAAACAGCAACAGCAAAACCAGAATCAGCAGAACCAGCAGCAACAAAATCAACAGCAGCAAAGCCAGAATCAGCAGAACCAGCGGCAGCAAAATCAACAGCAGCAAAGCCAGAATCAG
>JBEKOV010000082.1:0-16228 GCA_049521415.1 Chthoniobacteraceae bacterium
CAGGCTCAAGGGCTTCCGCAGGATATTCTCACGCTTCGAGAAGCTCGACGTCATGTTCATCGCCTTTCTTCACGTCGCCCTGATCTTTACTGCACTCCTTTTACCTTAACAGGCCCTAACAGATCGTTGATTGAGGATGATGGGATTCTTTTTGGTCCAACCCCAATATTTTTGGAAGGTGCCTGGCTATTTATCACTTTCTTTATATCGCTCTGGTCGCTCCATTATTGGATGTTCCGTCGCTGAATTCCACGGACTGGCAGGGCAGTTTAGATAGAGCTGTGGCCTATCGAGACTTGAAGGAATGGGTGGAATCGGACCATGCAGCGTAAGCCCGGGCGGACCGACGGTCCGCGCCTATCCCGCAGGGGCGGGACTGGCACGCGGACGGACGCGGCTCGGAGAATATCTTAATAGACGTCGCGCTTGTAGCGTTTCGTTTTCTTGAGGTCTTCGATGTATAGGGCGGCTTCTTCGACGGTTTTGCCGCCTTCGGTTTCGACGATTTTTAACAAGGCGGCGTCCACGTCTTTGGCCATTCGGGAGGCGTCGCCGCAGACGAAGAAGTGGGCGCCTTCCTGATCGATCCATTTCCAGATTTCCGCGGCGTTTTCCATCATCTTGTTCTGGACGTAAATCTTGTGGGCCTGGTCGCGTGAGAAGGCGACGTCGAAGCGGGTGAGCAAGCCGTCCGATTGCCAGCCTTTGAACTCGGCCTCGTAGAGGAAATCGCATTTGCAGCGCTGCTCGCCGAAGAAAAGCCAGTTCTTGCCTTTTGCGCCCGTCGCTTTGCGGTCCTGCAGGTAGGCGCGGAATGGGGCGACACCGGTGCCGGGGCCGACCATGATGATGGGGGTGTTGCCGTCCTCGGGCATGCGGAAGCCTTTCGCGACATGGACGAATAGGGGCACACGGTCGGATTCCGAGACACGCTCAGCGAGGAAAGTGGAGGCGACGCCCTTGCGCTGGCGTCCGTGGGATTCGTAGCGGACGATGGCAATGGTGAGATGGACGGCGGCGGGATGGGCCTTTTGGCTCGATGCGATGGAATAGAGGCGGGGCTGGAGCTTGCGCAGGAGCTTCACAAATTCCTCGGGGGTGAAATGGAGGCTGGGATGGTCCTCGATGAAATCGATGAACTCCAGGCCCCAGAGATATTCCTCGAGGTCGTGTTTCCGGAGCGGGTCGCAGAGCAGCTCCCGCAGGAGGGACGCGGCCTCGCCGCCGCGCTCGGCGATGTGCTGGATGAATTGCTTTGAGGGCTGGGTGATCTGGTAATCCTCGGTGAGGGCGGCGGCGAGCGGCTTGGGCGTGCCTTCGTTGCCGGGGACGATTTCGTCGCCGGTGGCGTGGAGCGCGTGGAGGATCTCGTGGACCAGGGCCGGATCGTTCTTCGGAAATACGCCCATCGAATCGCCGCACTCGTACACGAGGCCGGAGCCTTCGAGGTCCAATTCAAAGTGGCGGGTCTCCTTCTCCGAGCCCTCGAGGGTGAGCTTCCGATTGACGTGCAAGCGTGATGGAAACGGGTTCTTTCTGGAATAAGCGGATGCTACGACCGGTTCTGTGGACATGGGCGGAAGATCAAAGCAGACCCCCCAGTGTGAGGCAAGCAATCGTCGCTCTTCCACCTTGCTCCAGACCCCTGGAGCGGCTAAAATAAGCGTCCGTGTCATGAACTCGCCCGTTTCCCATCGGATTTGCCCGGGGGACCGCTCCGACGGCCTCTCGTATTCTCGCGTGGCCGCCGCGCGCGCCGAAAGTGTGAATCTTGCGCGGCGTTGCCGTGTTTAAAGACCTGTGAAGACTGACGCCGGCGCAACCATTCCCCCAGCCGTGGGGCGCGCGGCGGCATCCCAAGCGAAACGGCCCGGGAGCCGGTCGGCGTTTGTACGCACAAAGGTTCCGGGTATCGAGCGGGCGATCAGCATTGTGATTCTCTGCCTGCTGGTCTGCATCGGAGTCGCGGTCTGGTATGCGGGCGGGCACTATGACCCGAATATTTTCAGCCTGCCTGACGATGCGCTGAACTCGACCATGTCCGCAGTGGTGGGGAAGGCCTCGACGCTCCGCGCGGATGCGGGGCAGGAATCCGATGGCGCGGCGCCGAAACTGGCGCAGCCGGCGATCCCTTCGCCGTCATCGGCGCCATCCACGGCGTCCGAGGATGATGCGGCGGCGTCTTATAACGCGGATGCGGGGAATGCGGCGGGGGCGGCGCCGGCAGCGGCTTCCGGCAACGCGCCGCTTGAGATCAATCTCCCGGGAATCAAGCCGATGGGGGATACGGAGTTTTATACGTCCGACACGCTTTACGAGAAAATCGACGGGCGGTCGCCGACTTATCAGAGTTTCAATTTCCAACAGTTGCGCTGCCGGACGTTTATGATCGACGGCGGGTCGAGTTACGTGGACGTCGCGGAGTACCGGATGGATACCAATGTGGACGCGTTCGGTATTTTCGCGCAAGAGCGGGACCCGAAGGGGCAGGCGCTGCCGTTTGCGAAGGATGGCTACTCGAGCGAAATGGGTTATTTTTTCCGGCAGGGGGATGTGTACGTGCAGGTCATCGCGTCCGATGAGAATCCGAAGACCATGGCCATCGCGCTGGCGATCGCGCAGAACCGGGCGGCAGGGCTGCCGGCGGACGACTCCGGGCTGGACGGACGACGGGCGCTGCCCTCGGCGGGATTGGTGGCGGGGAGCATCACATTTGTGCAGCAGGATGCGCAGGGGCAGGATTTTCTGAAGAATGTTTTCCAGGGGACGTATGACTTTGAAGGGGCGAAGCTGAACTACTTTGTCATGGCGACGACCCCGGACGCATCGGCCGCCGCCTGGAAGGCTTACCTGGATTTTTGCGGACAATTCGGAGGAAAGGCGAGCGCGCTGCCGGACATCGCGGGAGCGAAAGTCTTCAAGGCAGCGACGTTCGGAACATACAAGGTCATCTACCAGCGCGGGGGGCAGATTGGCGGCGTGGTGGATGCAACTGACCCGAAAGCCGCACTCGATTTCGTAACACAATACCTGCAAGGCCAAATCCAATGAGCACGCCGAACAATCCATCACCAGAACAGCAGCAACCGGAGGGAGTATCGAGGCGCGAATTTCTCCTGCGCACCGGCGCGGCGGGCGCGCTCGTCGCCGGCTCGACCGCCACCGGCCTGAAGCTGTGGCAGCCGAATCATTTCATTCCCGGGTTCGAGCCGCAGAAGGGGTTGCAGCTTCCCGATTACCGGATGGCGCCGGCCAAAGGGCTGCCGACGATGGCCGTGGCGCACGGCACGACGCATGACGCCACGATCCGGGCCGCAATCGGGGCGCTGGGGGGAATGAGCCGGTTCATCAAGAATGGGGACGTGGTGATGATCAAGCCGAACGTCGCGTTCGACAGGCCGCCGGCGCTGTGCGCGACGACGCATCCCGAGGCATTGCGCACCGTGGCGAAGCTGGTGCTGGAAGCGGGCGCTTCGAAAGTGATTATCGCGGATAATCCGATCAACAGTCCCGTGGGCTGTTTCCTCAAGAGCGGGATCAGCGCGGTCGCGAGCGATCTCAATCTCGATCTGCTCTATCCCGAGGCGGAATCGTTCTCCCCGCTTGAACTGGACGGCGGGGAAATTCTGCGCAACTGGACTTTTTTCCACGAGCCGTTCAAGAAGGCGACGAAGGTCATCGGCGTGGCGCCGTGCAAGGATCACAATCTCTGCCACGCCTCAATGACGACGAAGAACTGGTATGGGCTGCTCGGCGGGCGGCGCAATCAATTCCACCAATACATCCATTCCATCGTGTCGGATTTCGCGTTGATGATGAAGCCGACGCTGGTGGTGCTGGACGGGATGAGTGTGCTGATGCGGAACGGGCCGACGGGCGGGCGGCTGTCCGACGTCAAGCAGGTGGGGACTGTCGTGGCCGGCACGGACATGATTTCCGTGGATAGCTACAGCTACACGAACCTGCTTGGGCGCGACATTGCGGAGTTGACCTATGTACACAAGGCGCACAATCGCGGGCTGGGCAACATGAACTGGAAGGACACGGTCTATAAAGAGGTCCAGGCATGAAGATCCGCACAGCACGGCGCATCTCGCAGGTTTTTTTCTTCAGCCTGTTCCTGTTTTTCGTGGTCGTCTCGGACCTGCGGTATCTGAAGGGGTATCCCGTTTCGCTTTTCCTGGAGCTGGATCCGCTGGTGTCCGTGGCGACGGCGATCACGACGCATACGATTTACAAGGGGCTGCTCTGGAGCCTGCTGCTGCTGATCCCGACGATCCTTCTCGGGCGGATTTTTTGTAACTGGATTTGTCCTTACGGGATTTTGCATCACTTCATAGGCTGGCTGCTCGGCAAGGGACGGGACGAGGAGAAGGTGCGGATCGAATCGAACCGCTACCGGAGCATTTACCAGATCAAGTACATCATCCTGATCGCGATGATCGTGGCGGCACTGTTTGGGAGCTTGCAGATCGGGCTGCTCGATCCGATCTGCCTGTTCCATCGCTCGATGAGCACGGCGATTCTGCCGTCGCTCAATCTAATTTTTCCTTCCAGCTTCTATGTGAGGCAATACTTTCACATCGGGGCGTGGGTGATCGGGTTTTTCCTGTTCCTGCTCGTGGGGATGAATGTGGTTATTCCACGATTTTTTTGCCGGGTGCTCTGTCCGCTGGGCGCTTTTCTTGGCACCATTTCTTCGGCGGCGCTGTGGCGGATCGAGCGGAACCCGAGCAAATGCGTCGATTGCGATCTGTGCCTGAAGAATTGCGAAGGAGCGTCCGATCCACACACGCAGCTTCGGAAGAGCGAGTGCTTTGTTTGCTTTAATTGCATCGAGGATTGCCCGGAGGACGCGATTTCCTTCAAGTTTGTGCCGCCGCTGGCGCACGAGGTAGCCATGCCGACCGTCCAGCCGCGGCGCGCGCTGCTGGGGGCGGCGGTTGGGTTTGGGTTTTTCGGTTTTGGGCGGGCGTCGGGCGACCAGGATCGCGGGTATAACAAGAATGTCATTCGTCCGCCGGGCTCGGTCGAGGAGAAGGAATTCCTGGAGCGCTGCATCAAGTGCGATCAGTGCATCCGGGTGTGCCCGACCAATGTATTGCAGCCGGCGCTATTCACGGCGGGCCTGGAGGGGATCTGGACGCCGATCCTGGATAATAAGATCGGGTTTTGCGAATTGAACTGCACACTCTGCGGCCACGCCTGCCCGACGGGCGCGATCCAGCGGATTTCCATCGAGGAAAAGACGGGGCTCGGCAAATTTGCGGCGCAAGGGCCGGTGCGGCTGGGGACTGCGTTTTACGATCATGGGCGGTGCCTGCCGTGGTCCATGGAGACGCCGTGCGTGGTTTGCGAGGAAGTGTGTCCCGTTTCGCCGAAGGCGATTTTCTCGCGCGAGGTCACGATTACCAAGCGGGACGGGACGGACATCACGCTGCGGCAACCTTATGTCGATCCGGCGCTGTGCATCGGGTGCGGCATTTGCGAGCACGAGTGCCCCGTGACGGACGAGGCGGCGATCCGCGTGAGCGCCGTGGGCGAGACGCGGAGCCGGGACCGGCGGCTGCTGATGGACGGCGGCATCACGAGCGCGCCGCGTGATTACGAGTCCAAGCAGCGGTGAGGCCGCGGACCGCGGGTAGTGTCCTAATTTGGGGGAGCTAAATTAAAGCCCCACAAGTCTAAATACCAAAATACAGCGCGAGCGGGCCAGTCAAACTCGCACAAGAACCAGATCGGGGCATACACCCAATCTAAAATTGTGGCAGTATTTTTGTCGTTGCTGAACTTGCTTGCGGGTCCAATGGAGAGGACATACAGCAGGACCACAACGCCCGCTATTGCGACTCGTTTTCGCCACTTCATTTTTCCCTCGCCTTCGCCGCAATCGCCACTTTGACGGCAGTTTCCGCTGAATCCACGGGTGGGATTTCTAGCACGGTGACGTATTGCGTCTGGCCGCCCTCCTCGTAGCTCCACGCATAGCAACGCCGGGCCTTTGGATGCCCATGGATGTCGAAAGCCTCGACTACGCCATCCCACGCCACTTCCCCGTTGAAAAGCTCGATTACGGGCTCTGAGGCGACGTGGCGAGCCGTGCAATGGTGCATCGTCTCGATTGCCAGCCTCAGATTCTCGATTCTCGCGCTCACCCCTCGATCATCTCCACAAGATCGGCCACGGTCCAAGCGGAATCGGTGACGCCCGCTTCCATCGCAGGGGTGCAACGAATCGCGCCATTCCGCTTCACGAAGTTGTAATACCCGTAATGGAGAGCGACAGCCGCCTTGAAGTTTTCGAGCTTCTTGGAAAAGGCGTTCGTGAGCCGAGTCAACCGGCGGCAGTGCATTCGCAGGGTGTGATTTTGTTTTTCTACGTGGCTCGTGGAGATCAGATCAACAACCGGATTCCCGGCAACCGGCATGCGCTTAACGTGCATCACGTCCGGTGGGGAATAGCGGCGTTGCTCCGCGAGGTCCGTATGGGAAAAGGTTTTGTAAATTGAGCCGTAGTCCACTTCCGCACCGAACGCCCGCTCGACCGCGCCAGAGTACGCTTTCAGGGAGTCAGAGGAGAGTTGCACGCGATGGGAGAGACGGGAGGCGAGGTCTTCCATAAAGCCGTTTGCCATGTATTGGGAGCGATCCCCCACGGCGAACGTGGGAACCAGCTTGGTTTCGGAGTCCAGAGCGATCCACGTCCAAACGTCTCCCTGACCGACCCGGCGATCTGCGGCATCCGCATTCTTCTGCTTCTTTCCGATGAACCCCCAAACCTCGTCAACTTGGATGAGGCTGGCTTTCAGATTCCGCATTTTCTCGTCCATGATTTGTTGGCAACCCTCGCCCATGCGGACGCCCAAGCGCATGATCGTGTCCCGGTGAATGCCGGTCATGCGCTCAATGGAGCGGATGGAATTGCCCTCACAGAGCATTCCAACGGCTGCGATTTTCTTTTCAGTGGAGAGGATGTTCGCCATAAATTTCCTTTGTTGACTTTATGTTTAACAGAAATTAGGTTGAGTGCAAGACTTTTTGTTAAACAAAATGAAAATTGGACGCCCCCCGTTATTGGAATCCGAGAAAAAGGCTCAAATCACTGGGGTTCGAATGCGCCCAGAGGAGAGGGCGCTGCTCGAACGGGCAGCATTAAAATCGAACCAAAAACTTTCCGAGTGGATGCGAAATGTTCTCGTAGAGAGCGCTTCAGCCCAGCTAAAATGACGCATCAACGCATCATGATTGTTTGATTTTGTGAAGATTACCTTAAAGCCTGATGTTCTGAAGTGGGCTCGCGTCCGAGCGGGGCTTGACCGGGAGAGCCTCGCAAAAAAGGTATTGGGAAAACTAGGAAAACCGGAAACGGTTGCGGAATGGGAAACCAGCGGTGTGTTAAATTACCGTCAGGCCGAAGTTTTGGCCGAAAAAACCTACACTCCATTCGGATATCTGTTCCTCCATGAACCCCCAAAGGAGGAGTTGCCGATCAAGGACTTTAGGACGGTGGGAACCAGCGGCCACAACCGTCCAAGCGCTGCGCTAATCGACGTTATATTTGAGTGCCAGAGAAGACAGGCGTGGTATAGGGAATACCTACTTGAACAAGGAGCTGACCGGCTCGCTTATGTTGGCTCTGCATCTATCCAGAACCCCGTAGAATCCACCGCCTCCGATATCCGAAACACAATCAGGGTTGGAGGGCTCGTATCTGCCTCTATTGTCTCTTGGCGTGAGAATCTATCTGCTCATTTCGACGCGGCTGAAGAAGCGGGTATTCTGGTGATGCGTAATGGAGTAGTCGGAAATAATGGAACCAGAAAACTCTCCGTAAATGAGTTTAGGGGTTTCGCGCTATCCGATCCCTACGCGCCCTTAGTATTCGTGAATTCTCGTGATGCCAAAGCCGCCCAGCTTTTCACGTTGGTTCACGAAATTGCACACATTTGGCTTGGGGAGTCTGCTCTGTCTAATACCGAGAAAACCTATGCTGAAGGGGCTCAAATCGAACGATATTGCAATGCCGTTGCCGCCGAAGTGCTCGTTCCAGCTTCTGACTTTAGAGGCCTCTGGAACACGAGGGAAAACCCATTGCGAGAAATTGGCAAACTGGCAGGGCGGTATAAAGTAAGCACTCTCGTGGCTGCGCGACGTGCGCGCGACCTGGATTTAATATCCAAACGGGATTTCGGAGACTTTTATGAGCGGGAGTTGGCAAGGTATTTTGCCAGTGAACCAAAACCCAAGTCTTCCGATGAAAAGTCTGGAAATTTTCACAATACGCTCCGGGCTCGCGCAAGTTCTGCATTCTGCAACGCACTGATAGCCAGTACACTTAACGGAGGCACTACTTATTCTCAGGCATTTAGTTTGCTGGGAGTGAAAAGCACCTCCTCCTTTAACAGTTTTGCGCGTGCCAAATTCCCTCATTTGTTGAAGTGAAATACTTACTGGATAGTAATACCTTCATTACGGCTAAAAATGGGCCGTATGGGTTCGAGTGTGTTCCCGGATTCTGGCGATGGCTTTCGGCTCGAAATGCGGATAAAATTCTCTTTAGCTGCTCTAGGATTAGAAAAGAACTTCTAAACGGCGAGGGCGACCACCTGAAAAACTGGGCAAAATTAAATGGCGGATTCTTTCTGCCAGAAGATGCCGCAGTCACTGCCAGCATAGCCACCATTGCGGAATGAGTACAGAGCAACGATCAATTCAGTGAAGCAGCAAAACAGGAATTCTTTAGAGGGGCTGATTTGACCTTGATCGCTCACGCTTATGCACATCAGTTTCATATCGTGACATTTGAAAAGGATGCCCCAAAGGCCAAGAGCAAAATCTTCATTCCCACGGTCGGGAACGCGTTTGGGGTGCGCTCCTTGGACCTCTACCAGCTCGTGAATGAACTGAAGGCGAGTTTTTAAGGGTGGAGGCTGCGGGATTTGAACCCGCGTCTCACGGCTTAGAGGAACCCCCTCAATCCGTGAGGGCTCGTCAAAGCCGGCGCTCTACCGCTGAGCTAAGCCCCCTTTAACGACCCACATTGTACCACCCGGCCCGATTTCTGCCATTTTTCAAATTAGGACACTACCCAAAAGGCGATTGTCTTTGTGTTGGTTGGGATTCGCTTCATGATTGCGCGAGTTTCACGCAGACACCTTAACCCCCCTCCGGCTCGGAGCGGGCGCGGTCTTCGAAGCGAGTGAACTCCTTGAGGAAGGTGAGGGGGACGTCGCCGACGGGGCCGTTGCGCTGCTTTGCGAGGATGAGGGTGGCCTTGCCTTCGGCTTCCTGTTTTTCCTCGTCGGTGTCGGCGTAGTATTCTTCGCGGACGAGGAGGGCGACGATATCGGCGTCCTGCTCGATAGAGCCGGATTCGCGCAAATCGCTGAGGCGGGGGCGGCCTTTGCTGTCGCCGGAACGGTTTTCCGGATTCCGGTTCAATTGCGCGAGGACGATGATGGGAATGGCGAGTTCCTTGGCGAGCGCTTTGACGCCGGCGGAGATTTCGGCGATCTCGAGCTGGCGATTGTCCTGGGCGCGGCGCGAGGTGGAGCGCAGAAGTTGCAAATAATCGATCACGATCAATTGCACGTCGTGTTGGGTCTTGAGGCGGCGGGCCTTTGCGCGCATCTCGAGGATGCTGAGGCCGGCGGTGTCGTCGATGTAGATTTTGCTCTCGGCCAGTTTCGACGCGGCGGCGGTGAGGTTGGGAAAATCGCGCTCGGAGAGAAAGCCGTCCCTGACGCGCTGGAGATTCACACGCGCGCGCGAACAGAGAAGGCGCTGGACCAATTGCTGGCTGCTCATTTCGAGCGAGAAGACGGC
This sequence comes from Chthoniobacteraceae bacterium, assembly GCA_049521415.1. Classification (GTDB taxonomy): domain Bacteria; phylum Verrucomicrobiota; class Verrucomicrobiia; order Chthoniobacterales; family Chthoniobacteraceae; genus DATAXI01. The sequence goes on from JBEKOV010000082.1 coordinate 9,825, forward strand.
GACAGGTTTCTTATGATCGACGGCGACGTGCTCGGCGATGTTGAGCGCGAGGGCGGTTTTGCCCATGCTCGGGCGGGCGGCGATGACGAACATCTCCGCGCCGTGGAGGCCGTCGGTCATTTTGTCGAGTTCGCTGAAGCCGGTGGGCAGGCCGGTGATGCTGCCGCGGCGTTCGTAGAGTTTCTCGATGGACTCGATGGCCTCCATGACCTGGTCCTTCATCGAGAGCGACTTGGCCTGAAAACGCTCGCGGGCGATCCTGTTGATGTGCTGCTCCACCTCGTCGAGGAGGTTTGGGACATTGTCCTGCTCGTCGTAAGAACGCGCGGCGTACTCGGTGCAGGTGGTGATGACCTGGCGGAGAATCCATTTCTCCTGGAGGATGTCGATGTAGTAGGCGGCGTTTGCGGCGGTGGGAATGAATGTGAAGAGATCGGTCACGAAGGCGGCGCCGCCGACCTGGTCGAGCTGGCTGCGGTCGCGGAGGACCTGGGTGAGGGTGATGAAATCGATGGGCCTGGCGGCGTTCCAGAGCTCGAGGAGGACGGCGAAGATGCCGGCGTGTGCGGGAATGTGGAAGGACTCGGCAGTGATGCCGCGCTCCACGCAAAGACCGCCGACTTCGCGGGGATTCAGCAGGAAGGAACAGAGGACGCCCTGCTCGGCGTCCGGGCTCTGTGGTAATAACCGGTGAGTATCCGGTAAATAAGTGACCTTGCCGCGCAGGTCGCTGTCGCCGCGATTTCCAGCTTTTTGGGCCGGCTTGCCAGTGGAGACACTGGGGCCATCCATTGAGCGCTATTTCGTGTGGCGGGATTTCGCTTTCGAGCGGAAGCCCTGCTCGGCAGAGGCTTCGGCGTCGGCGGGCGCAGCGGCGGCGGAAGATTCCTCCCCAGGCGCGGATTCCGGCTTCGAGGAGGATTTCACGTTAAGATTGAGGTGGGCGACGACGTCCTGGTGCAGCTTGATCTCGATGTCGTGCGGGCCGCTGTCCTTGATGGGACGCTCGAGCACGATGCGATGGCGCTCGATTTCCATGCCGCCCAACTCGCCCTTGAGGCGGTCGGCGATATCCTTGGTGGTGATGGAGCCGAAGGCCTTGCCGGTCTCGCCGGTCTCAAGGATGAGGGTGATCTTCAGCTTGCCGATGCGGCGGGCGAGTTCCTCGGCTTCGTTGAGTTCGTGAGCCTCGCGCTCGGCGCGGCGGGCCTTGAGAGCGTTGATCTGCCTGAGGGAGGCCGGGGTGACTTCGAAGGCCTTGCCGCGGGGGATGAGGAAATTGCGGGCGTACCCTGGCTTGACCTTGACGACGTCGGCTTCGACGCCGAGGCCGGCAACGGGTTCGGTGAGGATGACTTGGGTATTGGCCATAATGGAAAGATGGGGCCGCCTATCTGCGGGGTGGTTTTCTTACGCGCGAAAGTGGGTTGTGTCAACGGCGGAGAGGCAGGAAAATGGGGACGGCGGGCGGATTCCGCGCTTGAACTTTTCGCAAAACCGCGGACAAGGGTCGGGGTTAAAGGAATTACATGAAAACCCCCGTCTTATTTTCAGTGCTGTTCATTGCGGTCGCCGCGGTGGCAATGGCTGACCCGGATGCGCCGCCGGCTGTCGATGCGGCGCCGTTTATCAATCGCCAAATCCGCCAGTTGACGGCCCGGGTAAACGCGGATCGCGCGAGCGGGGCGCTGACGCAAGCCGATGCGGATGAATTGACGCGGGACATCAACCAAGTGAAGCAACTCGAAGCCAGCGAGCCGTCGCTTATGCCGAAGACGCGGCGCGACATGCGCGAGAAGTTGTCAGCGATTACCGTCGATCTGCTGCGCAAGGAAAACCAGGCAAAGGCGATGGCTTCCGCGAGCCCTACGCCGTAATGGGCCGTAATGGGCCGTAGCGGCTACGGGGTCACGTCGAGCGTGATGGGGTCGCTCCAGAAAACCTTGGAGAAGCCGGTCTTGAATCCCATGCGGAAGGTGGTGTGGAATTCTTTCTGTGCGTCGCTGGCGACGTACATCTTGAGGGGTTCGGGAAAGGAGTAGCTCTCGTGGGGCGGGATATCGATGGTGATGTCGGTGTCGTCGTCCGAGTCCCAGGCGTCCCAGGCGACGAGGTGGTTGCTCGATTTCCAGAGGCGGTCCCAGCAACGCGCAGGAATCTTGATGGACTCCGCGGCGCCGGTTGGGTTCTCGAGAGTCAGCGTGAGGTCAATGATGCTGTCGGGGTGGACATCCGTTTGATCGGCAGCGGCGGTGACGCGGAGGACGATTGGCTGGCGGGAATTGCCCGCGCGGCAAAATGGCGCGCAAACGAGCAGGCAGGCGAGGGGAAGAAAGATTCTACGCATCGGCGGGAAGCTGCGGCGTTTTTGGCCTGAGCGCAAATCGGGCTCAGGCGGCGACCTGGGCGATCGCGGCGGCGAGGGTTTCGCGCGTGACCGGTTTTGCAAGGAGGATGTCCACGCCGGGCGGGCGCTCGCCATCGGGCAGGAGCATGGCGCCGAAGCCGGTGAGCATGATGACGGGAATCTCCGCGATGAGCTGGCGTGCGGCCTCGACGAGGGCGATGCCATTGAGTTGCGGCATCGAGAGATCGGTGAAGATGAGATCGAAGTGAGCCTCGTGGAATCTTTCGAGCGCCTGCCGCCCATCGCGCGTGGCCTCGACGGTGTGGCCCATCGATTCCATTTGGAACGAGATTAACTGCCGCAGCCGGTCGTCGTCCTCTGCCAGGAGAATCCGGAGCGGACGGGGCATCTCATGCGCATTGTGCGATTGCGCGGCCTCGGCCTTGGAATTGTTGCGCGGCAGGTAAATGCGGAACGCCGAACCCTTCCCGGGCCGGCTGGCGACATCGATGCTGCCCGCATGGCGGCGGACAATGCCGTGCACCATCGAGAGACCGAGGCCCGTGCCCCCATCGCCTTTGGTCGAGAAAAATGGATCGAGGCATTGCGCGCGGATTTCCTCGCTCATGCCGGCGCCAGAGTCCGCGACCGCGATTTCCACGCCGGCATCCGCGCCACGCAAAGTCAGCGAGAGGTCGCCGCCCTTCGGCATGGCGTCGACGGCGTTCAGGATCAAATGGATCAGCGCCTCGCGCATCTCCGAGGCGTTGCAGGGGAAGTGATCGATGGCCTCGAGATTGGCCGAGAGACGGATTTCGCCGCCGGCGGCCTGGGCTTCGGAGAGCCACTTGGGCTTTGAGAGATGGATCGCTTCCTCGACCAGCTTTTTCAAATCGGTCGGCATGAAGAGATCGTCATCGTGGCGCGGACGGCAGAAGTAATGGAGACGGGCAATGACCTGGGCGGCCTCCTGAAGGACGGCCTGCATTGCGCTGACATGGCCCTGGAATTCCGGTTCGTTTGGCGGGGCCTCGCGGCCGATGAGGTCGGTGAGGCTCATCAGGATCATGAGGACGTTGTTGAAATCGTGGACGACCCCTTCCGCCATCTGGCTGAAGGCATGGAGGCGCTGCTCACGGATGGCCTGGCGCTGTACCTCGCGCAATTCCTCGAGTGCGGCCTCGAGTTCATGAGTGCGCTCGGTGACGCGCTCGTCGAGGCGCCGGTTCTGCTCGCGCAAGCCGAGGTGGAGGAAGCGGGTCTCGAGCAAATTGCGAATGCGCAGGCGCAGGTCGGTGGCGCCGAATGGCTTGGCCAGGAAATCGCTCGCGCCCGCCTCGAGCGCGCGGCGGTGGGACGATTCATTGCGATCGGCCGTGACGACGATGACCGGCAGGTGATCGTCGGGTGGAATGGAGGCGCGGAGCTGCTGGAGGACTTCGAAGCCGTCCATGCCCGGCATCGAGAGATCGAGCAGGAGCATGTCCGGACGGAAAATGCGGAAAGCGTCGAGGGCGTCCTTTGGGTTCTGGACGATGAGCACGTCTTCCTGGCCCGCGGCGACGAGGCTCATTTCGATTGCGCTGGCGCTAACCGCATCGTCATCGACGATGAGGAAACGGGCGCTCTTCAAAAATTTCTCGAAGGCCTGCATTTTGGGGTCACGGATCGCACGGAGGCGCAAAAGAGGGGGAGCATATTGCGGGCCAGGGCCTTACGCAGGGATACGCAGGAAAATGGGGGGTGGGCTGGGGGTCACAGGCGCCGCTGGAATAGCGGGGCGGCGTCGGACAGATTGAGGGCGGCGAGGTCGAGGCCTTCGGCCGGGGCGCGGGAATGGGCGGCATCGAGTTGCCGGGCGATGCGGGCGGCGGTTCCCTCGGCGAAGAATTTTACCGAGCCGACGCCGATCGAGGCGGGGAAGACCACGGCGAGAAAACCGAAATCGGCCACGGCCAGGATGAGGAAGCTATTGACGACGCCCTGCTGGTAAAGGCTGGTCACGGACTGGTCTTCGATGATGTGCGCGATGGCCTGCGTGGCGGCAAAGCTGTTCGCAGCCAGCGCGCCGAGGGTGGCGGTGTCCATATCGGCGGCGTCGCCCTTTTGGGTGAGGATGAAGCCGCCGCCGTCCATGACCAGGGCGAGGCGGGAGTTGCTCGTGGCGACGAGTTCCATGAGCGCCGCGTCGATTGCGGCGATGTCTTCGCTAATGAGTAGGGGAAGGCTGAACATGTTGAGTTACGAACATTATGCGGCGCGGCGCCCGGTTTCTGTCAGCAGCTTGTGAAGCAACATGCGTGTGATCATGTTGAGCGTCTCGAAGACGCCCTCGCCTTTCACGGCGGAGCTGACGAATGCCGGGACCTGGATGTCGCGGTTGTTGAGGAGGAAGTCCATGTAATCGACCGGCGCCACATTGGGCAGGTCGCGTTTATTGTACTGGAGGACGTAAGGGATGTTCTCGAGGCTCTGGTTCACCGTCTCCAGGTTCTGGATCATGTTGGCGAACGTCTGGACGTTCTCTTCCATTTTCTCGTACTGGGAATCGGCGACGAAAACCAAACCGTCGACGCCGCGCAGGACCAGTTGGCGGGTCGTGTTGTAGATGACCTGGCCGGGCACGGTGAAGAGCTGGAACTTTGTCTTGAAGCCGCGGATGACGGTGGTCTCGATGGGAAGGAAGTCGAAGAAGAGCGTGCGGTCGCTATTGGTGGCGAGGGAGGTGAGTTTTCCCTTCGCCTCCGGGGCGGCCTCGACTTCGGCGTGGACTTTCTCGAGGTTGGTCGTCTTGCCGCCCTGGGGCGGGCCGTAATAGACGATCTTGAGCTGGATTTCTTTGGTGGCTTGGTTGATGAGGGCCATGGTTCAGTTTGTGTGCGGTTGCAGGGCTGCGGAAATGCGGGCGAGTTCCTGGAGTGGAAGCGGAGAGCCGCCGAGCGTGAGGGCGCCGAGGAAGAGCTTGCCGGCGCGCCGGACGTGGACGCTGACGCCGGAGAGGTGGATGTCGATGGAGTCTGGCAGGCCAAGGCGCGCCATGTCGGCGTACTTGGTCAATTGGGAGAAAACGGTGGGCGCGAATGCGGCGAGGACGTTTTCATTCGCGCCGGGTGTATCGCCTGCCACCAGCAGGCCGTCGCTGGTGGCAATGAACGCGCCGCTGATGCCATTGAGCGAGCGGATGTGGGCAATGATCTGCGTGGGAGTGACGGGGGTGGAAGGGGGTGGTGAGGCGGACGGTGGTGGGGATGTGGGCTCGGGCGGCAGCGGAGCCGGAACGACGGCAGTGACCTCATCGGCAGGGGCGGCGGATTTGGCTTTCGAGAAAATGTCGGGGATGCGGGAGTCGATTTCGACCGGCTTGCGCGTATCGGGCGTGCCGCGGGTTGCCATGAAGTGAGGGACTACGGAAGAAAGGGGAAGCGTGATCTCCATGTCCGGCGCGACGGGGGCGTCCAATGGGAGGGGGAGGCTGCACCAGTCGCGCAATTGCGCCCATTTGAAGCTGAGTCTGCCGGTCCGCATGCCGCTCTCGACCTCCGCGCGCGGGATCTGGAATGTGGCCACGCCGGCGTCGGCGGCATTGAGGGCGTGGCGGATTTCCTCGGGCAGGTCGGGCAGGACTTCGGAGAGCGGGATGGAGAGCGTGTTCGCTGGTGGCATGGGACCGGCGAATCCGGTGAAAGCCACGGGAGCCACCGGGCTCGCGGGGGAATCGGCGCGGCGCGGGCGCTCGGTGACCGAGGCGAGGGGTTGAAAGTTCTTTTTGCCGTTCGCTCCCTTCGCGTGAGGCGCGGGGGAGGGGGTTGCGGCTGGCGATTCGGGCTCAGTCTCGGGCTGCGCTTCGTAGGTGGGGCGGCGTTGGGAGTACCACGCTTCTTTCTTGGCGGCCCCGGCTCCGTTTGCCTGGCCCGCGCGGACGAAGATGGACGGGACGTTACATCTGAGCTGGTCTGTCAAAGAAAATGAATGGAATTATTCACACCGTTGAAGCGTATGCGGAGCCGTGTCTGGCGAGTTGGGCGAGATAGCGAGCCTCATCATAAGGCTGACGGTT
>JBEKOV010000083.1:0-16065 GCA_049521415.1 Chthoniobacteraceae bacterium
TTGATGAGGCGGCTGGCGAGCGACGGACCGGGCCGGACGGTGATCTCCGTGACGCACAGCATGCGGCACCTGGAATTGCACGACAGCGTGGCGGTTCTTTACGAAGGGCGGCTGGTCTTCCACGGCGCGCCGGAGTTGCTTTCGCATTATTTTACGATCGGCGGGCCGGAGCATCTGTTCGATGCCCTCGAGACGCGCTCGCCGGACGCATGGCGCAGTTCGTGGCGAAAGCATCGGCCCGCCTATTACAAGAGCCTTGTCGACGTGGAGACGCCGGTGGCGCGGGCGGGTGACGAGCCGATTGAGAGTCCGCCGATCGAGGAAATATTTTCCGCGGAAAAAAAGGAACCGAAGGAAGCCGAGAAATTTGAGCAGCCGGCGTGGTTTACGCAATTCCGCGTGCTGCTGACGCGGCAGCGGCGGCTGCTGCTGCGCGACCGGGGGCAATTGGTGCTCCAGCTCGCGCTGCTATTTGGATTTCCGCTGCTGGTGGTGATCTTCGCATGGGATGGGCTGCCGCAAATCGCGAACCTGGCGGGACCGCCTTCGCCAAACGCGGTGCAGGTGTTGATGGAAAATGTCTCCTTCTCGCTGCAAGCGGTGCGCGTGGGGGGGCTGGTGTCCGGACTCGTGATGTTCCAGGTCATCCTGCTGACGCTGATGGGATCGAACAATTCCGCGCGGGAGATCGCCGGGCAGCGGGCGATTTTCGAGAAGGAGAAATTCGCCGGGCTGCGCACCTCCGCGTTCCTCGCGAGCAAGGCGGTCTACCTTGCGATCATCCTCGCGGCGCAATCGATCTGGATGGCGCTTTTTGTCAATACGGTGTGCCATTTCCCGGGCGATCCGTTTACGCAGGCGTGCATCCTGATGGCGGTAAACGCGGCGATGACGAGCATGTGCCTGGGCATCTCCGCGCAAATGAGGACCGCGGACCAGGCGTCGCTGGTGAGCGTGTACCTGGTGGGATTTCAATTGCCGCTTTCCGGGGCGGTGCTGGCGCTGCCGCAATTTCTCGGGTGGATGACGCGGCCATTCATCGCCGCGTACTGGGGATGGTCGGGCTACCTGGAGACGATGCGCGACACGCGGTTCTATGACGTGGTGCAAATGACCTCGCGCACCGGGCTGACGGGATATGGCTTTTGCGCGTGGGTGCTGATGGCGCACGTGCTCGCGGGGCTGGTGCTGGCCTACTTCGGCTCACGCGAGAGCCGGTGGGATTGATTGAACCCAAAATCCGAAGTTAATCGAAATTCGGGTTAAACGTCCTTCGCGGCAGGGGTGCGGCCGGGCTGGGGAGCGCCGTTCGCATCGAGCGCGCGTGTTTGGCGCGCGGCTTCCCGCCCATCCCACCATACGCGGAAGATACAGTAGAATATGATTCCAAGGACGAGCCCATTGGTCACGGAGTAGGAAATGGGATCGTAGAAGACCGTGGTCTGATCGCCGCCAACCCATTCGTAAAAAAAGCGGGCGGGCAGGAGCAGGAAGTCGCCGATGGCGCCGCAGGCGTTCGCGATCGGCACCGAGTGAAACGTCCAGATGGCAAACCAGAAGACGTAAATCGAGACCCAGCTCAGCACTGCGCCCAAGGCGATGGAAAGCAGGAGCGGGAGGGTGCGGGTGAGAAGGGTTTTCACAACGGTGGCGGGTATGGGAGCAATTCCCCAGCCAGATTTTTCAGAAGAATTAAACAGAAGGAAGCAAAGATGGCAAAGGTCCGCGCCGCTGGCACGGCGCGAAAATCGAAGGGTTTGAGGGAGGGAGGGCTCAAATCTACTGCCGGGGCATGGGGGCGTCACGCCATTGGCCGGGGCTCAAATCGCCCAGTTCCCACTCTCCGATTTTTACCCGGATCAGGCGCAGGGTGGGATGGCCGACGGCGGCGGTCATTCGACGGACCTGGCGGTTGCGGCCTTCGCGCAGCGTGAGCAAAATCCAGGCGGTGGGGATGTTTTTGCGTTCCCGAATCGGAGGATGGCGCTCCCAGACGGTGGGTTCGATACGCGCGACCCCGGCGGGGAGGGTCGGACCGTCGTTCAATGTCACGCCGGCGGCCAGACTGGCCAGAGCATCATCGGCAGGAATGCCCTCGACCTGGACCCAATAGGTTTTTGGCTCTTTGTAGCGGGGATCGGCGATGCGGTGCTGCAACCAGCCGGCATTCGTGAGCAAGACGAGGCCTTCGCTGTCGTAATCGAGCCGGCCGGCGGGATAGACGTCTTTTACGGGGACGAAATCGGCGAGAGTTCGCTTCGTACCGGATTCGTCGGTGAACTGGCAAAGGACGTTAAACGGCTTATTCAGCAGGATCAGGCGCTCGCGCATGGGCTATTAACGCGGAGCGGAGCCGCGGCCTTGACTCCGCTCCTTGCGGCGCACGGTCATTTGAATTCTCACGAGTGATTCCCGCAACGCCAGGTCGGCGGCGTGCCGCTCGTCGTCGGAAAGATTTGCGGCCTGCGCAACCGCGGATTCGGCGCGGCGTTTGGCGTCTTCCGCCTGATCGAGCGCAATGCCCTCCGCATCCTCCGCCATGTCGCTGAAGACGGTTACCGAGGCGGCTTCGATGCGGGCGAATCCTTCGCCCGCGGCAAAGGCGCGCTCCGCGCCCGACGGTTCGCGCACGCGCATCTCGCCGGGTTCCAGCAGGACGACAGTGGGCGCGTGGCCGGGCAGGACTTCGATTTCCCCCAGGGCAGTCCAGAGCGCGACGGAGACCGTGGGCTGCTCGAGGACGGTCCCGCCAGGAGTCACTACCCGCAGCATCAACGTGTTATCAGGATTGGCCATGCGCGCACTGGCTTACAGGCGGGAGATGAGCAGTTCGCGCTGGAAGAGGAGTTCCTTGGGGAGATCGCCGTAGAGTTTGATGAAAAGCTCGTCCTGCATGAGCACCTCGCGCTTCCAGTTTTCCACGTCGATCTTCAGTGCCTGCTCCATCTTTTCGATGCTGTAATTGGGCAGGCCCTCGATATCGATGTCGCGGGCGGCGGGCATCCAGCCGAGCGGAGTCTCCTCGGCGTAGACGCGCCCGCGGCAGCGGTCGACGATCCATTTCAGCACGCGCATGTTTTCGCCAAAGCCGGGCCACACGAATTCGCCATCGGGGCCCTTGAGGAACCAATTGACGCTAAACATCTTCGGCGGTCGCTTAATGAGCTTCCGCATCCGCAGCCAGTGAAGGAAATATTCGCCCATGTTGTAGCCGCAAAACGGGAGCATCGCCATCGGGTCGCGGCGCACGTTGCCCACGGTGCCGGCGGCAGCGGCGGTCATCTCGCTGGCCATGGTGGCGCCGAGATAGACGCCGTGAATCCAATTGAAGGCCTGGAAAACGAGCGGGATCGTCGTGGCGCGGCGTCCGCCGAAGATGATTGCGGAAATTGGCACGCCGCCGGGATCGTTCGCCTCCGAGGCGAGCGCCGGATTATTGGTCATCGGCGCGGCGAAGCGGCTATTGGGATGCGCGGCCTTTTCCTTCGAGGCCGGAGTCCATGGGCGGCCCTGCCAGTCGAGCGCCTCGGCCGGCGGCGGCCCATCCTTGCCCTCCCACCAGATATCGCCATCGGGGAGCAGGGCGACATTGGTGAAGAGCGTGTCGCGCGACATGGAACGCATCGCGTTCGGGTTCGATTTGAAATTGGTTCCCGGCACGACGCCGAAGTAGCCGGCCTCCGGGTTAATGGCATACAGGCGCCCGTCGGGACCCGGTTTCATCCAGGCGATGTCGTCGCCGACGGTCCAGATTTTCCAATCCTTGTAGCGCTCTGGCGGGATCATCATCGAGAAGTTGGTCTTGCCGCACGCGCTGGGGAAGGCCGCGGCGACGAATGTTTTTTCGCCCTGCGGCGATTCGACGCCGAGGATGAGCATGTGCTCGGCGAGCCAGCCCTCCTGCCGCGCGAGGTATGAGCCGATGCGGAGGGCGAGGCATTTTTTGCCGAGGAGCGCATTGCCGCCGTAATTCGAGCCGACGGAGATGATCGTGTTGTCCTGCGGAAAATGGGCGATGTATCGGCGGGCAGGATCGACATCGAGCATGCAATGGAGGCCGCGATTGAATTCCACGCTGTCGCCGAGATGTTCGAGCGCCACGCGGCCCGCACGGGTCATGATGCCCATGCTGAGGACGACGTAGAGCGAGTCGGTCAGTTCAAAGCCGACCTTCGATTGCGATGATCCCGACGGCCCCATGAGGTAGGGGATCACGTACATTGTCCTCCCGCGCATCGCGCCTTTCGCGAGGCCGTGGAGTTTCGCATACATCTCGGCGGGACGGACCCAGTTGTTGGTCGGGCCGGCCTGATCCTCGCTGGGCGTGCAGATGAACGTCAGCTCCTCGACGCGCGCGACGTCGTTCGATTTCGAGCGATGGTAATAACAGCCGGGCCATTTCTCGTGGTTGAGCGGGATGATGATCTTTTCCTCGACCGCGCGCGCGGTGAGATGCTGCCGCTCGGCTTCGGAACCGTCGCACCAGAAGACCTTATCCGGCCCGCACAACTCCGCCATCTCCTCGACCCACGACGTCACGGCCTTGTTCGTGCAAATCAAATCTCCGAACGGTGCGCTGCTCATGGCTATTGGGTCCTCCTCTCCGTCAATGGGCGAGGGTGCAATGTTTACCCGCTGGCCGAGCGATTCACAAACCTTAAGCCGAATATTTTATTTTCGCCTGGGCGGCGGCCCGGGCAGTAATTTCCCGCTGGGAAAGCCCTATCAGTTCTGGAGCGCCTTCTTCCCCCCGCAAACCTTCGGCCGAGGCTCAGGCCACCGCCGCCGTGCGCTGCTGCTCTTCTTCCGGGGAGCGAACGACGCGCAGATCCGGCGGGCCGGGATTGAAGCTGCGCACCGCGTTGTGCAGCATATCGACCTCGCTGGAGATGGTGCTGGCATGCGTGAGCACGCGCGAGGCCATCTCGCGCTGCGCCTCGGGGTCGCCGCTGCCGGCCATCTCCGAGTAACAGAGTACGGCGGTCAAATGATTGCGCACCGCGTGGATGGCGCGATTCGCTTCCTTCGCACGGTCGCCCGCCATCTTTTCAAATTCGATCAGCCGCACCAATTCCTGGCCGTTGATTTCATCCTCCGCCATCAACTTGGCCGCCTGCTCGGTGGTGATGCCATCGCTGGCACGGATGCCGAAACGCCGCTCCAGATAGCGCTCGAGGCTGACCCATTGCCCCTCGTAAAGCAGCCGGTGGGTCCACGCGCAAACGGTGGCGAGTTGCTCGAGGCGGGTGAGCCGGATCACGAGGAAAACGATCGCGGCCACCATGACGATGATGATGCCGGCCATGCCGACGGTCATGCGGCGGTTGAGGGCGGCGGCTTTGGTTTGCTCCTCGAGCTTCTGATCCTGCAAGCGGAGCTCATCCATGCCAAACCCGAGGACCACGCGATGGATGCGGTCGAGGAAATATCCCGCCTCCTGCATCCGGTCGGCGGAGGTGGCGCCGAGCCTGGTCAACTGCTGGCGGATGGAGACGCAAAGATCGACGATCTGGTCACTTTGATCCTCGGACATGTGCTCGGCCTGGCGGAGGTGGTTGACCTTGGCGGCCATCTGATCGCAAGCCTGGAGAAAAGCCTCCTTGTCCTCGGGGCTCTGGGTGGCCTCGTATTTGTTCAATTGGGCCTTGGCGTAATCGGCATCGGCCACCACATCGTGTACATAACCGAGGCGCTGGGCGCGCTGGGCGTAACCATTGCCTGTGCGGCCTTCGTCGATGGAGAAATTGGCGATCAGGACGGCGCAGGTAATGGTCAGAAGGCCGAGAAGTGCCACGAGCCGGCTTGGAGTAAAGGCCTTGCGCCAAAAGGGAGAGGACATGGTGGTGTTGGGAATAGAATCCCGGGACTTCCAATGAAGCACGATAAGTGCCACTGGCCCTATAAACTACGTAGCCCTCGGCCACCCGGCCCTCCATTTACTGGATAGCGAAAAAGGACCCCGAAAGCATGCCCCTGTGGCGGAGAGTCGTTGGAACGGTTCAAGCCGCGATGTCCCGAGCCCTCAGCCGGGGAATCGACCGCGCCTTAAAATGCCGGGAAGCGCCGGCGATAACGGACCCTCTCGAACCAGTGGGCCTTGCGCAGCCGCTCATCCTCGGGAGTCAGGTAGACACGCTTGCCGGTGCGCGTCTGCGCCACGAGGCGTCCATCATTGAGGACATCTGAGACGATCCAGAACTTGTCCACCTCGTAGTAGTAATCATCGCCATTCTCGGCGGCCTGGACATTACGGGCGCGAGGGCCGGGCCGGGGCGAAACCTTGGACTTGCGGTAGATAAGGAAGTCCCCGGGCTCCAGGCGCCCGCGGAAGATGCGGTGGAGCTGGCCACGCAGCATTGAGATGGTCGAAGAGTCCAAATCGCCGTTCATGCACTCAACGTAGAGACAATACCCCACCAGCGCTGGAACCACCACCAAAAACAGGATCAAGGAAAGGACCGTCATTAATATTGCAGACACTGCATAAACCATACCCGACAGTTTGTCAACTGATTGTAACAATTCGTGGCTTGACAATATTTCGGGTCTGGACAGCCGCGAATTTCGCCGGATGCAGGTGACTTGGGCCCGGTAGCTTACGCGGAATGAAAAGACGAAAATGCGGACTTCGAAGCCCGAAATACGTTGTGAATAACGCGAAGAAATCGCGTTTTTTAAGCGGAATCCGGGTTTATCGACCCGGGGGGCTATTCGGCGCCGCTGTTCTTCACGATCTGGAAGAAGGCGCGGGGATCGAGGCTGGCGCCGCCCACAAGGGCGCCATCGATGTCCGGCTGGCTCATCAGGGCCGTCGTGTTCTCAGGTTTGACGCTGCCGCCGTACTGGATGCGCACTTTTTCGGCAGTGGGGGCGTCCCAGACCTTCGCCAGCGTCTCGCGGATAAAGGCATGGGTGGCCTGCGCCTGGTCAGGCGTGGCGGTGCGCCCCGTGCCGATGGCCCATACCGGCTCGTAGGCGAGAACGGTCTCGGCCATTTCCTTGGCGCTCAATCCGGCAAGGCTGCCACGGATTTGCCGGTCCAGGACCTCCTCGACCTTGCCGGCGTCGCGCTCGGCAAGCGTCTCGCCGATGCAGACGATGGGCTTCAGGACCGCCTCGTGGGCGGCATGGGCCTTCTTGTTCACGACAGCGTCCGTCTCGCCGAAGATGCTGCGGCGCTCGCTGTGGCCGAGAACGACGTAGCGGACGAAGAGCTCGCGCAGCATCGCCGCGGAGACCTCGCCGGTGAAGGCGCCCGCTTTTTCGAAATACATGTTCTGGGCGCCGACCTTTACGGTCTGGATGTGAGAGAGCAACTCGCTCACCTTCGCGATGGCGGTGAAGGGCGGCACGATGACGACCTCGACATGGGGCTCATCGGTGCCCAGCTCGCGCAGCAGGATCTCGATGTACCCCGCGGCTTCGCCACAGGTCATGTTCATCTTCCAGTTCGCGGCGATGATCTTTTTGCGCATAAGTTTCAATCCCACGGTTGCGGGACGACATTCAAAGGATTGGGTGGCTATTTATCAGTAAGGGCGGCGACGCCAGGCAGGACGCGGCCCTCGAGCAGCTCGAGCGAGGCTCCGCCGCCGGTGGAGATGAAGGTCATTTTGTCGGCGAGGCCGAATTGTTTGACGGCGGTCACGGAATCGCCGCCGCCCACGATCGATTTGGCGCCCGATTTCGCGATGGCCTCGGCGATGGCGCGGGTGCCGCGCGCGAAGTCGGCGATTTCGAAAATGCCGACGGGGCCATTCCAAAGGATGGTCTTCGCGGAGGCGATCTCCTGCTCGTAGAGCTTGATGGTGGCCGTGCCGATATCGACGCCTTCCCAGCCATCGGTAACGCCGGTCTCCGGAGAGAGCGGAGGCGTATTGCGCGTGTTCGCGCCGGGCTTGATGGCGTCGGTTTCGAGCGTATCGACCGGAAGCATGAATTTGACGCCCTTCTCCTTCGCGAGGGCGAGGATTTCCTTCGCCAGGTTCACCTTGTCGGGTTCAACGAGGCTTTTGCCGACCTTGATGCCCTGGGCAAGGAAGAACGTGTAAGCCATCGCACCGCCGATGAGGATGGTGTCGGCTTTTTCCATGAGCGATTTGATGACGGTGATCTTTGACGAGACCTTCGAGCCGCCCAGGATGACGATGAAGGGGCGGTCCGGATGCGCCAACTCGTCCACGAGGTATTTTAATTCCTTTTCCATCAGCAGGCCCATGGCGGCCTGGGGCATGAATTTGGCGATGCCCGCGGTGGAGGCGTGCGCGCGGTGGGCGGCGCCAAAGGCATCGTTGACGTAAACGTCGCCCAGTTTCGCCAGTTCCTGGGCGAAGCTGTCGGCGTTTTCCTCCTCCTCGGCGTGGAAGCGGATGTTCTCGATCAGGCAGACATCGCCCGGGCACATGGCTGCGATGATTTCCGCAGGCACGCAGCCAATGACCTCCGGGCTGAAGGCCACGGGATGATTGATGAGCTTGTGCAGATGATCCGCGACGGGCCGGAGCGAGTATTTCGCAACCGGCTTGCCCTTCGGGCGTCCGAAATGGGCCATGAGGATCACCTTTGCGCCCTTCTGGCGCAGCAACTCGATGGTGGGCAGCGACTCTCGGATGCGGGTATCGTCGGTGATGACGATGTGGCCGTCCTTTTCCTCGGTCGGTACGTTGAAATCGACGCGCACTAGGACGCGCTTCCCGGAGATGTCCAAGTCCCTGACGGAGAGTTTCACGAGAGTTGTCCTTTCTTAGCTGCCGAGGCGCTCGAGCAATTGGACGCAGCGGTTGCTGTAGCCCCACTCGTTGTCGTACCAGCCGACGACCTTGAGGAACTTGTCGCCCAGCATCAGCGTGAGCAGGCTGTCGAAGATGCAGGAATGGGGATTGCCGACGATGTCCTGCGTGACGAGAGGCTCATCGGAGTACTCGAGGATGCCCTTGAGCGGACCGCTCTCCGAGGCGGCCTTGAAGGCGGCGTTGACGGATTCGGCGGTGGCGGGCTTCGTGAGGATGGCGGTGAAATCGGTCACGGAGCCGTCCGGGGTCGGGACACGGAAAGAGCCGCCGTTGAGTTTGCCCTTGAGCGAGGGAATGACTTCACCGATGGCCTTCGCGGCGCCGGTGGAGGAGGGGATGACGTTGATGGCGCCTGCACGGGCGCGGCGCAGGTCTTCATGGGGAAGATCGAGGATGCGCTGATCGTTCGTGTACGAGTGGATGGTGCTCATGAAGCCGGATTCAATGCCGAAAGCGTCATGGAGGACCTTGACCATCGGAGCGAGGCAATTGGTGGTGCAACTCGCGTTCGAGATGATGTTGTGCTTCGCGGGATCGTAGACGTCGTCATTGACGCCGAGCACAACGGTGGCGTCGGGTCCCTTGGCCGGAGCCGAGATGAGGACCTTTTTGGCGCCGCCCTTGGTGATGTGTACCTCGGCTTTGGCGCGATCGGTGAAGAAGCCGGTGGACTCGAGGATCACCTCGGCGCCGAGGGAACTCCACGGCAGGTTGCCCGGGTCGCGCTCCTTGAGGATATTGATTTTCTGGCCATTGACGATGATGTGCTCGGCGTCGTGGCCGATGTCGCCCTTGAAACGGCCATGGACCGAGTCCCACTTGAGCAAATGCGCCAGGGTCTTGGTGTCGGTGATGTCGTTGATTGCCACCACGTTCGAGACCTGCTCGGGAGACATTGCGCGGAGGACGTTACGGCCAATGCGACCGAAGCCGTTAATGCCAAATTTTGCCATTTTGTGTGATCGGTTGTGTGTTTTTCTGTAAGAAAGGAGCGGATAGTAAATCCGGCGCGCGCCGGGGCGTCAAGGGACGTTATGAGGCAGAAGCAGAAGGGTCCCGCCCGCATCCCACAGGCGCGGGAAGTGTTGCGGACAGGCAAAGGAAGCAGCGGGGCGGCGGCGGCAACGGGGCAGAAAAGAGAACTGGCGGCGAGGCAGGAATATGCTAAAATGCTTTTGTGAGAACCACGGTTGAACTTCCGGACGAGCTTTTCCGCCAGGCGAAGGCGCGGGCTGCTTTTCAGGGCCGAACCTTAAAGGAGATTGTCGCGGACGGCTTGAGGCTCGTATTGCGCGCGCCGGTCGATCCGCGTGTTGCGTCACATAGAACCCGCTTCCCAATCATCAAAACCAAAGAACCCCGTCGGAGGGTGACGGCGGAAATGGTAGCGGCCGCGGAGGAAAAATTGCTAGACGAGGAAGCTGCCACACATGGTCGCGCTGCCAGACATTAATGTTCTGCTGCCGATCATTTGGAATGGGCATTCCCATCACGAGGCAGCTACGGCGTGGCTGGACGGCGTTGACGCGGACGGAGAGGTCATGCTTTGCCGCGCGAGCCAGCTTGGGCTGCTGCGACTCCTCAACAATCCCGTCGTAATGGGCGCAGACGTACAAAACGGAAATGCTGTCTGGAAAACGTGGGATGCGCTGCTGGCCGACCACCGTTTCCGCTTCGCCGATGAGCCGGAGGGATTTGAGACACACCTTCGCAGGCTGACTGCGAGGTTAGGCCATCAGCCAAAGCGCTGGCAGGATGCTTCCCTCGCGGCGCTCGCGCTCGCAGCGGATGCCGAGTTGGTGACATTCGACGCGGGCTTCCGATCTTTTTCCAGGTTGCGCTGCCACGTGCTTGAATCCGAGGCTCGGTAGCCGCCGGCGTCCGGCTCAGGCCGGGGCCTCGGTCAGGCCGTGGGGATAGTCCGGGGCCACGGTAGCGCCGGGGTCGGGCAGGGGAGGGGGCTCCTTGCGCGGACGCGTCGGGCCGGTGGGCGGGTTGCTCATCTTGCCGGTCTTGATCAGGTCGCGGATTTGCGCGCCATCCAGGGTCTCGTATTCGAGCAGGGCCTTGGCGATTGCCTCGAGGGTGTCGCGATGCTGAAGGACCATTTCCTTGGCGCGATGGTAGGCGTCGTCACACAGCTTGCGGACCTCGCGGTCGATCTCCTGAGCGGTGGACTCGGAGTAATCGCGGGCGCGGGAAAGATCGCGACCGAGGAAGACGTAGTCCTCGTGCTCGCCGTACTCGACCATGCCCATCTTTTCGCTCATGCCCCATTCGCAAACCATCTTGCGGGCGAGGCGCGTGGCCATCTGGATGTCGCCGCGGGCGCCGCTGGTGACATCGCCGAAGACGATCTCCTCGGCAACGCGGCCGCCCATATCGACGACCAGATTGTCCAGGAGCTCGTTCTTGCGCATGGTGTATTTGTCCTCCTCCGGCAGCCACATCGTGGAGCCGAGCGAGGGACCGCGCGGAATGATGGTGACCTTGTGCAGCGGCTCGGTGTGCTCGAGCATCTCGAGGAGCAGGGCGTGGCCGGCTTCGTGATAAGCGGTGTTTTCCTTTTCCTTCTCGCTGATGGCGAGCGAGCGGCGCTCCCTGCCCCAGCGGACCTTGTCGCGGGCTTCCTCAAGCTCCTCCAGCGTGATGGCCTTGAGGCCCTTGCGGGCGGCGAGCAGGGCGGCCTCGTTGATCACGTTGGCCAGCTCCGCGCCGGAATAGCCGGGCGTGCCGCGGGCGATGACGGCCATATCGACATCCTCGGCCAGCTTCACGCGCTTCGAGTGGACGCGGAGGATTTCCTCGCGGCCCTTCACGTCGGGCAGATTGACGGTGATCTGGCGGTCGAAACGGCCCGGGCGCAGGAGCGCGGGGTCGAGCACGTCGGGGCGATTGGTGGCGGCGATAATGATGACGCCTTCCTGGGTATCGAAGCCGTCCATCTCGACGAGCAACGCATTGAGCGTCTGCTCGCGCTCGTCGTGTCCGCCGCCGAGGCCATGGCCGCGATGGCGGCCCACTGCGTCGATTTCATCAATGAAGATGAGGCATGGCGCGGCTTTCTTACCCTGCTCGAACATGTCGCGCACGCGGCTGGCGCCGACGCCGACAAACATCTCGACGAAATCCGAACCGGAGATCGAGAAGAAGGGCACGTCGGCCTCGCCGGCGATCGCACGGGCGAGCAACGTCTTGCCTGTGCCGGGAGGGCCGACCATGAGCACGCCCTTGGGGATGCGGCCACCGAGCTTCTGGAATTTCTTCGGGTCCTTGAGAAATTCGACCAGCTCCTGGACTTCGTCCTTCGCCTCCTCGACGCCGGCAACGTCCTTGAACGTGATTTTGTTTTTGTCGCGCGCCAGCATGCGGGCGCGGCTCTTGCCGAAATTCAGCGCGCCCTTGCCTGCCATGCGGATTTGTTGTCGGAAGAAGAAATAAAGGATCAGCAGGAAAATAGCGATCGGCAGGAAGCTCATCACAGCAGACTCGAGCAAACTGTTATCGGCGCGGGGCACGGGGTCGTAGCCTGCCGTTTCGATGGCGCTCATCAGCTTCTTGTTCCAATCCACGGAAACTGCTGTGCGGAAATGGAGATCCGGGCCGGGCTGATGTGGATTCTTGTAGTAACCGTCAAGGTATTGCATCCCCTTCTGATCGTCCATGACAATCAGGAGCGGCTCGGTATCCTTGACAATGACATCGCCTGCCTGGACGAGCTTGATCAGTTCGTCGGGAGTCTTTTCCTCCGGAGCGCTGTATGGGCCCTTGAAATAAACGGCTCCAAGGACGAGCAGCAGCGCCACGGCGAGCAGGATCACCCCTCTCCAGTTGAAATTTGGGTCGCCGCCGTTGCCGGGATTGCGCGGGCGCTGATCCTTGGGCGGCCTTTGGTCTAGTTGTGGCATATTATGGTTGAGTCCCTTCTCGACACGCAAACAAGCCCGGGCGTTCAATCGTGCTGCGCCCGGAGTCTCTCGAACTTAGGCAATCTCAGCAGTTGGTCAAATACCATCTGACTGTTGGAATTTCGAGATAAATACGCGGGCCGGAGGGCATTTAGACGCATGGAAGAGGGCGGCGTCTCGACACCGGGGCGAACCCGGACTATTCTCCGGTTTGCACCAGACCACGCCATCCCAACCCGGGGCGGAACGCCAATGATCGACCAAGGCCCACACGCGGAGTCCTTAATCGAAAGGCTCGGGCACCGTTTTCGGCGCCTGACGCCGATGGCTTACCGGCTCCAGCGCACCACGCGGCAACTGGCCCGGCGCGCCATGCGCAAGCCGCGCACGGTGATGGAATCACCCAACCTGCTGCCGCTGCTCATCCAGGTGCTGGCGGCGTTCTCGAAGGTCGACGGGATGGTGCTCGAGGAGGAAATCGACTCGTCACTCGGATTCCTGCGGTACGATTACCCGGAGGCGGTTTACTCGGAATTGCGGAAGCTGTTCCGCCAGGCGCTGAACGAGCAGCACGACCTGATGGCAATGGCGCAGAAGCTCTCCACGCAATTGACGGAGGAACGCAAGATCATGCTCGGCGTGCAGTTGTACGACTTGATCTCGAAGACCGACACGAACCGGGAGCAGATCACCAATTTCTACGCCTTCATGTCCGGGCTCGGGATGGCGGCGCAGGCGATCGACATCGTCTATCAACTCAACGCCGCGGAGGAAATCGACCCGGCGGTTTTCCAGCGGGGCGCGTCGCCGCTCGAGTCGCTATGCTTTGGCCGCAACGGCAGCGCCGACGTGGTCCTGCGCGACCTGGAGCCCGGCGAGCGGCTGCTGGTCTTCCGTTACCACGAGGTCATCCTGCTGAAGAACCAGACCCACCGCCCGGTCTCCGTGCGCGGGCGCCCGCTTGCCGTGGGGCATTTCTGCCGCGTCTACTCCGGGCAGCGGATCGTGCTGGGCGAGCAGGTGCTGGCCTACCAGGACCTGGTCTATTACTTCAACGCGAAGAAAAACGTCGCGCTGACGAACATTTACCTCGAACTCAAGGACAACGAGGTCGAGATGGAAAAGCAGCGGACGCGCGACGCGGTGATGGAAGTGCAATTCGGGCTCAAGGTGCGAATCCGCGCACTTAAGAATGTGGATGCGGTGCTCAACGGTGTGTCGCTGAAGGCGGGGGCGCGCGTCGAGGCGACGCTGGAGGACAAGATCATCTTCCATGACCGCTCGGAGCTTTCGCTGGCCGATCTGCGCAGGCGGGCGCGCGCCCTGGGCGGGCGATTCCAGCTCAAGGCGCACAAGAGCGAGTACCTTGTCTCGAACAATCCCGGCCTGCTCGAGGAGGACGATATCCTGCTCTCCCCCGGCACGGGCGGCGAAGTGCTGCTGAAAATCCAGTGCGATTACGAACACAAGATCGGGCAGATCGAGGTCCTGCAGGCGGACCGTCCCATCCTGGTGGGCGAGACGCCCGTGCGAAACAGCGCGTCGCTGGCCGATGGCGATACCATCCGCATCGACACGGGCCAGGTGCTGCGGTGCAATTTCTCCGAGCGGATCATCGAGGAAGAGCGGAACATCATCTCGACCCTCGAGCTGCGGGACCTGAATCACCGGTTCCACGAAGGGGAGACTGCGCTGGACAGCATTTCGTTCTCCGTGACGCGTGGCGAGATGGTTTGCGTGATGGGTGCGAGCGGCTGCGGCAAGAGCACGCTCATGCGCGTGCTGGCGGGACAATTGCAGCCGCAGCAGGGCGACGTGCTGCTGAATGGGCAATCGCTTTATCACGAACTCGATTCATTGCGCGGGTACGTCGCGCACATCCCGCAGGAGGATGCGTTCGACGAGCATCTGACAATCGAGGAGAACCTGGAATTCGCTGCGGCGATCCGCGCGCCCCATCTGACGAACTCCGACCGGTCGCGACGCATCGACGGGAAGCTGGTGGAACTGGGCCTGAGCGAGCGGCGCAACAACCTGGTCGGAAACCAGAGCAACAAGGTGCTGAGCGGAGGCGAGCGCAAACGGCTCAACATCGGCCTGGACATGATCGGCAGCGCGGACGTGTTCCTCTTCGACGAGCCGACGAGCGGGCTCTCCTCGAAGGACGCCGAGCACGTGATCGATATCATCCGCTCGATGGCGCACAACAAGATCGTCCTGGTGACGATTCACCAGCCGACCTCGAAGATATTCCAGATGTTCTCGAAGGCGCTGCTGCTGGACAAGGGCGGGAAGCTCGTCTTCTTCGGCACGCCACACGAGATGCTGGAGTACTTCGCCTCGGCGGAGCACGAGCAGCAATTCGGCACGGAACTGGGCGGATGTCCGGCCTGCGGCACCACACGCCCGGAATTCATCTTCGACGTGCTGGAGACGCCTCTGCGGGACTTGAGCGGGGACATCATCTACGAGGAGAACCTGGAGGGGCAGCTCGTGCCGGCGCGGCGATTCTCGCCCGATTACTGGCGGGACAAGTACGAGTCCTTCCGCCTGCTGCAGGACATGCGCCAGGTGGCCGTGCGCAAGCAGGCGCCAGCGGCGCTGCCGCCCGCGCCGGTCAAACGCCACGACGCGATCCGCGGCCGCGATGAGTGGACGCAATTCCGGACGCTGCTCAAGCGCGCTTTGATCTCAAAGATGCGCATCCGGGGCAACCTGCTGACGACCATCGTCGAGGCGCCGCTCCTGGCGGCGCTGATCGGCGTGGTGCTGCGGTACTCGGCGGACGGCAGCGCGTATGACTTCGCCTCCGCATACCACATCCCGACCTACCTGTTCCTGAGCCTCACGGTGGCGATGTTCCTCGGGCTCACGAATTCGTGCGACGACATCATTCGCGACCGCATCGTGCTCCAACGCGAGCGGAACCTGAATGTGCGGCTGCCGTATTACATCTTCGCGAAGACGGGCACGCTGGCGCTGTTCGCGGCGCTTCAGTGCGCGCTCTTCGTGCTGATTGGGAATGCGATCCTGGAGATTCGCGGGATGTTCTGGCCGTCGTTCTTTTTCAATTTCATCACGGCGCTGGCCGGGATCGCGATGGGACTGTTCATCTCCTCGCTGGTCGAGGATGGCAAGACGGCGGCGAACATCGTGCCGCTGATCCTGATCCCGAACATCATCCTCGGCGGCGCGCTCATTAAATACGAGGACATGAACCGCGACCTCGATTTCGTGTACCGCGTCCAGCGTTTCTTCTCGACTCATCCGCGCGTCGAAGAGGACCCGGAGGACAGCGACATCCAGGTGCCGATCATCTGCGAGTTCATCCCAATGCGCTGGAGCTACGAGGCGCTGGTGGTGGC
>JBEKOV010000084.1:0-24911 GCA_049521415.1 Chthoniobacteraceae bacterium
TCATCCAATCGCTGACCACCCCCTCAGGATTTTCCGTTGCCAAGAGGCGCATCCGGGGCTAACAACTCCCGCGGCTAGCCCATTGAAGTCCCTCCAGTCATGAAGCATGCCATTTACCTCGGAGCCCTCCTCGCGGCCCTCCTGCTGGCCGGGTGTACCACCCCCGGCGGCCAGGGACTGGGTGGTGTGGCGGGCCGTTCGGTGGCCGTCCGCATGACCGCCTACACCTGCACCGAGGCGGGCGGACGCCATGATGCCTGCGGCTGCATCCTCGTTGACGGGGGTATCAACAGCGCCGCCGCCGATTGGTCCCGCTTCCCCGTCGGCACCCAGTTCAGGATTCTCGAGACCGGCCAGGTTTGCCAGATTGACGACTACGGCTCCGCGCTTGTCGGCACGAACACCATCGACCTTTACAGGGACACCCGCCGGGAAATGCGCGAATGGGGCGTCCGCATGGTGCATATCAAGATCCTCGCCTGGGGCTCGCCCCGCCGCAGTCTCGAAATCCTCTCCCCCCGCTCCCGCAACTGGCAGGTCCGTCCCATGATCGCCGCCCTGCGCCAGCAGACGCAGGGGGCGCCCTCCAAATTCCACAGGATCCCCTCGTGATCTTTCATGAAACTACTCGTTACCGGCGGAGCCGGATACATTGGAAGCATCTGCGTCGAGCAGTTGCTCGATCAGGGTCATCAGGTCACCGTTTTCGATAATCTCACCGAGGGGCATCGCCGGGCCATCGATCCGCGCGCGCCGCTGATCGAAGGGGACCTTCAGAAGCGCGACTCCATCTTCGCCGCGATGCAGCGGGTCAAGCCCGAGGCCGTCATGCACTTCGCCGCGAACGCGCTCGTGGGCGAGTCGATGCAGGATCCTTCGAAGTATTTCCGCAACAACGTCGGCGGCGGCCTGAATCTCCTCGACGCCATGATCGAGAATGGCGCAAGGCGCTTCGTCTTCTCATCCACCTGCGCCACGTTCGGTCCGCCCGAGCGCATCCCCATTGACGAGACCCTCCCGCAGCGTCCCATCAATCCCTACGGGGAATCGAAGCTCCTGTTCGAAAAAATCCTCCGCTGGTACGACCAGATTCACGGCCTGAAATTTGTCGCGCTCCGCTATTTCAACGCCGCCGGCGCGACCGCCAAATATGGCGAGGATCACCGCTGCGAGACTCATCTCATCCCGAATGTCCTAAGGGTCGCCCTTGGCCAAAGAGATCACGCCGATATTTTCGGCACCGATTACGAGACCCCGGACGGCACCTGCATCCGCGATTACATCCACATCGTCGATCTCGCCCAGGCCCACATCCTCGCCCTCGGCGTCCAGGAGAGCGCGTTCTACAATCTCGGCACGGGCGGCGGCACCAGCGTCCGCGAAGTCATCGCCGCCTGCGAAAAGGTGACCGGCAAAACGATCCCCATCGTCGAAAAACCGCGCCGCCCCGGCGATCCGCCGCGCCTCATCGCGGCGTCGGAAAAGATCAAGCGCGAGCTGGGCTGGGCGCCGCAATTCGAGTCGATCGAAAAAATCGTCCAAAGCGCCTGGGAGTGGCATCTGAAGCATCCGAAGGGGTATGAGGACTAAGAGCACTGGTTTGACGAGCATGGATTCTGCTCGAAAATGCTGGATATTGCTCGATATTGTTCTATGTTCTCCTCCGACATGAGCGTCCTTGAGATCATTGCCGAAAAAGGCCTCGGGCCGGCCGCGCTCAAAAAACATCCCGGATTGAGGACGGCTCTCATGCGCATTGAAAAATCCGGCGGCAAGCCCTCGGAGCGGGAGCGGATCGCCTCCATCGTAGAGCTATGCTTCGAATACGACCGGGAGCCTGATCCCGAAGAGAAGGAGAACATTCTTCGAACGCTGGAGGAGATCAGCTCCAACGAACCACTGGAACTTCCAAAGGAAAGTCTTGAGGAATGGCATCAACGGTTAAAGGCGAGCGATGCGGTTTACGCCGCCGCGGACGAGGCTGCGTCGAGGAAGACAGCGGCCTTTCTGAAAAGGTACTTTTCGCTTCGCTCGAAAGCTGGACTTTCGACGCAGGCGGAAGTTGCTCGAAAATCGGGGCTGTCCCGCAGTTACATCGCCGTCATCGAATCCGGTCAACATGCTCCGCAACAGAAGACGCTTCAGAAGCTGGCCAGGGCATTTGGCGTCGACGTGTCCGTGTTGCTTCCATAAGTTGCCGCTTGCCTTTCTCAACCGAGGTCTGACTTCAGAAGACGGATTCGATGATTGGCTCTGTGCAGATCGGCGACTGACACCTTATTCGATTTCTTCCAGAAGAGGTCGACCACGTAGATGGTCCGGCTTTTCTTGTGAACCCAGAAGATCGCCCTCAGCCATCCCCGCGGGTTGATCGCAGGCGTTTCGAGCCGCAATTCCATTCCATCGCCGCATGGCTCAATGCTCAAATCCGGAACCTCGGGGTAGTTCCTCAATCGCCGGGCGAGAGTGATCCCTTCCCGGAGCTGTTGCGCGGTCAGCAACTTTTTCGCTTCCCGCTGGACGACCGGAAGCGGAAGGACTCGATATCTCCCCGTTGATTTTGCCGGACTCATCGCAGCAACTTTATAAATTGGAGGCGCATTCGACCTTTATGGCTCGATTTGCAATTGTGAAAAGGTTGCTGTTTTTATTGTTCGGAGCCATTCCCGTCCTCGCCCAGCAGGTCCCCACCGAACCGCCCCCCACCGTCCCCGCGGCCCAACTCCTCCCCGCCGCCATTCTCACCGGCACGGATTACACCATCGACCCCCAGGCGCCGACCGATGGCTTCGCCGGTCTTTTCATTCTCCGCACCCGCTTCGGCGATTATCAATGCGCCGGGCGGGAGATGCTCTTTCTCCGGCTGCGAGAGCTGAGCGCGTTCGAGGAGATCGACAGGGCCAGCAAGACGGCCGCTTTCGAAAAAGCGATCACCCAGGGCGCCATCAATGAGCCCGTCGAGGCTGCGGTCAAGATCGCGAAGAATCCCGTCGGCTCGGTCGAGCAGGCGCCGCTCGGGGCGGCGCATTTGGTAG
Source organism: Chthoniobacteraceae bacterium (assembly GCA_049521415.1). Taxonomy (GTDB): domain Bacteria; phylum Verrucomicrobiota; class Verrucomicrobiia; order Chthoniobacterales; family Chthoniobacteraceae; genus DATAXI01. The sequence goes on from JBEKOV010000084.1 coordinate 3,036, forward strand.
GCGAGATCGTCGGCGGATTCGGCTCGTTCGGCATGGCCGCCGGCAAGCTCGCCGGCTTCGATAAATCAGACCAGCCCAAGGGCGGCCCGAAACCCCCGCCGGGCCGCGACGACCCGATCGGCTACAACGCCGCACGCAACGAATGGGCGCAAAAATTCCACGTCGACCCGTACACGACCAATCGCCCGCTTGCGCTGAAATTGAATCATCTCGGCATGATCAGCTTCAGCATGGACAAGGTATCCGGCGCGGTGTCGGGCTTTGCCATGGGCGGGTTCGGTCCGGTTGCCGAGTATCTCTCCTACCTCCCGGACGTGGATGAGCATCTCCTAACCAAGCCGCCCGGGGACATCGAGAAATACAACACCCGGCGGCTCGCCGACCTGGGCGCATCGAAGCGCGACATCGCGCCGCTGATGAATAACGGCTGGTTTACGCCCACGCTTCAGATCCGCTTCGTGAACGACCTCGTGAAGCTGAAGAGCGCCGCGAACCTCCCCGCCGCAATCGCCCTCGCCGCCAACGTGGAATCCGAAGAGCAAGCCCGCTTCGTATGCGAGAGCCTTGAGTTGCTCGCGCGCAGCGACGCGACCCTCCCGCACCCATGGCAAATGCAAACTTTTGGCGGCATGGCGGCGATGACCGGCTCGGACGGCACGCTGCTTGTCGCGGCGCCAGCCGATCTGATTTCATGGACCGCCGTTACCGCCAGCCTCGCCGCTCTCCCTCATCCCGGGGCCGGTCATGCCATGCTATACACCAATGGCCTGCTGACCGATAATCAGCAGGTCGTCGGTTCAAGCCCGACTGCCGGCTCCATTGCAAGACCCTCATCATCAATGGATTATTGAGCGAGGCGCTCAGCATCAAAAAGATCGTCGGCAGGCTCACTGCCGTTTGCTGCCAAAACAGTTTCCGCCACACTTGGCTCCCGAACGAGCGCACGGCGGCCGTCGGGAGCTGTTCCAATCGGCTTTCAAAAGGGAGGTGCCCTGTGCCTAGGCGCTCAATTCTGAAAGTCGTCAAAGTCAACTACACGCCGGCTGCGCCTTGGATGGTCCGCGTCCCGTCGCGTTTGCAACGCGTCGAAGGCGCGCGGAAAAAATTCTTCGAGAAAGAGTCTGTCGCGAAAGCGTACGTCGAGCGGCTGGCTAAGCAGCTTGGCGATTATCACAGCCAAGCCCTCGGGCTCGATGACCGGCAAAAAATGGAGGCGGCAGAGTGTTTCCGGCTCCTGGGCAAACATGACGCCAGCCTGCTTGATGCGGTGCATCATTACGTGGCGTATCTCAAAGAGGCGAACCAGTCGGTTTCAGTCGCCCGGCTTTTCGAGGAATTCCTGGCCGTGAAACGCCAAGACGCCCTGAGTCCGAAATACATCTCCGACCTGCGGAGCAAGCTCGGACGCTTTGTTGACGCCTATGGCGGCATGCTCGTCTGCAATTTGACCACGGCGGAATTGGAAACGTGGATTCGCGGCCTCGACATCGGGCCGGTTTCCCGCGAGTCCTACCGGCGCAACATTGGCGTCATGCTGGAGTTTGGCCGTCGTCGCGGCCACCCGCGGCACTGGCCGTACGGCGATTCTGTTTCGAAACCCCGAGTGCCCCCGCGAGACTCGACGCCAGGTTCGCGCCGATCTGTACCGTTGGCCCTTCCCGTCCCAAGCTCTGCCCGCCACCTATGCTGACCACGCCCGCGATAAATTTGATCCACGCGATCCGTCGCGGAACGTACCCAAACTCTTTCCAAAAGGCCAGCTTCACCTGCGGGATACCGCTTCCCGCCGCTTCCGGGCAAAAGGAATTCAAGAGCCAGCCAGCCAGCAGCGACGAGGCAACGATCACCGCCAAGCTGATCCATGCGAAATGTGAGAAGGCGCCAGCAGAGGGGTTCTTGTAGCACCGCTGATAAATCCAGTTGATCGCGAGTTGGAAGCCGACTGCCGCCAGGCTCGCGACGAGTCCGTACAGACAGGTGCAGAGGACGGGCCGGGCCTTCCCGTGGATCTGCTGGAATCTCTCGGCAAGGCTCCTCATCTAGAAAGATCGAGGTCGTTGCTCGCGTTTTTCAACAAAACCACATTCCTTCCGGCTACGAGCCTAGCTGTCTGAATGTGTGCGGTTTTTAGCATGTTTGGTCTACGGCTCAAGCCGCGGTTGCCTCTGTCAGGATATATCGTGAAGCGCTAAATCCTGGCAACCCCTGCATTGCTCTCTCCGGTTCCCACATCCCGTTTGCCGAGTTTATGTTGGGTGACGCCGGCAGTGTCCGGCCGGCTCTGCTCGCGGATACCGACGGCGGGATCATCTTCTACCCTGCCGGAGAGCATGGGCGATGAGCGGGCAAAGCAGAACTACGCCAACACCGCCCGGTCGGGTATGGGAATTCCCGTTTTGGCGGGGTTCGCCGCCAATTTTGGCCGGTTTTACTGGGAAATCTACCGGTGACGTGTCTCGATTCACCCCGTGCTGACCTCATTTCTCCATTGCAGCCTCACAGAGATCATCCCGGAGCCCAATCGGTTGATGATCCCCCGCTTCGTCGAGATGCTCACCGCCATCGTCTACGCCTCCCTCGTCCTCGGGCGTCCTTGGGAGAACCGTTACCATGAAGTCTCCGTCGCGCCATGGCCGGCGCACGTGAGTCCAGCAAGTCTCACCTGCTCTTATCAAATCCGAAAGCGGATCGCCGTACAGAATCATAATTAAATCAAATTGCTGCGATATTGAATATGGAATCAGACAGAAAAATGACACGCATCAGAAAATTGAATCCGATCTGGAGAACATTGGTAGAAGTTGGCTTTATCGTCTTCCTTTTTTATTCAAATCTTCTAATGGGACAATATACCGTGACGGCACCGGGACAAGACAACGGTTTGTTGTGGGCGATTCGGAATATTTTCACCAAGGAAAACTTTATTATTGCGTTAGTAACGGCGCTTATTGGTCACTTGGTTTTCGAATTCTTTAGAAAGAGAGTTTAGATACCCGTCGGGAAGCTTTTGACCACGCTTTCCTGCTGCCGCTCGCGTTCAACGCCTTCCAGCAGGGCGACCGATTGATGCGGCAGCGCTATGAAGGGCTCGGGCTGGGCTTATTCATTGCAAAAGGGCTCACGTAGGCGCAAGGAGGCACACTGACCGTTACGAGCGAAGGGCGCGGCAGAGGGGCAACGTTCGAGGTGAACCTCAAGGTGGCTCAGCCTGCCGAGCCGCCTGCCAAAGCACCGGCACCTCCGCCGCCCGATCACCTGCGCATCCTGCTCGTTGAAGACCACGCCGACGCCCGCGCGGTGCTTGCGCGGCTGCTCGGGCATCAGGGACACACCGTTTCACGGCGCAAGATACTGCCTCTGTCCTCCGGCTCGCTGAGACGTGCGAGGTTGAGTTGCTCGTTAGCGACATCGGACTGCCTGATGGAACCAGATGCGAGCTGATGGAAAGGTTGCGGCTCGCGCGCCCGTCATTGGCACGGATCGCCCTGAGCGGCTTCAGAATGCCTTCGGACAGGGACCAGAGCCGCGAGGCCGGCTTTGCTGAGCAATTTGGTCAAGCCTGTCACTCTGGACAGTCTCCAGTCCGCGATTCAAGGCAGCCAACCCGAGCCCAAAGTTCCCAAAAGGGGGAATATGGCTCCCAAGCCCGTCATAGGTGAAGAGAAGACAACGCATTTGCCTCCGGGCAAGCCAACCAACGGCAAACGCAATAGCCTGTAGCTATGGGAATGTTCGGCACACGGACGGCGTATCAGAGATCACGAGTGCGCCCAATGGTTTGCGCATAGATTTTGGCTATGCCGTCCTCGCCAAGGAGGTATTGGTTCGTTCACCGATATAACCCGATGCTGATGCTGACCCGAGGTATTAGGGGGAAAGAAGCCCCGCAGTCCTCGGCCGCTTACAGCAAAACGACATGAACAACGCCATCCGCCCTGCCAAGTCGCGAAGCATCAATCAATTCTATGGGAGCAAGTTGCGGGCCTCAGACGGCGAAATCGGCCATGTGAGCGACTTATATTTTGACGATCAACAATGGACTGTCCGATATGTTGTCGCGGACACGGGGTCTTGGATCCCAGGGCGTTTGGTGCTCATTCCTCCCCAGGCGATCGGGATCGGGAGCCTCCGTCAAAAAGGCAACCGCCTGCCGGTAAATTTGACCCGGAAACAAATTGAAGACAGTCCGCCGATTGAGTCGCACAAGCCGGTCTCGCTCCAATATGAGGAGGAGTATTTTCGTTATTACGGATGGCCGGCCTATCCGGGATTGGGCGGGATGTATGGAGGTGGCGGGATGTCGGGCGTCGCTGGATTTCCCGTGGTTCCGACGATGTGCCAAATGCCGGAAGAGGAAACAAACCGACGCGAACGCTCCCATAATGACGGCAATCCTCATTTGCGAAGCACACAGGCAATTGACGGCTACCACATCCAAACCAGCGACGGAAAAATCGGACATGTCAGCGACTTTATCATGGACGATGAGAGTTGGGCCATTTGTCACATGGTCGTCGAGACCGGCCACTGGTTTGCGGGTAAGCAAATTGCCATTTCGCCGAAACATATCGACCGAATAAGTTCAGAAGAATCGAAGGTATACGTAAACGTGACCAAGGCAGCAATTCTGGAAGTACCTGAATATTACGTTCCGCCATTCGGCGGGGCGTCATCCGATGTGCCTGCTTCACTCCACGCCCTCAACGGGCAGTCCAAATCCGTTTCACTTTAGCAAAACAAAAACAAAACAGAGAGTATGAACAAAGATAATTCCATCGTAGCAATCTACCCGTCGCACACGGCTGCCGAAGCGGCAGTCAAGGAACTCCAGCAATCCGGTTTCGACATGAAGAAACTGTCGATTGTCGGACGCGACTATCACACGGATGAACACGTTGTCGGGTACTACAATACGGGGGATCGCATGAAATACTGGGGAGGAGTGGGAGCCTTCTGGGGCTGGATATGGGGATGTTTCTTCGGCTCAGCGTTCTTTTTTATCCCAGGCATCGGGCCGTTGCTCGTTGCGGGGCCGCTCGTCGTTTGGATCGTGGGCGCCCTTGAGAGCGCGGTCGTGGTGGGTGGTTTGAGCGCGATTGGGGGCGGTCTGGTCAGCCTCGGCATCCCCAAGGACAGCATCCTGAAATATGAGACGGCACTGAAGACAGACAAGTTTGTCGTGGTTGCCCACGGCTCCGCGACCGAGATTACCCACGCGAAGTCAATCCTCAGCGACACCGATGCTGAGTCCCTGGAGCACCATGAGGGAGCGCGCCAGGAACTGGCAATGCAAACCAGCTAATTGGATATGAGACAACAAAATAGGTCGTTTGCAGTATTGGTATGCGTCGTAATTCTAGGCATTGGCGCCGCGTTGACCTACCCCAGGTACAAAGCCGCGGATAATGTCGGCGCCCTCGCGATTGGCGCAATCGCCTTTGTGATTGCCATTGCCGTTTCTTCCGGGATTCAAGTTGCTGATCAGTGGGATAAGGCGGTGATATTGCGGCTCGGGCACTTCCACTCGCTCAAGGGGCCGGGACTGTTTTTCATTATCCCTGTTATCGATGCGATTCCTTATTGGATCGACACCCGTGTCATCACGACTGGTTTCAAGGCGGAAAAAACCCTGACCAAAGATACAGTACCCGTGGATGTAGATGCCGTGCTGTTTTGGAAGGTTGTGGACCCAAAGAGGGCGGCCCTGGATGTGGCAGATTATCAAAGTGCGATTAGTTGGGCATCCCAAACAGCCCTGCGCGATGTCATCGGCAAGACCATGCTGGGCGATATGCTGGAAGGCAGGGACAGAATCAGCGGCCTGTTGCAGAAGATCATTGATGAGCGCACCGAGCCGTGGGGCATCAATGTAATCTCCGTGGAGGTGAAGGATGTTCTGATTCCCTCAGGTCTGGAGGATGCGATGTCCATGCAGGCCCAGGCGGAACGGGAGCGCCAGGCCAGGGTGATCCTGGGTGATGCGGAGCGACAGATCGCGAGCACAATCCGATCGCCTTTCATTTGCGGGCCATGAACATGCTCTACGAGGGTTTGAAAGAAAACTCCACGATTGTCATTGTTCCCAGCACGGCCGTTGAAAGCATGCAACTTGGCGGGCTTGCGGGGATGACAGCGCTGACAATGGGAATCGGCCAGGACGGTGCCAACGGGCACAAGGGCGTCCCAGCGAGCCGAATTCCGGAGACAAACGGAGCTTAAGTGGACGATGGCCGCGAACGACAGGGGGTCGCAGATTCCGCCAATGGCCGCGAAGCGAACGGAACCGGCGATCCCACCATCGATTGTGATCCGGTGCCTGGACTGGCGAAAGCGATCCAGCGCATCGGCGTCGCCGCTGATCACGGCGGATTCGAATTAGCGCAGCACCTCATTGTTCGATTACGCGCTCTCGGTCACGATGTGTTCGACTTTGGGGATCGGCAGCAGAGCCCCGACGATGACTATCCGGACTTTGTCATTCCGCTGGCCTACGAAGTGGCACGAGGAGACATGGAGCGCGGCATCGCGATCTGTGGGAGCGGCGTGGGAGCGACCGTGGCAGCAAACAAAGTGCCGGGAGTTCGTGCCTGCCTGATTCATGAAACATTCTCGGCGCACCAGGGCGTCGAGGACGACGATCTAAACATAATCTGCCTGGGTGGTCTCGTGGTGGGTCACGCGCTCGCCTGGGAATTAGTTGAAACCTTTCTAGCTGCCAGATTCAGCGGCGCCGAGCGTCATTGTCGCCGCTTGGAAAAGATTGCAGATCTGGAAACGAGGGCACGTCAATGAAAGCTCTTGTTTATGAGGGACCGGGCCGCCGGGTTTGGGAGGATCGAATGAAACCGACAATAAAGGAGGCAACGGACGCCATCGTTCGAATCACTACGACTACCATCTGCGGAACAGACCTTCACATTCTGAAGGGCGATCTACCGACCGTGGACAGCGGCAGGATTCTTGGTCACGAGGGAGTTGGGATTATCGAGGAATTGGGGACGAATGTCCTCAGTTTGCATAAAGGGGACAAAGTTCTCATCTCCTGTATTACCTCTTGTGGCCGATGCACCTTCTGCAGGCGCGGGATGTATTCCCAGTGCAGCACAGGCGGCTGGCTTCTCGGCAATCGGATCGACGGTACGCAAGCCGAATACGTCAGGATACCCTACGCCGACACGAGCCTATATCCGCTCCCATCGGAGATCAGCGACGAGGCGGCGACCATGCTCAGCGACATTCTCCCAACGGGCCTGGAATGTGGGGTGCTGAACGGGCAGGTCAAACCAGGGGACATCGTCGCGATCATCGGCGCCGGCCCCGTGGGTCTCGCGGCCCTGCTCACAGCGCATCTCTACTCCCCTTCCGAAATCGTGATGGTCGATCTTGACGATCACCGGCTGGAGGTAGCTCTCTCACTCGGCGCGACAAAAATCATGAACAGCTCGGACGGGAAGACGGCCGAGTATATTATGGCACTGACAAATGGCTCCGGCGTGGACGCAGCCATTGAGGCCGTTGGCATTCCCGCGACCTTCGACATTTGCCAGTCGATCCTCGCTCCTGGCGGGCGCCTTGCCAACGTTGGAGTGCATGGCAAGCCCGTGGAGTTTCATATTGAGAGGCTTTGGTCCCGGAATATCACCTTGACCACGCGGCTGGTGGACACGGTGACAACCCCGATGTTGCTCAGGATGGTTCAATCAGGACGCCTCGACGCAAAGACGCTCGTAAGCCACCGGTTCGAGCTATCGGAAATCATGAAGGCGTACGACACCTTCGGAAACGCCTCAAAGGAACATGCGTTAAAAGTGGTGCTCAAGAACGCAAACGAAGGAGCCTCTAAGGAAAATCCATGAACATGCAAACACGCGCGGACCATCCGATCTATAGCCTTCTGCCCATTGAAATCGAAGGATTCGATTCCCTGGCTGAGTTGGCGCTGAATATGCGATCATCGTGGAATCATGCCACCGATGGAGTCTGGCGGCAGCTTGATTCCAATCTTTGGGAGATTACGCACAATCCTTGGGTCGTGCTACAGACAGTTTCTCGCGACCGGATCAAGGCATTGCTGGCAGATCCCGATTTTCGCAAAAATGTAGATCGTTTGTTGGAGACAAGGAGAAGCGCGATCGAGACGCCCGCGTGGTTTCAGGAACATCATCCGCGGGCGCCTTTGACCTGGGTTGCGTATTTCAGCATGGAATTCATGCTCAGTGAAGCGTTACCCATTTACTCCGGCGGTCTTGGCAACGTAGCCGGGGATCAACTCAAGGCTGCAAGTGACCTCGGCGTGCCGGTGGTCGGAGTAGGCCTGCTGTACCAGCAAGGCTACTTTCGCCAGGTGATCGACAAGGACGGAGCGCAACAGGCTCTTTATCCGTATAACGATCCGGGGCAGTTGCCTATCACACCTTTGCGCCAGGCGAATGGGGAATGGCTGCGGTTGGAGATTACTTTGCCCGGTTACTCCGTCTGGCTGCGCGCATGGCAGGTCCAGGTGGGCAGAGTGAAGCTTTACCTGCTGGACAGCAACGACGCGGCAAATTTTCCGGCTCATCGAGGAATCACCAGCGAGTTGTATGGCGGCGGCCCGGAGTTGCGCCTCAAGCAGGAATTGCTCCTCGGGATTGGCGGATGGCGGCTGCTCGCGGCACTCGGCATCCGGCCGGAAGTCTGCCACCTGAATGAAGGGCATGCGGCCTTTGCCGTATTGGAGCGCGCCCGCAGTTTCATGGAAGAACAATAATGCCTACTGCCAGGACAACGAAACAAGCTGGCATAACTGGAAGTTCCTGGAAGCGCATAAGGAGATATTCCGCTTCACCCGTGGCATGATTGCCTTTCGCCGCCTCCATCCGGTCCTCAGCAAGGAGCAATTCTACACGGACGCCGAGATCGAATGGTTTGGCTCGCGAGGGGGATCGCCCAACTGGTTTGACCCGAAGGAAAAGCGGTTTGCTTGTCTGATCCATGAAGGTAAGCAGAGCGCGCTTTGCCTGATGTTTAATGCCGGCGCCGATGCGGTAGATTTTAATTTGCCTCCCAAATTGCCGGCATCTCAATGGCATTTGGTCGCCGACACCTCTCGCGAAACGCCGCATGATCTGTTTGCTCCGGGCGAGCAACCGCGTTGGGAAGACGGGGAAACATACCACCTGAGCCCTCGATCCAGCGCCATCCTTGTGGCTCGATGCACTACGTTGAAGGAGGCCAAGTGAAAGGCGCAATCCCGATTACGACGTTGTTTCTAGATATCGGCGATGTCTTGCTCACCGATGGATGGGATCACCAAGCCCGGAAGCGGGCCGCCACGACCTTCAAGCTGGCATTCGCCGAGATGGAGGAACGGCACCATATGACCTTCGAGACGTTCGAGGACGGAAAGCTCACATTGGACGACTATTTGGGCTTGGTTGTCTTTTACCAAAAGCGACCGTTCACCCGAGCGCAGTTCCGCCGTTTCATGTTTGCGCAATCGAAGGCCTGCCCCGGGATGATCGAACTGTTCGCTCAGCTCAAAGTCCGGCACGGGTTGAAGATCATCGCGCTCAGCAACGAAGCGCGGGAATTGAATGCCTATCGGATTCGCACATTCAAGCTGAATGCGCTGATGGATGCCTTCGTCTCTTCCTGCTTTGTCCAGATCCGCAAGCCGGACACAGCCATCTTTCGGCTGGCGCTGGACGTCGCCCAGGCGCCGACCCGGCAGATCGTCTATATTGATAACACGCCAATGTTCGTCCAGATCGCGGAAAGTCTGGGGATTCGAAGCATTCTTCGCACGGACTATACGTCTACGCGCACCAAATTGATGGCGATCGGATTGCGAATTGATGAGGGAGCAAGGTCATGAATACGGAACTCTTTGCCCCGCAACTGATCCCAAAAATGGATGTCCACCCGCGCAACCTAACGAAGGCCGCGCCGGCATCAGCCAAAGCGATTTACACATGCCCGATGCACCCCGAAGTGCAGCAGGATCATCCGGGCGAATGTCCCAAGTGCGGCATGACGCTGGAACTGAAGACTGCGGTACCGGGTACGGATGATGAGAAGAACGCCGAGCTGCGCGACATGACGAGGCGCTTCTGGATTGCTACTGCGCTGACATTGCCGGTGTTTGTGCTGGCGATGGCTCATCTGATCCCACCGATGGGCAGACAGCCTTGGGTGAATGGAGATCCATCGCGCTGGCTGCAATTTGCTCTAGCCACGCCTGTCGTCTGGTGGGCCGGGTGGCCGTTTTTCATGCGTGGTTGGCGCTCTGTGGTTACTCGTCACTTGAACATGTTTACGCTGATCGCCATCGGCGTGGGAGCGGCCTTTGTCTTTAGCGCAGTGGCGATGCTCATGCCCGGCCTGTTTCCGCCAACAATGCAGCATGAGGGAAAAGTCGCCATCTACTTTGAGGCGGCCGCGATGGTCACAGCATTGGTGCTCCTCGGTCAGGTGCTCGAACTCAACGCCCGCAGCCGCACGGGCAGCGCCATCAAAGCGCTGCTGAACCTGGCGCCGCCAATCGCGCGAAAAGTCGCGCCTGAGGGCGATCACGAAGTTCCGCTCGATCAGGTGAAAGTCGGGGACTTATTACGGGTGGTTCCAGGCGACAAGGTGCCGGTCGATGGTGCCGTGGTCGAGGGGCATTCCAGCGTGGAAGAGTCCATGGTCACTGGCGAACCGCTCCCGGTAGAGAAAACCGTCGGCGAAAAGGTGACGGGCGGTACGGTCAATGGCTCCGGCAGTTTCGTCATGCGCGCCGAGCGGATCGGAAGCGATACGTTGCTAGGGCAGATTGTGAACATGGTCGCCGATGCTCAGCGAAGCCGCGCTCCCATCCAGGGCCTTGTCGATAGGGTCGCGGGCATTTTCGTGCCGGTGGTGTTATCGGTTTCGGTCATCACGTTCGTCCTCTGGATGTGGCTGGGACCGGAGCCGAGGCTCGCGCACGCTCTGGTCAATTCCGTTGCAGTCCTCATCATTGCTTGCCCGTGCGCACTCGGCCTAGCCACGCCCATGTCCATCATGGTCGGCGTCGGACGCGGCGCGCGGGAAGGCGTGCTCGTCAAAAACGCCGAGGCACTTGAACGTCTGGCGAGAGTTGCCACTCTCGTCGTGGACAAGACGGGAACGCTGACCGAGGGCAAACCCAGGCTAATGGATATCCTGCCCACAGGCGGTTTCGATGCAACGGAGTTTCTGCGTCTCGCTGCTTCACTCGAGCAAAGCAGTGAACATCCGCTTGCCGACGCGATTGTGCGCGGCGCGAAGGATCAAAATCTCCCTTTCGACGAAGTTAAAGACTTCCGTTCGGTGACTGCCGGAGGTGTTGCCGGCACAGTCGCGGGTCATGTCGTAATGATTGGCAAACCCGATTTCCTGCGGAGCGAAAAGATCGGCGATAATATCGAGGCGCTCGAAACCTCGGCGGCGAAACTCCAGGAGGACGGCAAGACCGCGGTGTTCGTCGCCATTGATGGCAAGCCGGCGGGAATCCTAGCCGTCGCCGATCCGATCAAATCCACTACTGCCGAAGCGATCAAGGCTCTCCATGCGCTCGGGCTGGAAGTGATCATGCTCACCGGCGATAACCGCCGCACCGCCGCTGCCGTTGCGAAGCAGCTCGGTCTCGATGCGGTGGAAGCGGAAATGGAACCCTCCGGGAAAGTCGCCCAGGTTAAGAAACTGCGGGCGGAAGGAAAGCATGTGGCTATGGCTGGCGACGGTATCAATGACGCGCCCGCCCTGAGCGAAGCGGAGGTCGGCATCGCCATGGGAACCGGGACCGACGTTGCCATGCAAAGCGCGGGCATCACACTGGTAAAAGGCGATCTTCGCGGGATTGCCCAAGCCATACGCCTTAGTCGCGCGACGATGCGGAACATCCGGCAGAATCTGTTCTTCGCCTTTCTCTATAACGCGCTGGGTATTCCGGTGGCGGCGGGAGTGCTTTATCCTTACTTCGGCTTACTTCTCAGCCCAGTCATTGCGGGCGCCGCGATGAGCCTCAGTTCGGTCTCGGTTATCGGCAACGCCTTGCGACTGCGGAAAGTAACACTCTGATTTAAACACAAAACATGAAAACAGATATGACGACACTTACACCGGAATTACTCCACGAGGGAGATTCCTACGCACTCGATCCACTTACGCCCGAGTTACTCCGTAAGATGGATGCCTACTGGCGCGCCGCCAACTACCTGTCGGTCGGTCAGATTTATCTGTACGACAATCCGCTGCTCAAGGAACCGCTAAAGCTATCCCACGTGAAGCCTCTGGTGGTCGGCCATTGGGGCACGACGCCAGGCCAGAACTTCATCTACGTGCATTTGAACCGGGTCATCAAAAAGTATGACCTGGATATGTTTTACGTTGCCGGACCCGGTCATGGCGGCCCGGCGATTGTTGGCAACGTCTATCTCGAAGGCACATGGACTGACATTTATCCGGACGTAACCCAGGACGAAAACGGGCTAAAGAAGCTGTTCACTCAATTCTCGTTTCCGGGTGGCATTTCGAGCCACGTCGCGCCGACCACGCCGGGGTCGATCCACGAAGGCGGCGAGTTGGGCTATTCGCTGAGCCATTCCTTCGGCGCGGCATTTGATAATCCCAGCCTGATCGTGGCGTGCGTCGTCGGCGATGGCGAAGCGGAAACTGGGCCATTGGCGACTGCGTGGCAATCCAACAAATTTCTCGACCCGATTACTGATGGAGCCGTGCTGCCAATCCTGCACCTGAATGGGTATAAGATCAGCAACCCCACGGTACTATCCCGCATCGAGCATGAGGAATTGGAGCAATTCTTTCGGGGCTGCGGCTGGAGTCCGCGCTTCGTGGAAGGGGACGACCCGGAAAAGATGCATGAACTCATGGCATCCACCTTGGAAGAGGCCATTGAGGATATCCGGGAGATCCAAAAGAATGCGCGGGACAGGAATGACACCACGCGTCCGCGCTGGCCGATGATCGTCCTCAGGTCGCCCAAGGGGTGGACGGGGCCAAAATTCGTGGATGGTCTGCAAATCGAGGGCACCTTCAGGGCGCACCAGGTACCGCTTCTAGTGGACTCCGAGCACCCCGATCACGTCCCGCTGTTGGAAAGCTGGATGAAAAGCTATAAGGCGGAGGAGTTGTTCGACGAGAACGGACGACTCATGCCGGAGCTGGCTGAACTGGCGCCGAAGGGCGATAGGCGGATGGGTTCCAATCCGCACGCCAATGGGGGCATCCTTCTCCGCGACCTCAGGATGCCGGACTTCCGCAAGCACGCAGTAACTGTGCCTTCGCCCGGGGCCGTTAACGGACAGGACACGCTCGTTTTGGGAGAGTTCCTGCGTGATATAGCCAAGGTGAATCAGGACAATTTCCGCGTCTTTGGTCCCGATGAAACACTTTCGAATCTTCTGGGGGCGGTATTCGAAGTCACAAATCGCCAGTGGGATGCACGGGAAGTAGCGAACGATGAATTTCTCGCCCCGGCGGGACGGGTCCTGGACTCCATGCTCAGCGAGCATCAGTGCGAGGGCTGGCTGGAGGGATATCTGCTCACAGGCCGCCACGGCTTGTTCAATAGTTACGAAGCATTCATTCGCATCGTGGATTCGATGTTCAGCCAGCATGCGAAGTGGCTCAAAGTAACTTCCGAACTGCCCTGGCGGCGGAAGATTGCCTCGCTGAACTATCTCCTGGCTTCCCATGTCTGGCAGCAGGATCACAACGGTTTCACCCACCAGGATCCAGGCTTCCTCGACCATGTGATCAACAAAAAGGCCAGTATCGTGCGCGTCTATTTGCCGGCGGACGCCAATTGCCTGCTCTCGGTCTTTGATCACTGCCTGCGGAGCCGGAACTACGTAAACGTGGTGGTCGCCGGAAAACATGCCCTCCCCCAATGGCTGACCATCGAGGAAGCCGTCGTGCATTGCACGGAAGGCATCGGCATCTGGCAGTGGGCCAGCAACGATCAGGAGGGCGAGACAGACCTGGTAATGGCCTGCTGCGGAGACACACCGACGTTGGAGGTTCTGGCCGCGGTCTCGATTCTACGCGAGCACCTGCCCGAGTTGAAGATCCGGGTGGTCAATGTAGTCGATCTGATGAAGCTCCAGTCTGCGAGCGAGCACCCGCACGGGTTGAGCGAGACGGACTACGATTCACTCTTTACCAAAGACAAGCACATCATCTTTGGCTTCCATGGGTACCCATGGCTGGTGCACCGGCTGACCTACCGCCGGACCAATCGCAATCTCCATGTCCGCGGCTACAAGGAAGAGGGTACCATTACGACGGCCTTCGACATCCGGGTGCAGAATGAGCTGGACCGCTTCCACCTGGTGATCGATGCAATCGACCGGCTGCCTCAGACTGGATCGAAGGGTGCTTACCTCAAACAGCAGCTCCAGGACAGGCTGATCGAGCACAAGCAATTCATCTCAAAGCATGGCGAGGATTTGCCGGAAATCCGCAACTGGAAGTGGAGCAATCCGAAATGAATCCACCGGAACTGATAGGCACCGCAAGGGCACTGGTCGCCTACGACAAGGGCCTGCTGGCAATGGACGAAAGCAATCCCACCTGTAACAAGCGATTTGCCTTGTTGGGGATTCCCCAGACCGAGGAGGCCCGGAGGGTGTACCGGGAGTTAATTATAACGACGCCCAATCTGGGTGATTGCATTAGTGGAGTGATCCTTTACGACGAGACGATCCGCCAGAAGAAGAATGACGGCACTCCCTTTGTTAAAGTGATCACCGATTCAGGAATCATTCCTGGCATCAAAGTGGATACCGGCGCAAAGAAGATGGCCGGCTACCCCGGAGAGAAAATCACCGAGGGTCTCGACGGATTGCGTGAGCGGCTCAAGGAGTACTTTCAGATGGGCGCCCGCTTCGCAAAGTGGCGCGCGGTCATCGCCATCGGCGATGGCATTCCCAGCCGGGGTTGCATCGAAGCCAACGCACAGGCATTGGCCCGCTATGCCGCATTATGCCAGGAAGCCGGATTGGTGCCTGTCGTCGAGCCGGAAGTGCTCATGGAGGGCGAGCATACCCTCGATCGATGCCGCAAGGTGACAGAGGAAGTCCTGTTAACGGTATTCGACCGGCTCTACAGGCAACGAGTCATGCTGGAAGGTATGATCCTGAAGCCCAACATGACGCTACCGGGTTTGACGTGCCCCGAACAAGAGACGGTGGATAAGGTCGCCGATGCGACGGTACAATGTCTCTTGCGAGCCGTCCCCGCCGCCGTTCCAGGGATTGCGTTTCTATCGGGCGGCCAATCCGGAAAACTGGCCTCCGCCCGTTTGAATGCCATGAATGTTAGATACAAATTGCGCATGCCTTGGGCCTTGGCGTTTTCGTTTGCCCGCGCCATCCAGCAACCGGCATTGGAGATTTGGCGTGGCGAAGAGGCCAATCTGCTGCGGGCACAGCAGGCTTTGTATCATCGAGCCAGGTGCAATCGGGCTGCGCGCCGTGGCACTTACGATACCGCAACGGAGTCGGATGGAAGCGAGAATACGCCGCGTGGAGCACGGTCCGCCAATGGCACGCCCAGTCCAGCGGTTGACCAACTGCAACATTCGTGGCCCGGGGGGCGAGGGAACCCATGAATGAGCCTAATCACAATCAGCACCAGCACGGTCCGGATCACCGCAGTACACATCATGCTCATACCCCCGCTTGGATGCGTCTGCATCATGATTGGCGCTTTTGGGTCGCCGTCATTCTGATGTTCGGATGCATGATCATCTATTTAATGAGCGACGACCTGGCGTGGCGTCCTGGAGTTCGATTGCAGGCACCGCCACCAACTACCGTGGGACAGCAATAAGAGAGCGTTCGATAACCGAAAGAATTTCATTAATAAAATACCTCTATATCCCCTTCGATTCGAACCGATCTACCAATATCGGCTCTGGGGTGGTCGGCGTCTGGCCGACATTCTCTCCGCTCCGCTACCGGGAGATGGCCCAATCGGAGAAGCCTGGATCTTGAGCGACCGCGACGACCATCCCAGCCTCGTCGCCGACGGGCCGCTCAAGGGAAAAACCATCAAAGAACTGCTGGACCAATGGCCGCACCAGCTCATGGGAGGGTTGGCTGGGCAGTTTTCCCGATTTCCTCTGCTGTTGAAGTTTCTCGATGTACGCAAGGCTCTGTCCGTCCAGGTCCATCCCTCTGATGCGCATCTTGAACTGATTCCGCCGGGGGAGAATGGAAAAACCGAAGCGTGGGTAGTCCTGGAAGCGGATGCCGAAAGCCGTATCTACGCCGGCCTGAAGGCCGGCACCACGGCGGATAATCTTCGCGGCGCTATTGCAAACGGGAAAGTTGAGGACCACCTGGCGTACTTCACGCCAAAGCCTGGCGACGCTGTCCTGGTGCAAGCGGGAACCGTCCACTCCTTGAACGACGTTGTAGTTTTTGAAGTACAGGAGAACAGCGACGTGACCTTTCGTCTTTACGACTGGAATCATGTCGATCCCCAGACAGGCCAGCATCGGCCGCTGCAAGTCGATCAAGCGCTCGCTTGCATTGATTATATGCAGGTTGTAATCGGTCCCGTAGTACCGGGGGTCGTAGAGACGGCCCCGGCGCTGCGCGAGCGGCTTTTCCTTTGTGATCATTTCGGCGTCTGGCGAATCAGCGGAGAAGGGTCGTTCTCAGTCGGCAAGGAGGAAACGCCGCGGGTGCTTGTATGCATCGCCGGCGCGGGTCATTTGGAGCACTTTGGCACCGACTACGCCTTTGCCAAAGGCGACGTCGTGCTTTTGCCTGCCGTCGTGGGAGACTGTCTTTGCCGGCCGCATGGCGAAGTTACTCTGTTGCAAATTTCGCTGCCGAAAGGGTCCGGAATTCGATGAAAAAGCTCATCGTTTTTGATCTGGACGGCACACTGGCCGAGAGCAAGTCATCCGTCGATGCCGAGATGGCGGGACTGCTCAATTCTCTTCTCGCGATCGTGAAGGTGTCCGTCATATCGGGCGGCAATTGGTCACAGTTTGAAAAACAAGTGCTCGCCCATCTTTCCCATGACGGACGCCTGAAGAGCTTGTCTCTGCTCCCTACCTGCGGAACGAAGTTCTACCAATATGAATCAGGGTGGAAACTGCTCTATTCGGAAGATTTTACCAACGAAGAGAAATCGAAGATTATTAGCTCATTGAAGCAGGCGACCGCATCGCCGGACCTTAAGCCCAAGCAAACGTGGGGAGATATTATTGAAGACCGGGGAAGCCAGATCACGTTCTCCGGGTTGGGGCAACAGGCTCCCTTGGAAGAAAAGGAGAAGTGGGATCCTGATTTCGGCAAGCGAAAGAAAGTAAAGGCGCTCCTCGACAAGCTTATCCCGGAATTTTCCGTGCGCCTGGGTGGCGCGACCTCCATCGATGTCACCAAGCATGGAATCGACAAAGCCTACGGGATTCGAAAACTCCGCGATGTCCTCGGCATTGAAATCAAGGAGATGATTTTCATCGGAGATGCCGTTTTCCCGGGTGGAAACGATTATCCGGCCAAGGAAGCGGGCGCTTTATCCATTGAGGTCAAAGACCCTCATGAGACGAAACGCGTGATCGAAGCCATCGTGGCTTGCCTGGAGGTAACTTGACGAACGCCTTTCAACTGCATCGCCTCGGGCAGATCATGGAGCCGGAACCGGGCAATCCGCATGAGGTCGAAGGTGTCCTCAATCCGGCTGCCGCTCGCGGCCCCGGTGGCTATCTTTACTTGTTTCCGCGGCTTGTCGCGCGAGGCAATTATTCGCGGATCGGCATTGCCCGCGTAAAATTTAACCAGGCAGGCGATCCTTGCGGAGTGGAGCGGCTCGGCATCGCGCTGGAGCCGGAAGCTGACTACGAGAGGCTGCCAAATGGCGGCGGTGGCTGCGAGGATCCGCGCGTCACATTCGTGGAACCACTTCAGCGCTACGTGATGGCGTACGCGGCGCTCTCTTCCATCGGCCCACGGATCGCATTCGCCATTTCAGAGGATTTAATTCATTGGAAGCGATTGGGGCTCGCCACCTTTGCTCCGTATGACGGCATCGATTTCGTGCACGTGGACAACAAGGATGCCAGCCTCTTCCCCACAGCTAACTCCAACCACGCCGGAAAAATGCAGATGGCTCTTCTCCATCGCCCCCTGTTCCCCGGCACTCGGCCCGAGGAGACCGCCTGCCATGGCGGCCCTCGCGACGTGGACCTCGATCATGAAAGCATCTGGATTTCTTACTGCCCGATGCCTCCGGAGAATCCGGAACCTCGGCATTTGGGGCTGTTCAATTCGCATCACCGTCTGGCTGCGCCGGTGGCTCCCTGGGCAAGATTGAAGATTGGCGCAGGAACTCCTCCCGTCCTGACCCGGCATGGCTGGCTGATCATTTACCACGGCGTGAGCGAAATCGCGGCGCTGGGCAAAGATGGACATAAATTGTGCTATTCGGCCGGGGTGATGGTGCTCGCAAAGGATCATCCGCGCACGGTCCTCTATCGTTCGGCGGAGCCGGTGTTGAAGCCGGAGTTGCCGAAGGAATGTAAGGGCACGGTCCCCAACATCGTTTTCCCCACCGGCATCGACCGGCGTGACGATATCGGCGCACCGGACCGCTTCGACATTTATTACGGGATGGCCGACAACCGGATTGGCGTGGCCCGTCTTGATTTACCGGATTCCTTACCAACGGGAGGCGTCGCCGCCCAGCCGACAGGCAAGGTGTAACCCGTTCGATTTGGAGAATTCAGAATAGCGAGAGGATATATATCATGAAACCCAGTACCGATCAGCCAAAGGCTACCGAAGACTCGAAACCCAAAGCTCCCGAATCGAATCCGGCATCGAAGTCCGAAGCGAAGGACGATCTGAAAACTCTGCCCATGCCGGAGGTTGAGAAAAGGCTGGGATCATCACCGGACGGCCTCACTCAAGCGGAGGCGGAGAAGCGGCTAACGCAATATGGGCCTAACGAGATTCAAGAAGAGAAAACCAACCTGTTTCTGAAATTCCTCAGCTATTTTTGGGGACCCATCCCGTGGATGATCGAGGTAGCGGTGATTCTGTCGGGCGTGGTCCGCCACTGGCCGGATTTCTTCATCATCCTGCTTTTGCTGGTGGCCAACGCAGTTGTCGGATTCTGGGAGGAACGCGAGGCGGGCAATGCCATAGATGCTCTCAAGGCCAAGCTTGCGATTAAGGCCCGGGTGAAACGGGATGGGAAGTGGATCAATCCACCGGCACGTGAGGTGGTGCCAGGCGACATCATTCGGTTGCGCCTCGGCGACATTGTGCCGGCCGATGCGCGTCTGCTCGACGGTGATTCCGTGGAGGTGGATCAGTCCGCACTGACGGGAGAATCCCTTCCAGCCGAGAAAAAACCAGGAGACCCCGTGTTCTCTGGCTCGATTATTCGGCAGGGCGAAATCGGCGCGCTGGTCTATGCCACGGGCGAGAACACCTACTTCGGCAAGACAGCGCAATTAGTGGAGACGGCGCACACCGTCAGCCATTTCCAAAAAGCGGTATTAAAGATCGGGAATTACCTGATCATCCTCGCGGTAGCTTTGGTAGCTGTTATTATTGCTGTTGCGATCTTTCGAGGCGACCCGATCCTCAGCACGTTGCAGTTCGCCCTGGTTCTGACAGTGGCCGCGATTCCCGTGGCGATGCCTACAGTGCTTTCCGTGACCATGGCAGTCGGCGCGCGACTGCTTGCCAGGAAACAGGCCATTGTGAGCAAATTAGTGGCCATCGAGGAATTGGCCGGGGTGGACTTGCTGTGCGCGGACAAGACCGGCACGCTGACCCAAAACAAACTCACCCTCGGCGATCCATTCTGTGTAAACAATATCCCGCTCGAGCAGGTGATCCTTGCCGGTGCGCTAGCATCGCGCGCCGACAATAACGATACCATCGACCTAGCTGTTCTGGGCGGCGTGAAAGATGAACAGACATTGAAAAGCTATGAGGTGGTTCATTTCATGCCGTTCGATCCCGTTCATAAGCGCACCGAGGCTACGGTCAAGGGTGCGGACGGTAAGCAGTTCAAGACGAGCAAGGGTGCCCCGCAGGTCATATTGGAACTGTCTGCTAATAAAGATCAGGTGAAAACCGCCGTTGACAAGGCAGTCAACGAATTCGCGGCGCGCGGCTTTCGCTCGCTGGGTGTGGCCAGGGCGGATCAGGGCGGGCCGTGGCAATTTATTGGCGTATTGCCGCTTTTCGACCCGCCCCGGGTAGATGCAAAGGAGACCATCGCGACCGCGCTCGCGATGGGGGTAAAGATCAAGATGGTTACGGGTGATGCCCTGGCCATCGCCAAGGAAACAGCCAAAAAGCTGAATATGGGCACGAATATACTCGATGCCGCCGCCCTAGGTGACTCAAAGAAGGAAGAGACCGCGCAGGTGGCCGAGTCCATCGAAAAGGCTGACGGCTTCGCCCAGGTCTTCCCTGAACACAAGTTCCACATTGTCGATGTACTGCAAAAACGCGGCCACATTGTCGGCATGACTGGAGACGGTGTGAACGACGCCCCCGCGCTAAAAAAAGCCGACTGCGGCATCGCCGTTTCGGACGCCACGGACGCGGCGCGCGCGGCAGCCGCTATCGTGCTGCTGACGCCTGGCCTCTCGGTGATTATTGATGCGATCAAGGAAAGCCGCAGAATTTTTCAGCGGATGAACAGCTACGCGATCTACCGGATCGCCGAAACATTGCGTGTGCTGTTCTTCATGACGCTTTCGATCCTGGTATTCAATTTCTATCCGTTGACGGCCGTGATGATCGTGATGCTGGCGTTACTCAACGATGGCGCCATCCTATCCATTGCCTATGATAATGTTCATTATAAGCATCAGCCTGAGGAGTGGAACATGCGGATGGTGTTGGGGATATCGACGGTCCTGGGCGTCATTGGGGTAGTCTCCGCGTTCGGATTATTCTATCTCGGCGAGCGCGTCTTTCATCTCGACCGCGCCCACATCCAGACATTGATGTATTTGAAACTCTCGGTAGCGGGGCATCTCACAATTTTTCTTACACGCACGCGCGGTCCGTTCTGGTCCATTCGCCCAGCAAAGATCTTATGGGGGGCGGTGCTTGGGACGCAAATCATTGCGACATTGATCGCCGTCTATGGACTGTTTATGACTCCACTTGGTTGGGGTTGGGCGCTGTTCGTTTGGGGTTATGCCCTGGCCTGGTTTCTCGTGAATGACCGGGTGAAGCTGCTCGCATATCGGATTTTCGATCCAATCAAAGTAAAACCTCAATCCGATTTGGGGCCGCAGATCGCACAGCGAGCCTATCAACTGTATGAGCAGGAGGGTCGCCACGACGGCCATGCAACGGAGGACTGGGAAAAAGCCGAGCGGGAGATTCGCCAGCCCGTATCCCATAAATAGACCGATGCGGACGAAGCGGATATTGGCGAAAGAATCAACATGAAAATCAATTCAAAGGATTTCCGTGTCCATCCCGGAGACAAGGTCGCACTCAATGAGCGTTCGACCATTGTGAAGCCCTATTGTAAGTCGAAGAAGCGGTATCAAAAACTCTTGGAGGAACATAGTAGTGCGCTGAGTGCGCTGCAACGCCTTCACTACGCGTCCGGTCGCTACGCGCTGTTGCTGATTTTTCAGGGGATGGACGCTGCCGGGAAGGACGGGGCCATCCGGCACGTTATGTCCGGGGTCAATCCGCAAGGCTGCGAGGTATTCGCTTTCAAACAACCGAGTGACGAGGAGTTGAAGCACGATTTTCTGTGGCGCACGACCTGCCGGCTTCCCGAGCGCGGGCGGATCGGCATCTTTAATCGCTCCTATTACGAGGAAGTGTTGGTCGCGCGGGTCCATCCGGAGATTCTCCGTGGCCA
>JBEKOV010000085.1:0-15917 GCA_049521415.1 Chthoniobacteraceae bacterium
AGGTGCCCCGGTGCTTGGGAAAGCAATGAGCGATGCGATTGTATTGCTCCGAGTTGATTTGCATCCCTGATCATCTCAAATCATTCCAGAATGTCGAGCTTTTACCTTAACAGGCCCTAGGAGCACCTCGCTGGGGCTATGGGCCGTGGGAGCCGCTGAAACGCAGGCAAATGACGTTAAAATCAAACAAACAAACAAACAGCCAAAAGTTTGCTTCCGCCATTTTAATGTTAACGGATGTGGGGAGTTTTGATCGTTAATCATATCGCGAGAATGAATTTCATCGACCAAATGTCAATCACTTTAGTCGTTCCTTAAAAACCGGGCGTCGCCACTGGGAAAAATCGTGAGGGAGAAGAAAAATTGACTAAAAAATGAAGAAAATGTCCTTAAAACTGGTCGGAATCTTCGGGGACGACATGCGGCTTGAAAAGGTGATGTCGCAGGCGGACAGGAAGTTGTCTATTGGTAATCTCGCAATAAGACGTGGCCCGGAGAGCCGCGCCCGAAATCGGTAAGACGATGCACTCAAAGGAGTTTCGGAAAATCGAACAGTTCAAAAAAAATCCACCTTCCCCTTTTCATCTGCACAACCGTTCCGCCCCGGAGCAGCGCATTCCCGCTCCCTCCCAGCACCCCGATTGACCCACACCCCCTTTTGCCGTACAGAAGCCCGCGCGCATCGCCCCCTTGGGCGGGCCTAGCCGGCCAAGCCCCCCTTGGGCGGGCATAGTCCCGCTCCTGCGGGACGAAGCCCCTACACCACCGCACATGCCCACCGCCGAAGAGCAAATCCAGAGAACCGTAACCTCCATCGACCGGGGCGAACTCGCCAAATGGATCTGGCGCGCCGTCTTCACCGCCCTCGCCATCGGCCTCTCGGTTTATTACGTCATCTTCGTCTTCCGCGGCCTGCCCATCTCCAAGGCCATGGACCAGGCGCAGATCGGGCGCGAAATCCTCCGCGGCAACGGCTGGCAGACAAAAATGGTGCGCCCCCTCGCAATCGGACAATTGCGCCGCAATGGCAAGACCGTCCAGACCGCCATCTGGGAAGACACTTACAATGCGCCGATTCCCCCCCTGCTCGATGCCGCCGCAATCTACCTCCCGATCAAGGCCGGATGGGATTTCACAAAGACCAGCTTCGTTTATCCCGCGGACCGCGCCATTGCGTGCATGGGCGTCCTCTTCTTCCTCGCCTCCCTCTGCGTGCTCTATCTCATCGCCGTGGAGTTATTTGACGAGCGCCTCGCCAGGATCGCCGTCGGGCTCACCGTCATCTGCGACATGATGTGGCGTTACGCAATCTCCGGCTTGCCCCAGATGTTCCTCCTCCTGCTCCTCAATCTCAACGTCTACGCCCTCCTGCGCGCGATGAGGGCGCGCCAATCGAACCAGCCCCACCTCGCCTTGATGGTGGCCATTGGCGCCGGTTTCGGCCTGATGGCCCTCACCCATGCCCTCTCCATCTTCATTTTCGTGCCGGTACTCGTCTTTTCATTTTTCTATTTCAGGCCGCGCGGCGCCGCCGCCCTCGTGATGCTCGCCCTCTTTCTTGCCGTTTACACCCCGTGGCTCGTCCGCAATTACTTCATCTGCGGCGATTTTCGCGGCGTCGCCGGCTACGCGGGCCTCGCCGGCATCGTCCACTCGGAGTCGGGCCACATGCGGCGCTTCGATGTCGATATCACCGGCGTCTCGGGCAATTACTTTGCCGAAAACGCACGCTTGAACCTTATGGCCCAGATCGACCGCCTGATCGGGTACGTCGGCTGGAGCTTCGCCGCTCCCGTCGCCCTCCTCAGCGTCCTTCACCCATTCCGCCGTCCCATCACCGCCACATTTCGCTGGCTCTTGCTCGCAATGTGGGCATCCGCCGTCATCGGCATGGCCATCTTCGGCATGCAGGAGGAGGGCTCCCTCGCCGCCAATCAATTCCATCTCCTCTTCGTCCCCCTCCTCATCTCCTACGGCGTGGCCTATTTCCTCGTCCAATGGGACCGCCGCATCGGCCTCGGCTTCATCGTCCCCCAATGGGGCCAGCGCGCCTACGTTCACAAGTTCCTTCGCGTCAGCATGGTCACCGCCGTCTTCTTCGTATCCGGCATCCCCATGCTTTCCCACATGCTCTTTGAGAAGAGCGGTTGGAAAATCGAATGGCCCCCCTACACCCCCCCTTACATCGCCTATATGAAAGGCTGGTTCACCCCCGCTGAAATCATCGGCTCGGACATGCCGTGGGCCGTCGCATGGTACGCCGACCGCCGCAGCCTCTGGCTCCCGGTCGAGCAATCGGACCTCATCGATCTCAGCGATTACCAGCGCCTCGGCGCACCCGTCTCCGCCCTCTACTTCACACCCATCAGCGGCACCCAGAACACCTTGGGCGACCTCATCGACGGCGAATACCGCCATTGGACCGCCTACATCGTCCACACGGTCAATCTCAACAAATCCCCCTATCCCTTCCGCCTGCCCCTCGGCATGCCGGAATGCATCCTCTACATGGACCGCAACCGCCTCACCCCCGCACCCTTTCACTAACCGCGGTCAACGTCCCCGCCGCAATACCGACCGCGCCTCCGGTATCCCCGCGACAAGCCCCAGCCCCATATACACAGTCCCGAACGCCGCCAGAATCGCCCCCAGGTTCGCCCAGCGGAAATGCAGATGCGCGAAATGCCCCACCACCCACCCCGCTCCCGCTGCGCACAGCGCCGCCGCCCAAATCTTCGACGGATAATGATTCGGCAGCGCCGTGCTCCCGATCCGCTTCTGCAATGCGCGCCTCAATAAGAGAAACTCGATCCACCCCGACAACCCCGCCGAAAAAGTCAGCCCCACCACACCCAGCCCCAGGTCGATTCCCGGCAGCGTCGGCTTTGGTAGATGCATCAAATTCAGCAGCCCAAAACTCAGCCAGCCGCGCAACGGAAACGCAAACAGGAACCCAAGACCGGCGGTAAGTGTGACGCGAATAATCGCGAAATACAGCGGCGTCCGCGTATCGCGCAGCGCGTAAAAAGCCGATGAATACAGCCGCCCCCACGTCGCCGCCAGCAGCCCCACCGTCGATCCCATCAGAATATACCAAACCCAAAGCGTATCCTGCGCCGTAAAATGCCCCGTTTGAAATAGCGCCGCCACAATATGCCGTCCGAGAATCAAAAAGCCGGCGATGCTCGGAATGACATAAAATGCAATATTCCGCTTCCCCGCGATCAACCGCGTCCGCAATTGCCCGTGAATCTCCTCGGTGGCGCCAGTCGCCCGCGACATTTCCGGCAATTCTGCCGCCGCCACTGACATTCCGAACAGACTGATCGGAAGCAGGTAAAGAATCTGCGCATACCCCAGGCTGGCCACTGCTCCCGCGCCAAGGAGGCTCGCAATGACGCCATCGATGTAGGCGCTTAATTGAACAACGCCGCGGCTGACAACCACCGGGCCCAGGCTTCGGAACACCTGGCGCACCGGCGCCAGCGTGACATCGAGCGCAAGCACAATCGCCGACCCGATCGACGGTCCCTCAGCCGTTTTCCGCAAATAAATAAACGGAAGCTGAACGCCAAATTGCAGAAGCGCCCCTACAACCGAGCCCCATGCCAGAATGACCGCCAGCGAGTCCTGCGAGTGGCCGTGGCCAAAACCCAGGAGGGTGCCAATCATGGCCACATTCCACAAAACCGGTGCGACGTACGATACAAAGAAGAGCCGATGGCTATTGAGGATGCCAAGGCACCACGCCGACATCACGAATATTCCCGCCCCCGGAAACATAATCCGCACAAGCTCGATCGTCAGATCGCGCACCTCCGCGGGAAAGCCGGGGGCCAGGATGCTCATCAGCGCCGGCGCGATCAGGATGCCGATGAGAACGACGATACTCGCGACCAGCGCGAGGAGGCTCGCGACGATGCCGGCAACGCGCCCCGCAAGTTCCTCTTTTCCTTCCGCAAGCAGTCGCGAGTAGACCGGAATGAACGACGCCGAAAGCACCCCTTCGCCCAGCATATTTTGGAGCAGGTTCGGGATTCGAATCGCCGCCTTGAATGCGTCTGCCGCCCTGGAATTTCCAAAATAATGCGCAAACACACTCTCCCGCACCAGCCCCGCGACCCGGCTCAAAAATATCCCCGCCCCCACCCAGAAGGCAGACCCGCGAGGCGCGCCAGCGTTGTAGGCGCGGACCGTTGGTCCGCCCGGGTTTACGCTCTGCGGTCCGATTAACCTGTCTTTCCCGGTCTCGATTGGCACAGTTCTATTTAAATCGCCTCGGCACGTTCAAGGACCATAAAGCACACATCCGCATAACCCTATGCCCCCAGCGGCTCCCCAACCAAATCATACACCCTCGACCCCGTAATTCTTACATTCGCGAACTCCCCCACCCCCGCCGCCCCCGTCAGCAACACCTGCGTATCCACATCCGGCGCATCCGATTCCGCACGCGCCACCCCCTCCTTCTCCACCAGCACCCTCAACGTCTTCCCGATCTGCCCCTCCGCGATCTCCCGCGCAATCCGCTGTTGCAGCCGCATCGCTTTCCGGAATCTCGCCTGCTTCGTCTTCGCCGGCACCTGCCCCTCCATCTTCGCCGCCCGCGACCCTTCCTCTCGCGAATAAGTGAAAATCCCCAGCCGCTCGAATCTCACCGCCTCGATGAATTCCAGCAGCGACTCAAAATACTCCTCCGTCTCCCCGGGAAATCCAACGATGAACGTCGTCCTCAGCGCCAGCCCCGGTATCCCCGCCCGCATCCGCGCGATCAACTCCTCAATGTGCCGCCGCGACGTCTCCCGCCGCATCCCCAGCAGCATCTCCTCATGGATATGCTGCAGCGGCATGTCAATATAGCGCGCCACCTTGTCGCAATCCGCGATGGTGCCAATTAATTCATCGCTCCAATGCGCCGGATGCGTATAAAGCAGCCGAATCCAGAATTCCCCCTCGATCTTCTGCAGCTCCTTCAGCAACAGCGAGAGCGTCGGCCCGCGCGTCGAATCCACTGGCTGTGTCGCATTCGCCCGCTCCTCCCACTCATCCATCCCAAAGTAAGTCGTATCCTGGCTGATCAGGTTGATCTCCTTCACCCCCTCCGCCACCAGGTTCCGCACTTCAGCCGCCACCGACGCGATCGACCGGCTCCGATGCCGCCCGCGCATCCGCGGGATCACGCAGAACGAGCATGGATGATTGCACCCCTCCGCGATCTTCACATACGCCGTATGCGACGGCGTAAGCCGGAATCGCGGCGTATCGAAATCCGGGATAAAAACCGAATTCCGCGTCACCAGGTCCAGCGGACGCCAGTCGTCATTCTTCAGCGGCGATGGCCCCGCCAGCAGCCCCTCCACGATCTCGCCCAGTTGATTCACCTGGTCCAGCCCGATGAACGCATCCACCTCCGGCATCCCCCTCGCCAGATCCTTCGAGAACCGCTGCGCCATGCACCCGCTCACGATCAGCTTCTGCCCCGGCTTCTTCCGCAAGCCACGCCGCCGGTGCGCATCCAGGATCGCCTCGATCGATTCCTCCTTCGCCGAATCGATAAACGCGCACGTATTCACCACCAGCACGTCCGCCTCGTCCGCATCCGCCGTCACCTCCATGCCGCGGCTCGCCGCGTCCCCGAGCATCACCTCGGCGTCGACGAGATTCTTCGCGCAGCCCAGCGAGATCATTCCGATCCGGACGGGCGCGCTGGTCGTGGGTGCTGTCATTCGATTGAGATATCGCCCTGGCCGCTCGGGAGCGCCTGGCCGTCCTGGGTGATCTGGACGGCCGACGGGTCCTGGACCTGGATCCAGAACTTATGCCCGCTCAATTTCAGCGGGCCGTCTCCCGGGTAAAGCCAATCTTGGAAAATGGGAGCGGAATCTGCCACATCCTTGCGCACTGTCACCATTGTTTTTCGGATTGGCAAAATACTCACCTCCTTGATCGCCTCCGGCGTCTCCTCGGGTGCCACGGCAGCCGCTGGCTCCCCTTCCGCAATCGCCGGGCTCCCGCCCGCCACTGGCGCATCCTGCGGCGTCACAGCCGCATTATCCGGTGGCGCCGGCGAACTCGGGACCACCGGCTCCGCACGCCGCACCTCCTTGGTCGGGTCGAACGTCCCCGCCGGCGCCGGCGGCGGCGACTCGGCCGGCACGGGCGTTTCCGCTTCCGCAATCGGAGGCGTCGGCACGGGCGGAATCGCCTCCGCGGGCGCCGCCACCAGCACCGGCTCAGTCGTCCGCATCACCGGCGCAACCGGCACGGCCGATGCGACAGGCACTGCCCGTGCCACCGGTACAGCCGTTTCCACCGCCACCGGCACAGCCACAGCCCGCGCCACTGGTATCGCCGATGCCGCCGGCAGGGCCGGTGGCGCCACAACTGCCACGGGCGGCGCCGGCGCGGGTGTCGCCGCTTCCTCCGCGGTCGGCAGAGTCGATATCGCCGGAGACCCCGCCGGAGAAGACTGGTCCTTCTTTTCCCCCAATTCATTCAAATTCCCAAGCCGCTCGAACGACACAACCAGGTAAATCGCCGCCCCTACCACGCAAATAAGAATCGCAAACACCACCACCGGCAGGATCGCCCGCTGCCGCCGCGGTTCCGGGTCGTACGGGCGCCGCGTCGGCGTCGTCGGCGGCAGGTGTGCCGCCACGTTCAGATATTCATAATCCTCGCTGCTAACCGGGTTCGGCGCGTGCAGCGTCTCCGCGAATTCCCGCACATCCACCCCCAGAAATCTCGCGTACAGCGTCAGAAAACCCTTCGCGTACGACATGCTCGGGAAGTTCGAGTAATTATCCTCCTCCAGGTCGATGATCTTGTCCGGACGGATGCGCGTCACCCGGGCCGCCTCCTCCACTGACAATTGCTGGCTGAGACGCGCTTGCTGAAGCTTTTTTCCTACGGAATTGACCATCGGGCTACTTTGGGCGGAGCGGCGGGCATTTCAAAAGACAGATCAGGAGGGGGGCGCTTCTCACACAAGAGCATCGAGATCGACAAGGATTTCGCGCGGCTTCGCTCCCTCGCCGGGGGCAATGTACCTGCGTTGTTCGAGAATATCCACCACCCGCGCCGCTCGCGAATATCCAAGCCGCAGCCTCCGCTGGAAAAGGGACGTGCTCGCCTTCCGCTCCTGCCGCATGATCTCGATGCACTTCTGCACCAGTTCCTCCTCCTCCTCGGTGATTTCCTCCACCGTGTTTGCCCCCTGCAAGCGTTCCTGCACCTCAGAATCGAACGCCGGCTCCGCAAACCGCCGGCAATGCTCGATGATCCTCTTGATCTCCTCGTCCGTCACCAGCACCCCCTGCGACCGCACCAGCCGCGACGTCCCCGGCGGCATGTAATACATATCCCCCTGCCCCAGCAGCGATTCCGCCCCGGGGTTTTCGATAATGATCCGCGAGTCCAGTTTCGACGCCACCTGAAAAGCGATCCGGCACGGGATATTCGCCTTGATCACTCCCGTGATCACATCCACCCGCGGCGTCTGCGTCGCCACGATCATATGGATGCCCGCCGCCCGCGCCATCTGCGTGATCCGCGCAATCGCGTTCTCCACGTCCGCCGGCGCCGTCTGCATCAGGTCCGCCAGCTCGTCGATGATCACCACGATGTAATGCATCTTCTCCGGGATCACGATCTCATCGTCCCGCGGAACCTGGATTTCCACATTCTGCACATACTCCTCCACGCTCCCCGGCTCCGGCGCGGGTTCCTTGGCGGCCTTCGCCACACCCATCGCCTCAGCTTCCGCGTCCAGTTCCTTTTGCGATTTCGGTTTCGGACGCCCATTGAAGCTCGTGATGTTCCTCACCCCCGCCTTCGCGAAAATCTTGTACCGCTTCTCCATCTCCTCGATCACGTAGCGCAACGCCAGCAGCACCTTCTTCGGATCGGTCACTACAGGCACCAGCAGGTGCGGCAGGTCATTGTAAATCTGCATCTCCACCACCTTCGGATCGATCATCACGAATCGGAGGTCCTCCGGCGTAAACCGGTACATCATGCTCGCGATAATCGAGTTGATGCAAACGCTCTTCCCCGAGCCCGTGGTCCCCGCCACGAGCAAATGCGGCATCTGCGCAAGGTCCGCCACGATCGTATTCCCGTACACATCCTTTCCCAGCCCCAGCGGAATCTTCGCCTTCGTATTGTGCCACTCGTCGGACTCCAGCAATTCCCTCAGCCCCACCTTCATCTTCCGCGAATTCGCAATCTCAATCCCAACCGTATCCTTGCCCGGAATCGGCGCCAAAATATTGATCCGCTCCGCCCGCGTCGCCCGCGCGATATCCCGCTCCAGCGACGTGATCTTGTCCACCCGCACGCCCTTCGCCGGATAAACCTCGTACCGCGTGATCGTCGGCCCCCGCGTGATATCTCCCGCCGCCACGCTGATCCCAAACTGCGCCAGCGTCTCTATAATAACCCCCTGGATTTCCTTCAGTTCCTCCGGGTCCGCCGCCTGCCGCCCCTCCTCGTCCAGCCCATCCAGCAGGCTCGTATCCGGCAGCGTGTAATTCTCGTATGAAATCGGAACCGCCGGCGCCTTCGGCTTATTCTTCGATGATGGCCTCGCCAGCGCCGTATCGATGATCTGCGGCGCCGGGCGCGACCCGGCAAACAAATCCTCTCCCGGGGCCGCCACCCCGTCCATCTCGTCCAGCTCGGCGGCGGGCAGCGCCTTTTTCCTGCGCAGTTGCCGCTCGATCTTTCCAGCCTCCTTCGCCAGCTTCCGGCTCTCGATCGCCAGCCGCTCCCGCTCGTCCGCCCGCTCCAGTTGCGCCTTCCGGCGGTTCTCCGCCCAGATTCCCGGCAGCGCCATCAGCCGCCGCACCAGCGCGATCGGATGGATCCCCGTCATCATCACAAGACACGTCAGGTACACGATCACCAGCAGGATTCCCGACCCCACCGACCCCAGCGCGCTATGAAAAATCGCCCCCAGCAAATGCCCCAGCCACCCCCCTTTCCCAGGGATCGCCATATTCCTCCGCCAATCCGACAGCCACCACGGCTGGATTTCAATGAACCACGAAAAACAGAGCGCCCCCGCCACGATCCACGGCATCCGCCGCATGATCCGGATATCTGGCATGATCAGCTTCGCCCCGCCATACCCCAGCAGGATCGCCGCCACCGCAAACGACCCGAACCCGAACAGGAAAAAGAAAATCCCCGCCACAATCGCACCCACCGGCCCGATGAAGTCAGGCCTGGCATGCCCCGCGTGCGCCGAACTGGCGATAATCGGCACCCACGCCGGCACATCGCGCGGCTGGTACGAGATCAGCGCGAGAAAGAGCAGCGTCCCCAGCCCGAGGAGGGTTAGGCCGATCACTTCTCCGACCACCTGGTTCTCCTGTTGGCGTGCCATGGGCAGATAGTAGCGGGTCGCCATGGAGTTTCAAGCCGCGCGACACGGCTCTTTCTTCATCATCCGCAGATGAATCGTTCCCTTCAAAACACGTCGGCGCTCTCGGAGAAGCCCGAGTCCTGCCGGATGGAATCGAGTCGCCGCCGCATCGCTCGGGCCGACCCCGGATGATTCGCCGTCCGTGCAAAATAGCCGACCACCAAGGGCGTCACCGACGCCAGCCCCAGCGACACCATGATCCACCCCGTCACCTTCCGGGGCGTGGATTGCAGGCGGTTGGCCATCAGGAGGCCTATCCCGCAGCCGACGGCCGCCTGCGTTACGGCGACCAGACTTGTGACTTCAACGTGCTTTTGGCGTGGACTGGACATACGGTATTGGGCGCGCCGGGTGCGATTAAGCTCGAAAGCCCGAGCTTTCGGAGTATGCACCCATGCGAGTTTAATATAAGCATATTCCGTACACGGTGACTACGACTTCTTCTCTTTACGTCCTGATTCTCGCCGGCGGCAGCGGCGAGCGCTTCTGGCCACTTTCTCGCCGCAACCGCCCAAAACAGCTCCTTTCCCTCTTCTCGACCGTCACTCTCCTCGAGGAGACCCTCGCCCGCCTCGATGGCCTCGTCCCGCGCGATCACATCCTCATTTTGACCAATGCCGACCAGGAGGCCGCCGTCCGCTCCCTCGCCGCCGGCTTGCCCCCGGATAATATCGTCGCCGAGCCCGCCAAGCGCGACACCGCCGCCGCCATCGCCCTCGGCGTCGGCTGGGTCTCCCTCCGCAACCCCGCCGCCACAATGATCGTCCTCCCCGCCGATCATCTCATCCGCGACCGCGGCGCCTTCCAGGCCACGCTCCGCACCGCCGTCGCCGCCGCCGAGCAGACCGGCGAGCTCGTCACCATCGGCATCAAGCCCACCTGGGCCTGCCCCGGTTTCGGCTACATCGAGGAGGGGCCCGTTCTGGAAATAACCGCCAATCCCGGCGGCCAGACCGTCCGAGAAGTCGTCCGCTTCCGCGAAAAACCGAACGCCGAGCTCGCCGAACAATTCCTCCGCCAGGGAAATTTCCGCTGGAACGCCGGCATGTTCGTCTGGCCCCTTTGCGCCATTCTCGCCGCCCTCGAGAGCCACGCCGAGCCCCTCGCCGCTTTCGTCTCCACTCTCCATGCCGGCGGCGATTTCGCCACCACCGTCGCCGAGCGCTTCCCCCATTTGCCCAAAATCTCCATCGACTACGCGATCATGGAAAAGGCCGCCCGCGTCCTCGTCGTCGAGGCCGGTTTCGATTGGGACGACGTCGGCAGTTGGTCCTCCATCGCCAAATACCTCCGCCAGGACGCCGACAAAAACGCCGCCAATACCGAGCGCCTCACCACCCTCAACGCCTCCGGCAATATCGTCTACACCACACGCCACGGCGCCATCGCCCTCATGGGCGTCCGCGATTTGATTGTCGTCCAGACCGAGGACGCCCTCCTCGTCGCCCATCGCAACGAGTCCGAAAAAATCAAGCACCTCGTCGGCAAAGTGCCCCCGGAGTTGCAGTAGCCCCCATGAAAGCTCTGGGCATCGACCTGGGCGCCGCGCGCGTCGGCCTCGCCCTCTCCGACGATCTCGGCATGCTCGCCCATCCCCTCGAAACCGTCCGCGTCAAGACCGTCCCCAACCTCGCCGCCTACATTGCCTCCGTCATCAAGCGCGAGAACGTGCAGGTCGTCGTCATCGGTCTCCCGCGCAACATGGATGGCTCCCACGGTCCCGCAGCCGCCAAGTCCCGCGAATTCGGCGGGAAACTCCGCGCCGCCGCCCCCGGCTGCGAAATCATCTTCTGGGACGAGCGCATGACCAGCGTCGCCGCCCAAAAAGCCCTCCACGAGCGTGGCCTCAACGTAAAAAAAAGCCGCCCCATCATCGACCAGGTCGCCGCCCAGATGATCCTCCAGGGCTACCTCGACTCACAAGCCATGCAGTTGTAGCCATGGGCCGGTGGCCCATGCGGGTTTACGCCCCGTGGTCCGCTCGCGCCCTTCTGGTTTTCGTCCTTTCTGTCCTTTCTGTCCCTTCCGTCCTTTGCTCCCTTCGCATCCTTCTGCTAAATCCCCTCTCCCTCAAATCCTTCGAATTTCGAATTTCCCTCCCCCCATGCGCCTCCGCCTCCTCATCGCCTACGACGGCGCCAACTTCCACGGCTGGCAGAGCCAATCCGCCGGCAACACCATCCAGGATTGCCTCGAGCAATCCTTCGCCACCCTCTGCGGCCAGCGCATCCCCGTCCACGGCGCCGGACGCACCGATGCCGGCGTCCATGCCCTCGCCCAATGCGCCCACGCCGACGTCCCTCCCGAAAAGAAAATCGACTGGACCCCCGCCCTCAACGCCAATCTCCCCCGCGAAATCCGCGTCCTCCGTTCCACTCGCGCCCGCCCCGGCTTCCACGCCCGCTATTCCGCCCGCGGAAAAATCTACCTCTACCGCATCTGGAACGCTCCCATCCTCTCCCCCTTCGAATTGCGCCGCGCCTGGCATCTCCCCGCCCCTCTCGACCTCGACTCCATGCGCCGCGCCGCCCGCGCATTCGAAGGCAAACACGATTTCAAATCCTTCGCCGCAAACCGCGGCAAACCCGATCAAGACACCGTCCGCACCATCTTCAGCCTCCAAATCCGAAAAAAAGGCCCGCTCGTAACCCTAAAATTCCACGGCGACGGCTTCCTTTATAAAATGGTCCGCCTCATGACCGGCGCATTGGTCAGGACCGCCCAGGCCCGCGCCCCTGCCGAAAGTATCTCCGCATATCTCAACGGCGGCCCAAAGTGCCACTTCGCCGCCCCTGCCGAGGGCCTCTATCTCGCCCGCGTAATCTACTGAGCCGGAGCCGCCGCGGACGCCGGCAGAATCACGATCGCATACGGATCCTGCCTGTAAGTGGCCCCATCCATCTGGCACAAGTAAGTCAGCGCATCCAGAAACGGTATATTAGTTAAATTCAAGGTAATCGGCCGCTGCATCTGCTCCGGCGGCAATTGCGGCACGAACGAAACATTCACCGATTGCGCCGCCGCCTGTTGCTTGAAAAAATCCAGCGCGCTCGAAAACGTCGCGCCCTTCAGATTAACCTGTTTCAACATGAGGCTCTGCAACGGGTCACTCGCCGGCGGCGACGGCATCCCCGCCTGCGCCTGCCGGATATTGCGAAGATACTGGATTGCCAGCGTATTTTGCGGGTCCACCTGGATCACCTGCCCGAACAAATCCTTCGCCGTATCATAATCATGGGCAAGTATCATAATCATGGGCAATATAAGCCCGCTGCGCTTCCGCCACCAGATTGGTCTCCGATTCATCGGCAAAGCCAATCACCGGCGCCAAAACGCAAACCAACAAAACAAAGAGGAAAACGCGCATACCAAAAGCATGCGCCCGAAGAGCCCCAAACGCAAGCCACTAGAATGCCCACCCACCCGCACGCCAGCGTTGTAGCCATGGGCCGGTGGCCCATGCGGGTTTACGCCCCGTGGTCCTATCCACCCATTCCTACTTCCCAACAATCCTCTCCAACAGCTTCGTCGCATACATCGCCGACCGATCCCTTGCCGCATCCCCCGCGATCTCCCCCTGCGCCCCCAACTCCGGCACCTTCGTAATAACCGACCCCGAATCCGGATTCTTAATGATATAAGTAAGTATCTTCTCCAAATCATCCCCAGGCGCCTCCTTCCGAATATAATCAAGAATCGTCCGCCCAATCGCCCCCTCATCCGGATCCTCGTCAATATCAAACACCGACGCCGCATAGAGTAAATCATGCACCCTCTGCACCGGATCATTCACCTGCCCCGGCGCCCACGTCAAAAGCAATTGCCCGATATACCCCACGCGCGCCTTCGATGCCGCACTCAGCCCCGCCATATTCGCCTCAATCGGCGCAATATCACTATCATCCGGCGTCAGGCCGGCAAAACTGACACTTGCAATCTGAGCCGTCGTAATCTCCTCCCACG
Organism: Chthoniobacteraceae bacterium; assembly: GCA_049521415.1. Taxonomy (GTDB): domain Bacteria; phylum Verrucomicrobiota; class Verrucomicrobiia; order Chthoniobacterales; family Chthoniobacteraceae; genus DATAXI01. The sequence continues at coordinate 13,391 of JBEKOV010000085.1, forward strand.
GCGCCTTCGGAATCGCCGATTCAACACGAACCCCCGAGCGCCCCGAATACTGCGCAAAAACCCCAACGCCCGCCCACGCCGCGAGCGCGAACACGATCCAAACCTTCGCCCCCGCCTCAACCTTCTGCTCCGAATCCCACCGAAACATCCTCGACCCCGCGACGCACGCCGCCACTCCAATAACAATCAGCGCCACCAGCGCAAACCTCGATCCCGCCAGCCCCGTCCCGCCCGGCAGATAACTCGCATCCAGCGCCTCCACCGCGTATCGCCCCGGCAGATACCCTGCCAATATCCGCGCCCATCCCGGCAGAACCCGCAATGGCACCCCGACTCCCCCGATCAAAATCATCGGCAGAAAAATCGCCTGCCCCAGCGCCTGCACCGCCGGCACCGCCCCCGCCAGCATCGCAATCATCAACCCCATCCCGAGAAACGCGAAGCAAACCGCGCTGAACGCCGCCAATTCCCCAAATGGATGCGCCGGAAACGGCGTCCTGTAAAGACACCACGCCAGCCCGAACTGCATCACCACCGCCAGCAGCACAATAATATACCGCGCCACCATCGCGCTCACTATCAGCCCCGCCGTCGACCCCGGCAGCAGACGATACCTCCGCCACACCCCGCGCTCCCGCTCCGCCACCATCGCCGTCGGAATCCCAAAACATGCGCCCCCCAAAACAGTAATCGTCACCAACTGCCCCATCTCGTACAGCAACGGCGGCGCCGAAGAATGAAACACACTCCCAAATGCGATCAGGAAAAAAACCGGTACAAGATACCCATACACCAGCGCCTGCCGCGCCCGAAAATTCAGCCGCAGCGTCAATAACAAATGCGTAAGTATCCCCTTCATAATCCCGCCCCGGAATCCCCGGTAAGTTCAATGAAGATATCCTCCAGCGAAGGCTTCCTTACTTGTAAGTCAAGTAACTCATTCCCCGTCCTCGCAAGGTAATTGACCAACTCAATCACCGCCGCCCCGCTCGCTTTGGTTTGCAGCGTCACCGCGCCCTCCGTCTCCGTCACTCCACTTATCCCCGGCAGCCGCCCCAGCGCCGCCGTATCCGGCGCCTGCGCCGCCCGAACAATAATCCGCGCCCCCGCCCCCGACCGCGCAATCAATTCATCCGGCGTCCCCGTCGCCACAATGCGCCCCCGGTGCAAAATCGCAATCCTGTCACACAGCGCGTGAGCCTCCTCTATATAATGAGTAGTTAGCAGCACCGCCCGCCCCTCCGCTCGAAATTGCCGGATCACCTCGTGTAACTGCCGCCGCGCCTGCGGGTCCAGCCCGCTCGTCGGCTCGTCCAGAAACAGCAGCGCCGGATCATTCACAAACGCCAGCGCCAGCGCCAGCCGTTGCCGCTGCCCGCCGGACAGCGTCTCGAATCGCGCATCCGCCTTCTCCGCCAGCGAAAACCGATCGAGCAAATCCGCCGCCGCAATAGCCTTCGGATAAAACGCCCCGAACAATTCCAGCGCCTCCCGCGGCGTGATCACATCCTGCAGCGCAGTCGATTGCAGCACCGCCCCCACCCGCCGCTTCACCTCCGTCGGCTGCTCCCGCGCATCGTGCCCCGCGATCCGTATCGATCCCGAATCCGCCGTCCGCAGTCCCAGCGCGCACTCCACCACCGTCGTCTTCCCCGCCCCATTCGGCCCCAGCAGCCCCAATATTTCCCCCGCCCCCACTTCAAGCGACACCGAATCCACGGCGCGCGTCGTGCCGTAGCTTTTCACCAAATCACGGATCGCAAGACTGGGATCAACTGCATCCATCAGCGGAGAATGTGCGCAAGCTGTCGGATTATTCGAGTATCTTCTGGGTTGTAATGCGAACGAATAATGGCTAAATGCAGCGCCCGTGACAGTAGTTTCGCACCGTCTACTCAGTATATTAGGCGCCGCATGGCTGGCATTGATCTGCCAGGCCGCCTCGGCCCGGGCCGCTTCGACTCAAACCGCGCCGCCCTCAGCCCCTCCGTCTCCATCCTGCGAAGTCCTCATCAGCGTCCCGGAGCAGCGCCTGGCCGTCGTCTACGACGGACAATTGGTCGCGCGTTATCCCGTATCCACGTCGCGTTTCGGCACAGGCGACAACTATGGCAGTTACAAGACCCCGCTCGGTGATCTGCGCGTATGCGACAAGATCGGCGCCGACCTCAGCCCCGGCGCCGTCATCCGCCATCGCTCACCCACCGGCGAAGTCCTCCCCGTCAACGCTCCCGGACGCGATCCCATTGTCACCCGCCTCATCTGGCTCGACGGAACGGAGCCACAAAACAAAAACGCCCGCAGCCGCGGCATTTACATTCACGGCACCCCGGACGAGCACACCATCGGCTCGCCTGTAAGTTGGGGTTGCATCCGCATGCGCTCAAAGGACGTCATTAAAGTATTCGACGAAATCCCCGTTGGCACATTGGTCTCAATCATCCCCGACAGGCTCCCCCACATGAGGCGATACGAACCTCCAAAAGTTCAGCCCCCCGCCGATAACCCCGCTCCCTCCCAATTGCCC
>JBEKOV010000086.1:0-17002 GCA_049521415.1 Chthoniobacteraceae bacterium
CACCTCAAGCGATGGCGAGGCATTGCAACCAGATACGCAAAAAGAGCCTCTTCCTTCCTCTCACTCGTCCAAATCCGCTGCATTGTCCTATGGCTGGCTATCTCGTGACGACACTATCTAGACCAGAAGAATTCCTTCATTCGTACCAAATCCTGAATTATTCGCACCTCGAACCTTTTAAGGTACGCTTGGTCGGTTTTCGCCTTCTTCAAGGATTCGCACTTCAAAAAGAGTTGAAGCCATCTCGATAGCTCTTCATTCCGAGCCGTTTCAAAGCCGGGCGAACCTTGCAGTCGAAATGTGGAAATAAGGGATTCATTTAGCCGCCCTCTGTCTCTATCAATTTCGTGAATACGGAGGCCGGCATCTTCCTGGCTATCCGGAATAAGAATTGGCCCAACGGATTGCGCATCATCGAGTTCTCCTTGAAGATAGCCCCAGTAACAGTTCTTATTTGCATCCTGATTGAGATAAAACCTATATTTTTCGCCCTCTTTCAGACTAATCTCGCGTGGACCGTCAGTAACCATGCCCCGAGTATCGCGCACTTCAAATCGCATTTCCAGGGTATCGACAGGTTTACCCTTCAGGACCGAGAGCACTTTCACTTTGGCGGAATACACGCGTACCGGTAATGTATTGCCATTATTCTTTTTTTCTTCTTTGAACTCTCGGGGGGTGACATCAAGAACCATTCCGTCGCAGACGAGGGAGGACCTTTCGCATAGTTCATCTGGCAGCCAATATCTTATGGCCCTGGCATAAAGGCCGGTAGAAGCAGTCAGCGCCAAAAATAAGACCGCGACGGCGAAGGACTTCATTCCATCACTGCACAAAAAACCTCGTTCCTGGGCCGCTGCCTTCTCTGCGGAGTTTGCCGGGGTGGGATTTGATCCATTGGCGGATTTTTACGGGGTTTTGGTTGAGTTTGCGGGCGATCTCGGCGGCATTTGTGCCTTGGTCGCCTTCTTTTTGGACGACGAAGAGGATTTGGACTTCGAGTTGGTCGTCGGACAATGGGGCGAAACCGTTGGCGGCTTTGATTTGGGAGGCGGTGGGACGGCCTGTGATTTCGCTGAGTTGCATCTCGAGGTCGGCTACGATGGCCCGGGCTTCTTTGAGCTTTTGCCGGAGTTCTTCTTCGGCCTCGTCCTGGAGAGTTGCGAGGCGTTTGGTGAGGGCTGCGATTTCTTCGTTGGCGGATGGTGGTTGCATGGGCGTGGATGTGTTTTGGATTATTTTAATGGATGCCTGCTGATTCCCCTCTTATTGACTCTCAGGGTGATAGATTTCGGGACATTTTAAATGAAACTACGGCGGCGTCAATTGAAGGGGGAGCTACAGGGTTTGGGCGGGATTTTGGGGACACCCGCCCGCATCCCGCAGGGGCGGGATCGGACCACGGGGCGTAAACCCGCATGGGCCACCGGCCCATGGCTACAACGCTGGCGCGCGGATGGATGCGTCAGCAGGACGAAAAGGACGGGGGTGAGCGCGGGCGCAGATGAATTCGCCCGACAGTGTCGGGCTAAGGCGTTTTAAATAAAACTGTGGCCGCGTGAAATGAACCGCCCCTTCAGGGCTTGGCCGATCTGGGCGGAGTTACCTGGGGCGTTGCCCCAGGCTTTTATGAGGACGGGCCTTTGGCCGATGAAGGCCTGGTGGCTGAGGAAGCCGTCGGAGATGAGGTCGTGGATGCGGAGGGTACACTCGGTCAAATGCGGGAGGAGGGTCTCGATGCCGGCGATGGGGCGGGGCTTTTTTTCGCCGGGAAGGGGCTGGAGGGAGATGCGGAGTTGCTCGTTGAAGTCGATGCGGCGGATTTGGTGGATGAGGGATTCGAGGCCGTTGAGGGCGATGGCGGCGCCGGGCTGGCCGGGGGCGGCGGATTTGCGAAGGCGCTCGGCGCAGCCGGAGAGGCAACGGAGGACGGAGCGGGGGCTCTCGGGGTGCTGGAAGAGAAGCTCGACGATGGGGCCGGGCTCGGCGCGCATCTGGTAGATGCGGCGGTAGGCGTCGCGTGTGCCAAGGAGGCGGAGGAAGGCGGAGAGCTGAATCTCCGTGGCGAGGGGGGGACGGATGAGGGAGCGGGAGATGGAGAGGACGGCGTTGGAGGTGATGATGGCGCGCTCAAGGAGTTCGCCGGCTTCGCAGAAGCGCCAGCCGTCGTCGCCGAGGACGGTGCGCTCTGCGATGGCGAAGAATTGTGGGATGGCCTGTGTGACGGTCTCGCTGAGGCGGCGGGCGATGGGGCCGCATTCGTCCTCGGAGAGATCTTCGCGGAAGCGATTGCGGCGGAAGAGTTCGCGGAGGCGATTCAAGGTGGCGAGGGACTCGGGGCTGAGGGATTCGCGGATGGACTCGGCGTTTTTCATCGCGCGGGCGAAGGTGCGTGCGACGGAGCCGGGCTCCATGACGAGGACGAGGCGGTAGCGATCCCTGCGTGTGGTGATGCTGCGGCGGCTCTCGCCGGCGGTGGTCTCGAGCGGGGGGAGGAGACGATTCCACATGGGGCGGTAGAGTTTGCGCTCTGCGGCGTTCAATTCCTCGCTTTCGAGGGTCTCGATGGCCTGGATGAGATAGGCCTGGTGGCAGGCGCGCTCAAGGTAGCGACCCATCCAGTAGAAGGACTCGGCGACGCGGCTGGTGACTTCGCGGGAGGGATGATGGATCTCGGTGCGGGTCCAGCTTTGGGCGGCCTCGGGCTGCCGGGAGAGCGCGGGAACCCAGGTGTCCTTGCTGATCCACTCGCCCTGCTCGGTGCCGCGACTGAAGACGCGGGTGAGGGCGCCGGGGAGGGTCTCGTACTGGCCCTCCGCGCGGCGGAGCGCGAAGACGATGTGGTCCTGATCGAGGGCGATGGCGCCGTCGGGACCGTCGATGGGCTGGGCGATGTAGTTGGCGGGATTGCGGCGGACGGCGCGGACGAGTTCATCCGGGCCGCAAGGGGGCGCGCCGAAGAAGTTTGGGGCGAAGATGGGATGGATGCGGTAGCGGGCGGCGTCGCCGAGGACCATCTCCTGCTGGTCGAGATCGCCGAGCCAGTAGGTGCGAATGGTGGGGAGGATGGGGGGCTCGCCAAGGTAGTAGCGGATGATGCGGGGGGCCATGCTGAGGAGGCTGGCGTTATCGGCGAGCTGGCTGCCGAGGGCGTTGACGAGTTTTACGGAGCCGCGGCGGAGGCATTGGACGATGCCGGGGACGCCCTGGCCTGTATCGGAGCGGAAGACGAGGGGGTCGAGGTTTTCATCGGGGAGGACGTTGTAGATGACGTCGACGCGTTTGAGGCCGCGGACGGTCTTTAGATAGACGTGGTCGTCGAGGACGAGGAGATCCCCTCCCCTGACGAGTGGGAGGCCCATCCTGCGTGAGAGGAAGCTGTGCTCCGAGTAAAGGGGATCGTCCGGGCCGGGGGAGAGGAGGACGGCGGAGGGCTCGTCCCAACCGGGCTCGGCGAGGCCGCGAAGCTCTTCGACGACGGGGGAGAGGGTATCGGCGAGGGAGCTGACGGGATTCTCTTCAAATAATGCGGGGAGGACGCTGGCGAGGGCGCGGCGATTTTGCATCATGTAGGAGATGCCGGAGGCGCGGCTGAGGTGATGCTCTTTTACGGCGAGCTGGCCGGCGGCGTTGCGGGTGAGGCAAATGCCGGAGAGATGGAGGTAGGCGTCGTCGGGGAGGGAGAGGCCTATCGAAGCGGCCTCGTAGAGCGGGCTGCCGAGGACGGGCTGAACGGGGATGACGCCATCGCGGAGGATCTCGCGCCTGCCGTAGATGTCGCGGAGGAAGAGCTCGAAGGCGCGGATGCGCTGATTGACGCCGGCGGTGATGCGCTGCCACTCGGCGGCGGAGAAGATATGCGGAAGGAGGTCGCAGGTCCAGGGTTGTGATTGCTCGCCGCGAGGGGGGCCGTAGGTGACGCCCATCTCGCGGAGTGTGGCCTCCATGTGCTCATCGAGTGCGCGAACGTCCTGGCGGCGCATCTCGCGCAGGAGGCGGAGGGGGCCTTCGTAGCCGGGCTTTGGATTGCCCGCGGCGTCGAAGACGTCGTACTTGAGTCCCTTGATATCGAGGGGAGAGTTGGGGCGCTGCAAACGTCGGCTCACGCCGGGAAAGTCTTTCGCAGGACGGGCCAACATCAAGCTGTTTCGTATGCGAGGAGGGAGGGGACCCATGAGGCGCGTACGAAAGGACGCGCCGCGGGCGGAATGAATGGGCGAAGAGCGGCGAGAGACGAGGGGCGCTCTTTATTGGGTGTTACCCCATCTGCCGTTCCAGACGCTGCCGCTGCTGCCGGAAAGTATGATGCTCGCGACGCTGGGCCAGGTGATGGCATCGACGTGACCATCGGCGAAAAGGGCGTTCATGGAGCCGTTGCCCCTGTGGCGAAAGGCGAGAGCGAGGGTTTGAGTGGGGGAACTCATGCCGACGTCGGCTTCGGCATTTGTGTAGGAGGAGGAGGAACTGGCGCTGTATGTGCCAGCATTGGTGACGCCGTCGAAAACCATGATGGTTTTTGCGGGTTGCTGAACGGTGCAGAGTCTGCGGGGACCGTTGCCATCGATGCCGTTGGCGTCCGTGGCGGAATCGCCCTCCTCAACGGCGTAGGTGACGCTGTATTGCCAAACGTCGTTATTGTATGAGGCGGGAGGCTGGACCGCGGCGGGGCAGCAGAAGACTTTGTTGGCGACGACGCCATTGGTGGCGTTGTTCTGCGTGGCGATGTAGGGGTTGAGTGCCTTGGCCCAGTTGTATGTGTTGCCGTTGGAGGCGAAGTTGGCGTCGCCGCGCGGGAGGTAGCCGTCGTTGTCGTTCGCAAATGCGAAAAAGGCTGTGCCGATCTGACTGAGATTGGATTGGCACTGGGAGGTCTTGGATTCGTTCCGGGCGGTGCTGACGGCGGGAAAGATGAGCGATGCGAGGATGGCGATGATGGCGATGACGACCAGCAACTCGACCAGCGTGAACCCGTCGTGGCGTCGTTCATTGGGGGATGAAGACATTCCATAGGTTTACAGGAGGGATGGGGGCGGGGCAACTTTATTATGCAAGGGGAAGGAATAATTTTGCGGTGGCGGGGGACCCTGAGTTTTTTGTAGGCGATCTGCCGATCTGTGCCGGGTCGTTGAGTCCCTTTTGGGGAGTTCTGTCGAAGTATAGATGGAGACAAATTATGAAAATGAGATTTTTGGCGGGGCTTGCGGTGGCAGCGGCCTGCCTGACGACCGGCCCGGTATTTCCGGTATTTGGATTTGAACGTGACTCGCGAGGCGGAGGGGGACATGCAGAACATGCGGCTGCAAGTCGCGGTGGAGGCGGGCGATCCTTCCATACGGCGGCGGTTCACAGTGGGAGCAGAGGGCGATCGTTTGACGTGGCAGCCGTTCGCGGCGGGAGCGGAAGCCGCTCGTATGCGGCGAGTCATGGGGGAAGGCGGGACGCGAGGGCGGGTGCAAGCAGGACCAGCATCGCGATGGGAGGGGGTTCGTATGGTCGCTCAGGCGGGCGAGGAGGGAATGGAGGATATGAAGGGAATGACCAGGGGGGTTACGGCGGTTATGGCCACCGGTATGGGTATGGAGGGGGAGGATATTCGCCGTGGTGGGATTTTGGGTTCTACCCGTATTATGGGGATGATTACTATGGGCCGGGGTATCCGTATTATAGCGATGAGACTGGGGGCGCGGCGGTGGCGGAGCAGGTGCAGGCGGATCTTGCGCAGCAGGGATACCACCCGGGGCCGATTGACGGAGTGGTGGGATCGCGCACGGGGGCGGCGATCGCGGCTTACCAGCGGGATAATGGATTGCCGGTGACGGGGACGATCGACGGGGCGTTGCTGCAATCGCTGGGGGTTGAGTAGCGGGGGTTTTGATGGAACCCATGGGTTTTATGAGACCCATGGGGTCTTATGCGACCCATGGGACTTATGGCCGGGGGATATCGGGCATGGCGGGGATTTCGTCGGTCCAGACCTGGAATTTTCGGAGGATGTGGCGGCCGAAGGTGGTGGTGAGGGCGACGTCGACGGCATCGCGGCCATAGCCGATGGGGACACGACCGATGCGGCGCTCGTTGTGGCGGGCGTCGAATGGATGCCAGCGACCGCCGAGATAGGCCTGGAAGAAGGCGCTGAAGTCCATGGGGTCGGGGACGGAGGGGACGCCGATATCGCCAAGATAACCGGTGGCGTAGCGGGCCGGGATGTTGAGGCAACGGCAAAAGGTGACGGCGAGGTGCATGAAATCGCGGCAGACGCCGCGGCGCTCGTGAAAGACCTCCCACGCGGTGCGGTCCTCGCGGGCGTGCTGGTAGCCGAATTCGATGTGTTTGTGAACCCAATCGCAGACGGCCTGGACGCGGGCCCAGCCGGCGGGTGTGTGGCCGAAGAGCTGCCAGGCGGTTTGGTTGAGTTTCTCGACCTCGCAATACCTGCTGCCGAGGAGATAGTGGAGCATCTCGATGGGCAAATCCTGGACGGGATGCTGCTCGGCGTAGGGGAAAAGGGGCTCTGGCAGGCCGTTGTCCTCGATGACGGTATCGCAGAAGAGGCGGACCTGGCCGGGGGGGGCGACGATTTTCGCGCAGCGATTGCCAAAATGGTCGGTGAAGCTCTCGATATTGAGGGCGGGCTCGACCATGAGGATCTCCGGGGCGCGCAGGTCTTTCATCCGCTCGGGATGAACCTGGAGCATGAGGAGCATGGGAGTGGGGGCGGCGACCTCGTAAACGATGTCGTATCCGATCCTGATGAGCATTGGGTTAGAGTGATTTGCGTTCCACTGCGCCGATGAATTGCTCGAAGAGGGGTTTGTAAGAGGAATCGCGCTCGGGATGATACTGGACGCCCAAGCCGCAGGGATGATTTTTGAGGCGGACCTGCTCGATGACGCCATCGGAGGCGCACCATGCCTCGACTTCGAGGCCGTCGCCGAGGCGGTCGAGGGCCTGGTGATGGGAGCTGTTGACGCGCTCGAAACGGAAGGTGGGATTCGCGGCGAAGCGGAGGGGCTGGATGTTGTGGGATTTTAACTCGGGGAGGTCGTGGCCGGGAATGTCGAGATGCAATGTGCCGCCGAGAGCGACATTGAGGACCTGGACGCCCTTGCAGACGGTGAGGAAAGGGAGGCCGCGCTCGAGGGCGGTCTGGATGGCGGCGAATTCGAAACCGTCGCGATCCGCCTCGGCATCCTCCTCGATCAATGCCAGCTCGGCGTGAGAGACGTGCTGATGGAGATAGGCGGGGCAAATATCGGCGCCACCGGTGAGGAGGAGACCGTCCATGGCGTCGAGGGCGCCCACGCGGCGGCGGGCGTTGTCAAGGACCACGCCGGGATGATCGGCGAAGAAGGAGTGGAACATCGCTTCGTCTTTCTCGCGGATCCATGAGAGGACGTGGCGCATGGGCGGATGACCCGAGGGGTCAGGGGACGCGGCGACCGATGCCGCGGTAGGTGAAGCCGAGATCGCGCATGGTGACGGGATCGAAAAGATTGCGACCATCGAATACGAGTGGGGTGTGCATGCGACGTTTGACCTCGAGGAGATCGACGGCGGCGAAGTCTTTCCATTCCGTGGCGAGGATGAGCGCCTCGGCGCCATCGACGGCCTCGAGCGGAGAGGCAGCGAGCTTGACGCTGGGAGGGAGGAGCTTGAATTCGGCGGCTTTTTCCATGCCCTTGGGATCGTAGGCGGTGACGTGGGCGCCATCTTTGACGAGGTCGTTGACGACGTCGATGGCGACGGAGCAACGGACGTCGTCGGTATCGGGCTTGAAGGTGAGGCCCCAGACGGCGATGCGCTTCTCGCGGAGGACCCAAAGCTCTTCGCGGACGCTTTTCATGAAACGCTCGCGCTGGTCGGCATTGATGCGCTGGACTTCTTTCAAGAGGGTGAAGGGGACGCCGAGATCATCGCTGATGGCGATGAATGCGGCGATGTCCTTGGGGAAACAGGAGCCGCCGTAGCCGAGGCCGGCGTTGAGGAAATTGCGCCCGATGCGGCGGTCCATGCCGATGCCGTCGGCGACTTTCTCGACATCGGCGCCGCTGGCGTCGCAGATGGCGGAGAGGGCGTTGATGTAGGAAATCTTGAGGGCGAGGAATGAATTGGCGGCGTGCTTGATCAACTCGGCGGAGTTGATGTCGGTGACGAGGATGGGGGCGTTGAAGGGCTCGTAGACTTTTTTCATGATGGCGAGGGCGCGATCGCCATTGCCGCCGATGACGATGCGGTCGGGCTTCATGAGATCGGGGACGGCGCAGCCCTCGCGGAGGAATTCGGGATTGCTGACGACGTCGAATTCGGCACCCTGTTTGTTGTAGCGCTTGATGGTGTCGGCGACTTTTTCGCCGGTCTTCACGGGGACGGTGCTCTTATCGACGATGACGCGGAAATGATCCTTTTTGAGGACGCCGGCGATCTCGCGGGCGACTTTTTCGATGAAGCTGAGATCGACGCTGCCATCGGGCTGAGGGGGAGTGGGGACGGCGATGAAGATGACTTCCGAGGCGTCGACGCCCTCGCCGATGGACTGGGTGAAGTGGAGCCTGTCGGCGCTGACGTTGCGCTGGACAAGTTCCTCGAGGCCGGGCTCGTAGATGGGGATGCGGCCGGACTTGAGGGCATCGACTTTTCGCTTGTCGTTATCGACGCAAATGACGTTATGCCCGACTTCGGCGAAACAAGCGCCTGTGACGAGCCCGACATATCCCGAGCCAATGATGCAGAGGTTCATGTGAAAGTGTGGCGGATGGCGTTCCTTTTTTTGGGGGGGCTCAGGGGGATTTGTTGCTGATGCTGTCGGGATCGAATGTGAGGGGGACGGTGGCGGAGGGAATACCCTTGAGAGTAAGGGTGAAGAGGACGGCGTAGAGGAGGCGCGGATTGGAGCCGGGGCCGTTGTTTTCCACCTGGACGCCGAATGATGCGACCCAACTGCTGAGGTCGCGGTGAATCTCGTAGACCTGGTTCTCGAGGGTGCTGTCGGTGAACTCGTACTCGTCGCGGACGGAGAGGGACCAGTTGTCATCGATGCGGTAGTAGAAGCCGACGTCGGCGAGGCACTCGTTTTCGAAGAAGGGATCGTGATTGAGGTAATTGTTGCCGATATTGAACTGGAGGTCCTTGGTGGCCATGTAGGAGAGGGTCGAGTCCAATGCGTTAAAGCCATGGGAGTTGAGGGGCGTCTGGGAACTGACGACCAGAGCCACCCACGGGAGCGGAGCGAAGTTGAGGGTATTGTAGAGGTTTGAGATAGGCCCCTGATTGAAGCCGCCGGTGGCAAAGGTGGGCTGCTTGAGATTGATATCGACGAAGGTATTGAGGGAGAACCAGCCGCGCGAGGTGCGGTTGTCGCGCTTGGTCTCCAATCTGTTGCGGATGCCCAACTGGATGACGGCCCAATTGCTGATGGTATCGATGCCGGTGAATTGTGGAAAGTCGAACATGGGCAACTGTGTCGAGGGCTGGTAGCGATCGATCTGGAGTAGCTTTGAGGGGTCGACGCTGGTCTCCGCCCATGAGAAATCCATGTAGGGCTGGATGACGTGGCGGAGGTCATCAAGGCCCCAGGCCTGGGATTCGACGCCGGGGTATTCGCGGGAGAGCTTGAAGGAGGACTCGAAGCCGGCATCGACGACGGCGCGAAAAATGGCGCCGTGAGTGGTGAGGCGCGTGGAGGTGGAGCTGACGAGGGTGGGAATCTCCGTGTTATTCGGGAGCAGGTTCTCGACGGTGGTATCTTCGACTTCGGTATTGAAGGAGCCCTGATTCGAGTAATAGTCGCCACGGACGCCGAGGCGCGGGACGAAGGAGAGAAACTTCCAGAACTCCATGGGGTAGATCAGCTCGTGGTAAGTATCGATGCGGTCGTAATGATAATTTGGGAAGGGGGCATCGGGCTGGGCAAAGGCGAGGCGCAAGCGGGCGGCGCTGGTATCGCTATCGTAAAAGAGGTTGGAGCCCTGCCTGACCTGCTGGCGGGTGACGTCGAAGGAAAGGTCTGGCAGGCGCTCGGTGACGTCGTTGAAGTCATTGAGCTGCTTGCGGTAGACGAGGGAGAGGGCGTACTTGGGATTCCACTGGGTGAGGCTGACGACGTTATCCGGCTGGGGGTCGAGACGGTAGGCGTTGGGAAGGAAGTCGCGAAGGAAGCGGACGTCGCTGATTTTGTTGATGTTGATGCTGGCCCAGAGATCGTCGGTGATGAAGACGCGGTCCTGGATGCTGACGCGATAGCGGTCGCTGGTGACGTGTTCGTTGTGGCTGCCGTTGACGACGATGGTGGGGGGGGCGGCGTCGTCAGCAAAGTAGGAGAAGAAGCGGCCCCAATTGCGATCGTCCTGACCCCAGCGGTAGGTGGATGTGAGGCCGCCGGCGAGGCCGCGATCGGCGCGGTAATCGATAAGGAGACGGCCCTCCCAATTCTGGGTGATGGGAAAATTCCAAGAGGTGAGGGTGAAGAAGCCCCAATCGCTATAAAAACCGGGATGGAGTTGATAGGCCATGTCTTTGCGAAGGGCCTGGTAAATGTATGGCCACCAGAAGACGGGGGTATTGCCGACGTAGAGGGTGACATCGTAGAGGATGATGCGCTGGCCGGGATAGATGCGGGCGTGTTTGGCGCGCAACTGGTAGTCTGGCTTTGAGGAATCGCTGGTGGTGAAGATGCCGTTCCTGACGAGGTAAGCGCCGGGACCGATGGTAGAGATGGTGTCGGCGGAGAACTGGTAGGGGTAGAAGCCGCCGCGGAAATTGGAGCCGTGGATTTTCTTGGTCTCGATGTTGTAGACGGCGCGCTCGCCGAGGAAGACCTGGCCCTCCTGGTAAATGCGGACGTGGCCTGTGACGAGGACGTCGTGGGAATCGGTGTGATACTCGCCGTGATCGGCGTAGATGGTGGTGTCGCCGTATTGAATGATGACGTTGCCATCGGCGACAGCGACGCCGTTTTCGAAGTAAGTCTGGTTGGCGTTGACGATATCGACGGGCATGGAGCCGAAGGCTGGCACCTGCGCGCGGACCGATCCGCGCGAGAGGAGCAGTAATAGGGGCACCAGGGCGGGCAGAAGGGCGTACAGCCGGCGTTTCATCAGCGCCCGGGAACGTATTGGAATGCGCTTCCTCCTGCCAAGTACGAAAACCGGCGGAGCTAGTTGGCATTGACAGGGGTGCGGGGGCGGGTATTGTTTGCGCCCCTTTCCAAAATCTATGGCCAATACTCGATCCGCAGCCAAAAGCGCCCGACAAACCGTGCGGCGCACCGTGGGGAATAAACGCGTCCTGACGGGCTTGAAAAGCCAGGCGAAGAAGGTGAGAGCCGCGTTCGCGGCGAAGGATAAGGCGGGGGCGACGGAGCAGGTGAGGCTGCTGGCGTCTCTGGCGGACAGGGCGGCGAAGACGGGCCGGATCCACAAGAATAAGGCGAACCGGCAAAAGAGCCGGCTGAACAAGCAACTGGCGGCGCTGGGGTAGGCGGGGGTGGGCGGGGGTGGGCGGGGCACCCTGGCTATTTCGGAAGCCGGTCCCAATCTTCCGGCTCGGTGGGCGGGACCTTGGCCTGGACGCGGAGAAATGCTTCGCGGTCCGCCCGGGCAGCACGCTGGGCGATGTAGTCGCCGGCCTCGAGAGCGGCGAGCTTTTCAGCCGCCGCGCTGGCGTAGAATTGATCGACGGAAATGCCTTCCTTGGCCGCCAGGCGTTCGACGTGGCGTTTTACGGATTCGGGAATCTGAATGGAAACTGTGGTCATGGCTGGTTGCCGGTTCGAAATGCTCGCAAGAACTGGCCCGGTGTCACCACCTGGAAGCCAAAACCTGGCGCGGCGGGCAGGAAGTCACTCACGTTGTGCGTCACAAGATAATCGGCCTGAGCGGCAACAGCAAGCTCCAGGAGCATGTCGTCGTCGCAGTCGGCGAGCATCGGGCGCCAGAGGAAGAATATCTTCTGCTCGACCGAAAGGGAGAGAATATAATCCAAATAATCGTCAATCTGGCGCGCCGAAAGGTGAGGGACCGAGCCCGGCCGATGCAGAATTTCCTCGTACTCGAACAGCAGAGGCACCGACACGACAGGAGTGACCTTGCGGTGCTCGATGAGGTTTACTATCGCGAACGATGCGCCGCTGCTGCTGCGCAAGCTGGCCAGAATCACGTTCGTATCGATAACAATCCTCATTTCGAGGCTGGTATGCTAGCGCTTGTGGCAAGGGGCGTCGATAGGCGCTCTCGATTGGCCGGGCCGGCGAGAGGCGCGGGACAACCTTCGACGGCGCGGAATTCGGCGGTCCGTTTTACCGCTGGCAAACGGCATTGCCCCTTGTAAAGTCCGGCGCGTTGCCTAGATATTTCCCCGCCCCTCCTCCATGCTCAGTTGCTCCACCTGCTGGAATTGCTCCCGCCATACGAAAGGGGAAAATATGCTCCAGGAGATCCTGGACCTTGGGTTCGAGCGGGTGGAATTGGGGCACGGAATCCGGCTTTCGCTGATGGAAGGGGTGCAGCGGTATTATGACGCGGGGAAGGTGCGGTTCTCGAGCCTGCACAATTTCTGCCCGCTGCCGATCGAGATCACGCGACCGGCGCCGGATTGCTACCAATACACGTCGCACCGGGAGCAGGAGCGGGAACGGGCGGTGAAGCTGACGTTCCAGACGATCGACTTTGCGAAACGGCTGGGAGCGCCGCTGGTGGTGCTGCACCTGGGGCGTGTGCCGATTGACGATTTTACGGATCAACTGGTGGCGATGGCGGAGGGTGGGGAGCATCTGTCGCGGAAGTATGTGAAGCTGAAATTGAAGGCGGTGGAGCAGCGGGAGAGGAAGGCGGAGTTTTACCTGCAGCGGTCGAAGGAGTGCCTGTTGCGGGTGATCGATTACGCGGCGCAAAAGGAGATCAAGCTGGGGATCGAAGGACGGCAGTGCTATGAGGAAATACCGACGGAGATGGAGGCGACGGCGCTGCTGGAGGAAATCAACGCGCCGGGGGTGGTGGGGTACTGGCACGACTTCGGGCATTTGCAGATCAAGGAGAATCTTGGCTTTGTGGATCACGCGGCGTGGCTGGCGCACATCAAGCCGCGGATGCTGGGTGGGCACCTGCACGATACGGGATGGCCGGGGCACGATCACCAACCGCCGTTTACGGGGAATATCGATTATGACAAGCTGGTGCCGCTGATCCCGAATCCGACGCTGCTGGTGTGGGAGATGGGACCGAGGCGGAAGAGGAATGAGATCGTAGAGTCGCTGGAGAAGTGGAAGGCGAAGTACGGGGAATTTAAATGAAGAAGAAGACGATCCTGACGATCATCCAGGTGTTTGTGACGGTGGGAATCCTGTTCTGGGTATTTCACGATCCGAAGACGCGGGCGGAGATGTGGGATGCGATGAAGCGTGCGTCGCACGGGTGGCTGCTGATGGGTTTCCTGTGCTATGGGGTGGTGGAAATCCTGGCGGCGTTCCGGTGGTTTGTGCTGCTGCGGGTGCAGGAGGTGCGGCTGCCGCTATGGCGGGTGGGGGCGCTGCTGATGCTGGGGATTTTTTTCAATATGTTCATGCCGGGCGGGACGGGTGGGGACCTGGTGAAGATTTATTTCCTGCTGAAGGAAATCCCGACGAAGAAGGCGGGAGGATTGCTGGCGGTGCTGATGGACCGGCTGATCGGGCTGATGGCGCTGATCATGATCTCGTCGGTGATCATCTGGCTGCAATATGACTGGCTGAAGACGGCGCCGGTGGCGCGGAACCTGACGTGGACGCTGCTGGCGATCCTGGCGTCGAGTTTTGGGGCGATCGTGTTCTCGTTTGTGATTACGGGATTCGGGCTTGTGCGGAAGCTGCCGGCGCGGCTGCCGATGCGGGACGTGCTGATCGACCTGTCGGTGGCTTACAATGCGTACGCGCGGGCGTGGCCTTCTTCGCTGCTGGCGCTGCTGGGTTCGTTCGGGGTACACGCGGCGTCGTTTACGCTTTATTATTGCGCGGCGCGGGCGTTGAGCATCCACACGTCGTCCGGGGCGCTGATTCCGTATTTCCAATTGATGGCGGTGATGCCGATCATCCTGACGATCTGCTCGCTGCCGATCAGCGTGGGAGGGACGGGGGTGAGGGAGGCGCTGTTCGTGGCGCTGCTGGGGCCGCTGCTGGGGGTGCCGAAGGGGGATGCGGTGATGCTTTCGTTCACGGGATTTTTGCTGTCGGCGGCGTGGGGGGTGATCGGGGGGATTATTTATCTGTGCTACCGGCCGAGCGAGCATGCGAAGCTGAGCGAGGTGGAGCGGCAGGTGCTGGAGCTGGAACATGAGGTGGCGGAGGGGGAGGAGACGGTTGATGGGAAGGAGACGGCGGAGGGGGAGAAGGAGGCGGAGGAGGAGGGAGAGGGAGGCTCCGAAATAGGAGGGTGCTGAATAGAATTGTGTCTAATCCGTGCTCGAAGAAGGGGAGGATCGGACCACGGAGCGTAAACCCGGGCGGACCAACGGTCCGCGCCTACAACGCTGGCGCGCGGATGGGGTGCTTTACGATGAGTTGGGATGGGAGGGTGATTGGAAAGGGAGATGGGAAATTTCGGGAGATGGCGGGGAAGGGATTGGTGGAGGAACTTTGTGTGGTATTCAGGCCGAGGATCGTGGGGGGGAAGCGGGCGAGGACGATTACCGGGCTGGAGAAAGGATTTTTGCGGCGGGGGATTATGCTCAAATTGTTGAAGATTGAGCGAAACGGTGAAGAATGCAGGGCTCGCTATCGCGTCCGGCACGCCCGCCGGTGACGAACCGGGCACAAACGCTTGCATACCGGCAATACCATTGTGATGCGCGCACCGCGCGGGGAGATTTTCGAGACGGCGGCGGACTTGTCGCGCTGGCCGGACATCCTGCCGCATTACCGGTACATCCATTATTATGAGCGGTCGCCGGAGCGGAATGTGGTGAAGATGGGGGCGAGGCGGACGGGGATCCCGATTGCGTGGGTGTCGGAGCAGATCATCGACCGGGAGCGGTGGGAGGTGAGGTTCCGGCATCTGAAGGCGTTTACGAAGGGGATGACGGTGGTGTGGACGTTTGAGGAGACGGCGGAGGGGGTGCGGGTGAGTATTGCGCATGATCTGGCGTTCCGGGTGCGGGCGCTAGCGCCGCTAGCGGAGCAGATCATCGGCGGATTTTTCATCGGCCACGTGGCGGGCCGAACGTTGCAGTGCATGAAGGGCTATCTTGAGGCGCCACGGCCGGAGGGGGTGAAGGAGTAACGATGAATATGGAACGTCCACGGAGGCGGGCGGTGATTACGGGGATCGGGCCGATTACTTGCATCGGGATCGGGAAGGAGAATTTTTGGCAGGGGATTCTTGCGGAGCGGAGCGGGATTACGCGGATCACGAGTTTTGACACGAGCCAGTTTCACGCGCATTGCGGGGGGGAAATCCGGGGTTGGGATCCGACGGTGTTTTTCCCGCCGAACCGGCTGAAGCGGCTGGACCGGTATGCGCAATTCGCGGTGGCATCGGCGGTGATGGCGCTGGAGGATGCGGGGTTTGCGTGGTCGCGGGAGAAGCCGCGGATGGACGCGGGGGTGAGCTTTGGGACGGCGCTGGGGGGAATCGCGAACGCGGAGTCGCAGCACCAGCGGTTTCTGAAGAAGGGATCGCGCGGGGTGAACCAGACGCTGGCGTTGCAGGTGTTCGGAGGGTCGGCGCACTCGAATATCGCGATTGAGTGCGGGTTTCGCGGGGTGGGGACGACGAACTCGAATTCGTGCGCGAGCGGGACGATCGCGGTGGGGGAGGCGTTGAGGTACATCCGGGACGGGATGGCGGAGGTGATGGTGGCGGGGGGAGCGGAGGCGCCGTTGAGTCCCCTCACCTATGGGGCGTTTGATTTCATCAAGACGATGAGCCGGTGGGAGGGGGAGCCGGGGCTGGCGTGCCGGCCATTTGACAAGCATCGAGACGGGTTTGTGATGGGCGAGGGGGCGGCGAGCGTGGTGATGGAGGAACTGGAGCATGCGCGTGGGCGGGGGGCACATATTTACGCGGAGGTGCTGGGGTACTCGCTGAATAATGAGGCGTACCATATGACGAGTCCGCTGCCGGGCGGGGAGGCGGTGAACCAATGCATGCGGGAAGCGCTGCGGGATGCGGGAATCGAGGCGGAGCAGATCGCGTATGTGAACGCGCATGCGAGCTCGACGCAATTGAATGATGCGAATGAGTCTGCGTGCATCCGGGCGGTGTTCGGGGAGCACGCGGACCGGGTGGCGGTGAGCGGGACAAAGGCGTACACGGCGCATCCGCTGGGAGCGACGGGTGCGATGGAGGCGGCGCTGTGCGCGCTGGCGATGGAGCGGGGGCACATCCCGCCGACGCTGGGGTGGAGCGAGCCGGACCCGGCCTGCGCGCTGGATATCGTGCCGAACCATGGGCGGGCGGCGCGGCTGGATTATACGATGAGCAATGCGTTCGGGTTCGGGGGGATTAATTCGTGCGTGGTGCTGGGGCGGGCCGACGGGTGAGTCTTTTCCCGGACTCGAAGGGTTGGCATGATCATTCGGATCATTTGACGCAACTTACAGTGCTTGTCCTGATTTCTTGCGGTTACCCGGGGCTCCGCTCGCTGTGCTCGCTGCACCCCGGGCTTGAACATGACGGGCTTTCAGCCCTAAGGGGAAAAGGCGCCATGTTAAGGCGAGTTCAGCCCTGAGGACTTTTACAAGAAATCACTGACTCAGGAGACTGGAGGTCCGCGGGGAAAATGCGGGCCACCCGTCCATTCCACAGATGGCCCGCCCATATTTTCCATATCCCCCCGTCCCGGCGATGTTGGTAGCGTATTAGAGGAATAGGGACAATCGGGGCGATGTCCCAAAAGGGCATAGGCTTATTTCCCTAGGGCCTGTTAAGGTAAAAGGAGTGCAGTAAAGATCAGGGCGACGTGAAGAAAGGCGATGAACATGACGTCGAGCTTCTCGAAGCGTGAGAATATCCTGCGGAAGCCCTTGAGCCTGCGG
>JBEKOV010000087.1:0-15314 GCA_049521415.1 Chthoniobacteraceae bacterium
GGCGGCGGATGCGGAGCGGCTGAAGTTGGTTGCGGGGAAGTTGAATGCGCCGCTGGGGGAGATTGAGAAGAAGCTGGAGGCGTTGCTGACTCAGCAGAAGGAGATGGAGAAGGAATTGAAGACGGCGCGGCACTTGCGGGCGGGGGGGATTGCGAAGGAGTTGCTGGGGAAGGTGCGCGATGTGGGAGGGACGAAGGTGATTGTTGAGAATGTGGGGGCACTAACCGGGGATCAGTTGCAGGAGATTGCGGATGCGCTGAAGGGGCAATTCCAAGGGGTGATTGTGCTGGCGGGGGTGGTTGAGGGGAATGTGGCGCTGGTGGCTTCGGTGGCGCAGGGGCTGACTTCGAAATTTCAGGCGGGGAAGATTATTCAGCAGATTGCGCCGATTGTGGGAGGGAAGGGTGGAGGGAGACCGGATAATGCGCGGGGGGCGGGGAAGGATGCGGGGAGACTGAATGAGGCGCTGGAGGAGGCGGGGAGGATGCTCGGCCAATAACGCTTCGTCCTATGCCACCAGTGCATTTTAAACAAAATGCAGCGGTGATTTCTGAAATTTTCAGACGGGATGAACGGGATTAACAGGATGGGATTTGATTTAACCGCAGAGAACACAGAGATCGCAAAGGGGGGAAGGAGAGGCGTGGAATGGACGGGATGGGACATAAGAATCTGGTGGAACCGGTTAACGTATTTTGAGGCGGATGAAATGAAATTGTGGCTGGCCAGAAGGTGAAGAAATGGGCGGGATCGGACCGCGAAGCGTAAACCCGGGCGGACCAACGGTCCGCGCCTATCCCGCAGGGGCGGGACTGGCGCGCGAATGGACCAATTGTCAGCAGTGGATCGCCTGTGGTCGGTTGCGCTAGAACCTGAATCGACTGGCTTTCATCGATGACGGTGGATCATTCGGAATCGGTCTTTTCCCACCACATTCATTTTCCATTTCCCGTGTGCCCATTTTTTCGCTAGAGCAGTTTCGCGTTAATTTGACGGAAGATGTCGCGCCCAATTAATGAGAAAATGCTCCAGTCTTTTGCACATATGAAAATCATAAAAATGCCGGTTTCTTTGTTCTTATGCGTGTTCGCAGCGCTGGGTTCATTTCTCGCCGCGATGGCGAGCCCCACGACCCATAGCCCCGGGGAGGTGCTGCTGGTGTATAATTCGAAGAGCCCGGTTTCCACGGCCATCGCCAATTATTACGCGGCAAAGCGAGGCGTGATCCATGTACTCGGCGTCAGTTGCCAGGACTCGGCTTTGAATAATGCCAACGAAACGATTCCGCTGGCTGATTATACTTCGGAAATCGAGACTCCCATCAGGGCCTATCTGTCGAGACACAGGGGCATTAATTTTATTGTTCTGACCAAGGGGATCCCGATTCGGATCGACGGCGCGATGACCGGTTCTGAAGATGAAGGCAAGTCCCCCCAAGATTACAGGCCGTCGCTGGATAGTTATTTGGCGGCGCTGGATTATTCCACGGCAAAGGGCGATGTGAAAGCCGCGATTGTGGGTTCGGGGGCTCAAGGAACGGCCTGGGTTAACAAATACTATAATTCTACGGTTCCTTTCACTCATGCGGCTTTTGGGGGCTATCTGGTAACCCGGCTGGACGCTTTTACGCAGGCTGACGCGATGGCTTTGGTGGATCGCTCGCTGGCTGCCATGCAAAATCCCGTGAAGGGTCCCATCCTGCTGGACGTGGACGCGCAGGATGGGCCGGGTGACAAGACCACGATGCCTCCAGCCACTCCGAGCACGAATGTGACAAAGGAAGAGTCATACGACCACGGAAACGCGGACTTTTTGCACGCCGCGGAAATCCTGGAAGCGAGCGGAATAAGCTGTGACGCGGTTATTACGAGGACATTTGCCGGCGACAAGAGCAGGCTGCTGGGTTATTTCTCTTGGGGAAGCAATGATAGCAATTACCCGCGTAATAATGCCAATTACGAGTCGCTCTCTTTTGCACCCGGAGCCATTGCCAACACGTATGTATCGTCCAGCTTGTATACTTTCATCGGGCAGTATGCGGGATTCAATGGGATTGATCTGACCGGGGTGACAACCATGCGGGCGAGGGTCGCCACCGCAAATACGGGCGGCTATTGTTATATTTTTGAAATTCGGCTCGATAGTCCCACCGGGCGGGTGATCGGAATCTGCTCGGTTCCGGAGACCGGTGGGTGGCAGAATTGGACGACGGTGACGTGCCGCCTCACAGCGCCGGTGAGCGGGGTCCACAATGTGTATCTGGCGTTCATACCCAACGGGTATGGGGGCAGCCTGTATAACATTGAATGGATTGCGTTTGGGGAAGGACCGAACGTCATCAAAGCATCAAGCTACAGTACGCTCTCCGGAGATGCCAGTCTGGAAGCTTGCAGCGAAGGGGGCCAGGATCTGGCTAACATCCCGAATGGACAGTCTCACATGACGAATTTGATCGCCAATGGGTTGACCGGGGCGGAAGGCTATGTGGGTGAACCGCTGCTGGATGGGGTAGTGGGTATTACGTTTAATATCAGCCACTATGAGGCGGGCTATACTCTGGCGGAGAGTTTTTATGCGGGCACGCCCTATCTCGGGTGGGAAGGGATTGTGGTTGGCGATCCGCTTTGCGCTCCCCATTCCGGGGCGATGCCGCCGGTTACGCCGACGGAGGCTTCGGAGTATGATGGCTCAGGGGGAGGATTGAGTACCGAGGATTGCAGCGAAGGGGGGCGTGATGTGGGGAGTATTGTGAATGGCTCCTATACGTTCTACAATGGGATGAATCTGACGGATGACAGGACCTTTAGAGCCCGGGTAGCGAGCGCGGGGTCGGGAGGTAATATCGAAATTCATCTCGATGGGCCGACGGGAAGGTTGATTGGGACTTGTGCGGTTCCGGTGACGGGCGACTGGCAGAGGTGGACGACGGTCTCGTGCAGACTGAGTGGGGCGAGGGGAATGCACAGGGTCTGTCTGTTGTACACGGGGGGCGGAAGCAACCTGTTCGATCTGGAATGGTTTGCCATGGGCAAATAGGAATTGGGGCGCTGCTGGCCCCGAAAGCGATTTTGCCCTGGCGTTGGGATTGCCGGGCGTTGAAACGCCGAGCGGCCGGCCATTATGGACCGGTGACTTGGAGGCGAATAAACTGGTAGGCGGAGCCGCTTGTGATGACTCCAGTTTCCATGATCGGATCTCCGGTGGCCGGGTCGGCGCCCACTTGCCGGAAAACATTGGGAGGATTGACGGTCGTCCAGTTTTGCAAATCGTATGAGGTCTGCGGGTAGATCGTGAGGCCGGTGGTCGATTGGCTCTCGCGATAGGTGAGGGTGAGATACTCGGTGCCAGGGGTGGTTGTCGTGTCGAGGCCGACGACAGGCAATGAGGCCAGGTCGGCAGCTTTCATGGAGCGCGCTGGGTCAATATCGAAGAGATACTTGAGGAGATTGGGGATTCCGTCGTTTTCAGGGGTTGCCGTGTCAACGCCGCTCGGGGAACCGGAGCCAAAGTATCCATTGGCCCATTGCGAATAGGTGCTGATGATGGGGATGCTGAAGTTCTGGAGGGTGGAGTTGCCGACGCCGTTGCTGACGGTAACGGTGCCAGTGTAGGTGCCCATGGCGGTCGGAGTGCCGGAGATGAGACCGGCGGAAGAGAGGGTGAGCCCGGGGGGCAGGGCGCCCGAAGTCAGCGCGAATACGGGCGCGGGATAACCGCCGGGGGAATAGGTGAAGCTGTAAGCGGTATTCAAGGTGGCGGCGGGCGGAGGCCCGTTGGAGATGGAGGGTGTGACGGCCTGTTGAACTGTGATGGTGAAACTCTGGGTGGCAGCCGGGTTGACGCTATTGATGGCGCTCACCGTACCGGAGTATATGCCTGCCGCGGCCGGCGCGCCGGAGATGATGCCGCCCGGGGAAAGCGAAAGGCCCGGAGGGAGGCTGCCCGAGGTGACCGAGAAGGACGGCGCCGGAGTACCAGTGGCGGCGTAAACGAAGCCGTAGGCATAGCCGGTGGTGGCGGTTACCGGCGGAGGTCCATTGGTGATCGATGGCGCCGATAGCGCCAGCGACGAGACGGGCCGGAAGGACCACTGGGCGCTGCTTCCGCCAGTAATGGGCTCCTGGACGATTGACGCGCCCGCCGCGGTGGATGAACCTGAAACGGTCATGGCGAGGCCGGAATTGTCGAAGACGATACTGTCAAAGCCCTGGCCCGCGCTCGCATCCTGGAGGGTGAACATCTCGTTGTTCGCGCCGGTGTAATCATAGAGAATTATCGAGGCGCCGGCGGAGTTGGAAACACCACTGACGTTGAGGGACCGTCCGCTGGCCAAGCCGATCGCATTGTATTGGCCGCTGCCCAGCGATGTGACGGCCCACAACTGATCGGCCGCGCCGGTGTAGGGTTCCTGGACCAATTGAGTAAGATTGGCCGTGCCTCCGCCGCTCGGAGTGAGGCACATGCCGGTGGAATTCACATAGAGGGCATAGGTGCCGGACGCCAGGACGGGCTGGAATGTCCACTGCTGGCTGCTTCCGCTGGTATAGGGTTCCTGGACGATTGACGCACCCGCCGCGGTGGATGACGCTAAAACACTCATGGCGAGGCCGGAGTTCACCAAGTCGAGCTGGTAATAGACGCCGCCCTCGGGGGTCATGGTAAACAGGGAGTTGGTCTGGCCTCCGATATAGGTATAGGTTTGTATTTTGGCGCCGGCAGTGTTGACGTCGCCTTTCCCGTTGGCGACCAGGTTGGTGTTGGTAACGCTGATAAATTCATATTGGCTGTTGCCGACGGGATCAATGGTCCACCACTGACTGGAGCCGGTGGTCAAAGGCTCCTGAAGCAATGGATTCTGATTCGACATGGTCCCACCACTGCCAGTGAGGGCCATGCCGGTGGAACGCACAACCAGGGCGCAGGTGTTGTTGTTGGACCCCACCTGGGCGTTCTGGATTGTAATGGTGAAGTTTTGCGTGGCCGCGGTACCAATGCCATTGCTCGCGGTCACTGTACCGGAGAAAGCGCCGGTCTGTGTGGGGGTACCCGACAGGAGGCCGGCCGATGAGAGTGAAAGGCCGGGCGGGAGGGTGCCGGAAGTCAATGAAATAGCCGGAAGAGGATTGCCGCTGGTCTGATAGGAGAAGGAATAGGACGCGCCAACATCGCCCACGGCGGCGGGGGGGCCGTTGATGAAGGCGGGGGAGGAGGAGGCAGTGTTGAATGTGACGGTCACGTTGCGGGCGGGATCGATGTCATTATTCAATGGGGTGCCCGGAGAGACTGTGATGGCGACGGTGAAATGGCCGGTGGCCGAATTGTAGGAGAGCGCCGAGGCGCTGCCCGATTGAACTGTTACTGTCGGCTGAACGCCGCAGTAGCCGTGGAGTGTGATCTGGCTTTCGGTGGGGGCAAAGAGGACATTGGCGACGAGTTGTCCGGGCTGATCGGTGACCGAGGCGATGCGCTTTCTGCCGTTGGAGACGAATTTGTTGAGATCGCCCATAAAGGCGATGCCGCTCTGGCCGACGGGGGCGATGATGTAGAAGGAAACGCCTCCGCCATCGACCTGCTGCCCGCTCAAAACGCCGCCGGGCTGCACTTCGGTGGCGGTTTGCGAGAAGTAATTATAGAAGTAAGCGGGGGATGTGATGCCGAGATCGGACATCGAGAGACTGAACGCTGATGCATTATTGGGGCCCGGAACGGCGGTGGCGTAGGTGGTGGTCATGCCATTGGTGCTGGTGGTGCTGGCAACCAGGGCAACTGCCGCACCGGTGGATTCGGCCATGAAAGCAGCGTCTGTGGGCATGATGGGTGCGTTGGGTTTGATGATGACGCCGTCGGCGCGGAGCGCCAAAAGGAGGGTTGAGGCGCTTTCGGTGCCTATGGCATCGCCGGTGCCCACCGGGCCGCCGGAAAGATCGCCTAAAAGAAGATCCTGAAGCTGTGTGCTGAGGTAAATATCCGAATAGGGCCAAATGCCGACTGAACTTGTCAAACGGGACACATAGAGGAAGTCGTGATACATACCGGGACTAAACCCATCTCCGCTGACGCGAGCGTAGTTGACGTTGCTAAACTCGCCGCCCTCCAAATAGGCGCAGGCGGGGGCCATGCAATAGTCGATGTCGACGCCCTGGGCCGCAAATGCATTGGCCATGTTGCCGTAAAATTCGTCGCCTACGTTTACGGTTGAAGCGAAGGCGGGGGAATAGTTGATGATGTCGATTTGCCAATCCTGCTTGTAGTGCTGGATGTTGTTGGCTTTCGCATAAGCGGCCAGTGTGTCCCAGAATCTGGTGCTGATGCCGGCGACGCCGGAAAAATCGTTGCTATATGTATCGCCAAACTCCGAATAGAAGGTGCTTATGCCGGAGCTGCCGGCGGTGGTATCGACCCAACGGGAGTGACAAGCAAAAGGGATCGCGGGGCCGGAGCCGGAGAGGGATATGGCGTTTCCGAGGGCCTGGCTGAATGCGGCGACTCCATTGGGAAAGAGGTTGGGGTCTCCGGCCCAGTTCAATTCGCCGCCGAATAGGCCCCAGGCCTGGTCCTGGGGATCATTGGAGTTGTAGCCGCCGGCATTACCGCCGTTATACTCAACGTTGCTTTTGTCATACCACCAGCTATCCATCTCCAGGTAATGGACGGGTATGCCTTTCTGGGTGAAATCCACGAGCACGTCTTGCAGGGTGGCCTCGTAGGCGCTTTCGCCGGGGGCCGTCGCGTTTGTATTAAAAGCGTAGTAATAAGCGCCGGTGGGATCGACGGTCCAGTAACCAAAATAGCGCAGGATGGTGTCGGCATCGCTGGCGGGTCTGACCTTGCCGTAGATATTCGTGAGGGCAAGTCCCCATATATTGAACGTGTGATTGATGCCGGCGCTGAGCGACATGATGGTTTTCTGGGTAAAGCCCGCGGGGGCATTGGCCATGGAACTGTTGAAGCCGCTGGCCATCTGGGTTACTCCGTCGCCGATCAGTTGAGCGGGAAGGAAGTGGGAACCCGGCGAGAAGATCACTGTGTTTGCGTGTGAATCAAAGAGCACCCAGGGCATTCTGTTGCTCCCTACATTGAAGTTGGGAGGGGCAAAATACTGGGTATCGTCGTAACCGAAGGGGGAAAGCCCCTGGGGGATGGTGGTGAAGTTTGGAAAGGGCGACGGCGCGGTCGCGCTGGCGGCCAGCAGGGTATCGGAAAAAATGACTGTATCCTGACCGGTGTAGAGGTTGATGGCGCCCGACATCTGGCGGGAGGATGCGTCCAGCCAGGAGAAGGAAATTTGCTCGTAGGCGCCAACCGAATCCGAGCCGGTGGTCGAGAAGAGCTGAGTCGCCGGATTTGGCAGGGAGCCGGCGAAAGTCCAGCCCATGACATTGGAAGAGACCTGGTAGCTTCCCGAGGTGTTCATGGAAACTGTCACCCGGCCGTCGGAAATCTGGAGGGGCGTCGCGGTGACCGCTTGGACGGAGATGGAGGCGGCGGCCAGGAAAAGCAAATAGGGAGAGAAGTTCTTGAAAGGCATGTTCTTGGGGGGGATTGGCTTGGGGGGCTGGCGGCTTATGGCTTATGGCTTATGCCTGGCGAGGCGGCAGCGAAGGCAAGCGTAAAGCGCGGGGGGCGTTTTCAACTTGATTTCGTTGATTTCTCGATGAGGGCAATTTCCATTTTCGTGTATAAATTAAAAATGTAAAGTTTATGCGCAGGCGGGCATTAAGCGGGTGGGGGCATGCCGGCGGAACATCCTGTCCTGTGCTCCAAAATTCAGGAGGCGCGGCCTCCCTGCCTCCTGGCCGCGGGATTTGCAGGATGACTCCGAGTCGGTTGCGGGCATGATTGCAAGGCGCTGGGATGAGAGGGTCGTGGAGCGATGGAAAAGGGGGTGAAAAAAATTGGGAAAATCCATATTTAGCCGTTGACGGTCCCAGGGTGAATATGCGAGATTTAATTTGCCCGAAGGGGACTAAAAATTCAGGGAACTCTTCGAGTCAAAACGGCCCGAGCAGTACCCAAATGGCACCCTCCACCACCCCAGCTATTGTCTATTTCAGACTGGTCAATGTTCCGCAAGTTCCAGGCTGATAATTCTTTAATTCGCACAGAACGGCAGTACCCCATGACCCTCCCCGTCAACGTCTTCCCCAGACCAGTCAAGGCTCTGGAACTTCCAACTCGATAATAATATACTACTTAGGGATAATCCTCTAAAATACTCGGAACCCAAAACAAAATATGAAGTCCAGGAATCATTCTCAAAAACCAAGCCTCGGTCTGAGAACAGCCGGTTTGGCAGCTTTAATGACTGCCGTTCTCGGTTTGAGTGCCCATGCACAGTTGACCTGGTCCGGCTCCAGTCCTGGAACGACGACGAATCCGACCAGCGGAACGTGGGATACGTCCAGCCTTAACTGGAACGGCTCGGCCTGGACTAACAGCGCGACGACCAATGCGATTTTTGGCGGAGCGGATGCAACCACCACCCCCATTACGGTGACGGTGGCCACCGGCATCACCGCGGACGCCATCGAGTTCACGAGCACCAACGACAACTACACGCTTAGCGCGGCCAGTCCGGAAACGATCACGGTGAACACCAGTATAGGCAATAGTGGCAACGGCAATCCAGCCGATAACGCAGACATAGAGGTTGCCCCCGGCGCGACACTGACCATCGGAACAAATGTGACTGTCAGCAAAACCAGCGCTTCCAATGGTTTTGAAATCGCTGGAACGACTTTCGGCGGCACTGACACCGCTGGCACTGTTGACCTCAACGGTGGCACAATTTCGGAGGATGTTGGTATTGCTGCCACTGTTGGTAATCTCTTGCTTGACGGCATCACGGTGAATGTCAACTCAGGCGGTTTGATAAACACTAACTTTGCTGGAAACGGCGGTAATCAGGAAAATATACAGATGGGCCGGGATGGGAATGGAAGCAGTACTTTGAATGTCAATAATGGGGGAACCGTGACGATTAATGCTGCGGCGGACATCTATGTGGGACGCAGTGACAAGGGCTACACTGGAACTCAAACTTTGAACATCAATTCTGGTGGAACGTTTAGCACTGGCGCCATGGTTATCAGCGAGGGTATTGTCAATCTGAATGGCGGCACGCTTAGTGTGGGAACGAATGCGGATTCGGGAGTAAACATAGGGAATGGCGGGCTTGGTGGCGCCAATGGTACTTTCAACTTCAACGGCGGTACGCTTGAGGCATCGGGAGCCACGGGCACCTTTATGAACGCCAGTTTGACCGCTGCCAATGTGGAATCCGGTGGAGCGATCATTAATACCAATGGGTTCGCCATCACCATTGAACAGCCGCTACTGAACGGCGGTGGAACTGACGGCGGCTTGACCGTGAACGATACCACTGATGGCGCCGGCGCGCTGACCCTGACCGGAGCCAACACCTACAACGGCGGCACGACCGTCAACGCGGGTACGTTAACGGTCGGGGCAGGGGGCACCTTGGGCGCCACCACGGGGGCGCTGACTGTGGACAGCACCGGGGGGGGCGCCACGGTGCTCAATCTCGCCACGGGGGTATCGACTACCGTCGGCTCGTTGAGCGGCGTGGTGAGCGGAGGAGGCACGGCGACGATCAACACTGACCCCACCGGGGGGAACTTCGACGTCGACCAAACCGTTCCCGGCACCTTTGCGGGCGCGATCGACGGCGCGGGCGTCTTCGTTCTCGACGCTGGCAGCACCAGCAAGCTGACCCTCTCCGGCACGAGCTTCTACAGCGGCGGCACGGAGGTAGGCGGGGGCACGCTGGCGGTGACCGGGGCGCTCTCTTCATCCGGCGCCCTGACGGTAAACTCAGGCGCCACGTTCGCCCTGGGCGAAGCGGCCGGCGGGGAGAGTTTCGTGTCGCAACTGGTCTCCACGCTCTCACTGATCAGTGCGGGTGGGGTGGACAGCGGCCAGGAAGCGGTTCTGGGGCTCGATATCGGCACGGGGATGAATAGCGACTCTATTGTCTCGAGCGGCCCGCTTACGCTGACTGGAACACAGAGCTTCAAGCTGGACATCGCCGGCACACCGTCGGGGTTGACTTACGATCTTCTAGAGTGGGTGGACTCGGGATCGACGCCGATTACAGCGAGCAACATTGATCTGACGCTTGACGGTGTCTCCCTGGGACTCGGCAGCCCGGACCTGTCGATCGTGAATGACGGTGGCACGGATATTCTGGAGCTTACCGCGGCGGTGCCGGAGCCGGGGACCTACGGCATGTTGCTCGGCGGGCTGGGATTGTTGCTGGTTGCTGGCCGCAAGCGCCTGGGACGTGCGCGGGGGCCTGGGAGCCTGGTGAATCACGGATGATGCCGGAGGCGGTTTTCCCAAATCCGAGCCGATCCGAGATTGGCGGTTAATGCCCGCTAATGCCCAGTAGGAAATCCCCCGACTCCGCGGGGGGGAGGCTCTCAAATCACAGATGTGATCGGAGTGGCGGCGGGGGTGAGCTGTAAGCAGACGGGGAGATGTGCCTCACGCAAAGCCGCCAAGGACGCAAAGGAAGGCGGGGAATTTTGACGGGATGAACGGGATTTACAGGATGGAGGATATGGCGGGCAGTCGAGGAGGCTGCGGGGGATTGCTCATTGCGCCCTTGGCGGCTTTGCATGAGGCATTTTCTGGGACGGACTCTCGATTGCCAATAGATCCGATCCCCGCTTCGGGCTAAATGACGCTCTTTATCGATTGAATTGAAGCTGACTCCCATTGAACAAGCGGTCTCCCCCCGGTCGCTAAATCTGGGAAAGGCTGGCTCGGGCATGCTGGGAATAAAGTGTTTTCCGGAGGGGGTGGACGGGCGGAGCGGCTTCGCCGCGGATGCGCTTTTCCCTGAAGTCGTTGCGGCGATAATTGCAAGGCACTGGTTACGAGATGGTTATGGAGTGGGTAAAAGGGTGGGGTAAAAAATCTTTAAAAATCCTTGGCATGCTGATAATAATTAGTCTACTTTCCCACTACGCAGTATCAAAACCCCCAATCCCCATAACAAAAATATGAAGTCCATGAACCGTTTTCAAAAACCAGGCATCAGTCTGAAAATAGCCGGTTGGGCAGCTTTAATGATGGTCATTCTCGGCTGCGGTGCCCAGGCGCAAACATCCGATACATGGACCGGTCCCGGGGGAACGACCAGCAGCCCGACAAGCGGGGCGTGGGATAATTCGACGACGGGGAACTGGAGCACCGCGGGCGCCTGGGGGGCCGGCGACAATGCGATCTTTGGCGGAACGGCATCCCCTGGGACTACGGTCACGGTGGGCGCGGCTATCTCCGCGACCTCCCTCGAGTTCACCAACGCCAACGACAACTATACGCTTAGTGCGGCAAGTCCGGAAACGGTCACGGTGAACGCCAGTACCGGCAGCGGCAATCCATCCAGTACCGCAGACATAGAGATTGTGGCCAGCGGGACGGCCACCATCGGATCAAATGTGACCATTAACAAAACCAGCAATAATGGTTTTGAAATCGCTGGAACGGTCTTTGGCAGCAGCGCTTCCGCCGGCACCCTTAACGTCAACGGCGCAATTACGATGGATCCTGGTACTAATGCCAGTAATGGCAATATCTTAATTGACGGCGGCATCACGGTGAATGTCAACACAGGCGGCTCGATTAGCAG
Source organism: Chthoniobacteraceae bacterium (assembly GCA_049521415.1). Classification (GTDB taxonomy): domain Bacteria; phylum Verrucomicrobiota; class Verrucomicrobiia; order Chthoniobacterales; family Chthoniobacteraceae; genus DATAXI01. The sequence goes on from JBEKOV010000087.1 coordinate 11,657, forward strand.
TTCCTTTACTGGAAACGGCAGTAATCAGAATTTTCAGATCGGCCGGGATGAGAATGGGAGCAGTATTGTGAATATCGATGGAGGAAGCTTAACGTCTGACGCCGCCGCGGGCATGTTTCTGGGACGTAATGACAAGAGTTATACTGGAACTCAAACTTTGAACATTAATTCCGGAACGGTTACCCTTGGTGATCTTGCTATCACCAAAGGCACGCTCAATCTGAATGGCGGCACACTCAGTGCGGGAACGGCGAGCGATAGCGGACAAGTAATAGGCAATGGCGCGGCTGGTGGGATTACTGCCAGTGGTGGAACCAGTATTTTCAACTTCAACGGCGGCACACTCGAGGCATCGGGAGCCTCAACGAGCTTCATGACCAGTTTGAACACTGCCAGTGTGGAATCCGGTGGAGCGATCATTAATCCCAATACGTTTGCCATCACCATCTCCCAGGCGCTATTGACCGGTGGTGGAACTGACGGCGGCTTGACCGTGAGTGGCGCGGGCACGCTGACCTTGTCAGGCGCAAACACCTACAACGGCGGCACGACCGTCAATGCGGGTACGTTAACGATTTCAGGCGCCGGCACCTTGGGCACCCCTACGGGCGCGCTGACCGTGAACACCACGGGGGGCGCCTCGGTGCTCAATCTCAACACGGGGGCGGGGACTACCGCCGGCTCGTTGAATGGCGCGGTCAGCGGAGGGGGCACGGCGACGATTAACGCTGCCAACGGGGAGAACTTGACCGTCAATCAAACCACCGCCGGCAGCTATGCGGGCGTGATCGCCGGCCCGACAAGCGGCTTTGTGCTCGGCGCCAGCAGCACCAGTGAGCTGACTCTCTCCGGTATGAACACCTACGGCGGCGGCACTACGGTAAATGGGGGCAAGCTGGGTGTGACCGGGTCGCTCCTGTCGACCGGCGGCCTGACGGTAGGCGCGGGCGGCACTTTCGCCCTGGGCGAAGGGGCGGGCGGGGGGAGCTTCCTGTCGCAGACGATTTCGACGCTCTCACTGACCAGTGGTGGCCAGCAAGCGGCTCTGGCGCTCAATATCGGCACGGGCACGAGCAGTGACTTTCTTGACGCGACCGGCGCGTTTACGCTGAGTGGATCGAGCTTCAACCTCGACATCAACGGCACATCGTCTGGATCGACCTACGATCTTCTTGAGTGGGACGCCACGGGATCGTCCGCCATCACCACGAGCAATGTTGATCTGTTGCTTGACGGCTCCAACCTGGGCGTGGGCAGTTCGGACCTGTCGATCGTGAGCAGCGGTGGCAACGATATCCTGGAGTTGACTACGGCGGCGGTGCCGGAGCCAAGCACCTACGCCATGGTGCTCGGTGGGCTGGGATTGTTCCTGGTCCTTCGCCGCAAGCGCCTCGGGCGTGTGTCGGTTGGCCACTAGGGCCTGCCAAACACTAACGGGGGCTTCGACAATCTGGGCGAAGTGGGTAGAGGCGGTGAACGTCACGGCCAGATTGTCGAAGCGGGTGAAGATTCTTGGGGACGCTTGAGGGGAGGGCGAAGCCTTCAAGGCGCACTGAACATTCGCGGCAACCGGATGAATTCTGGCGGTCCATCCCCACGGGATTTTTTTCGATGGCTTGCGGTTTGTTTTTTTTAGAGCAGTTTAAAAAATACTGTAGCCGCGATTTGCGGGGGGAAGGGACCTAAAGGACGAAAAGGACGAAAGGGACCCATGGGGGGAGCGGTTACGGTAAAACTTGGACTGCTCTGGCGTTAACAGGCCCTGGCCGGCTCTCCGGGACGGCTCCGCATTTGTTCGCTTCATTTGTTCGCTTCTTGAGCGCCCCGCTTTCCATGTTAGGCTCCCTTCTTTCCCTGTCGATTTTATGAACAAGAAACAATTCGGTTGCATCCTGGCGCTGCTGGTCGTGCTTCTCTTTTGCAGCGTCCTATGCAACCTGATTCTCATCGCCATGCACGGCGCGCATGGGCTGACCGGGGGCGCCCTCGTGGCGGAACGGGTGCCGCGCTTTGGGGAAACGACGATCGTGGATGGCAACGGGCCCGGCAAGATCGTCCAGATTGAGCTGCGCGGGGTGATCAGCAGCTCCGTCAACGGCTCGCTGGGGGAGACGATGGTCGATGACATGAAAATGGAGCTTCACCAGGCCGCCATGGACGACGATGTGAAGGCGATCGTGCTCTATGTCGATTCCCCCGGCGGGGAGGTCACCGCGGCGGACATGATCTACGACGCCGTCTGCCGCGCCCGCCTTCGCAAGCCGGTGGTGGTTTACATGGGCAGCCTCGCCGCGTCCGGCGGTTATTACGTCTCGTGCGGCGGGACGTACCTCATGGCAAATGACTCGTCCCTGACGGGCAGCATCGGCGTCATTATCGAGACGCTCAATTATGAGAGCCTGCTGGGCAAGGTCGGCCTTCAGTCGGTGGTCTTCAAGAGCGGCCAGTTCAAGGACATGCTCAGCGGCGCCCGCCAGATGACCGATGCGGAGAAGGCCTACGTGCAGGGTCTGGTCATGCAGACTTACGGTAAATTTGTCGGCATTGTATCGCGGGAGCGGAAAATTCCCGAGGATCAATTGCGCAACGGCATCGCCGATGGGCGGGTGATCTCCGGTCGCGACGCGCTGCAGGACAAGCTGATCGATGGCCTGGGCCAGATCGAGGACGCGTATGAAAAGGCGCGCACGCTGGGCAATGCGCCCGATGCGCCCGTCGTGCGCTACGAGACGGAGTTCCGCTTCGGGAAGCTGCTGCGCCTGCTCGGCGGGCAGAGCCAATCGGCGAAAATCCAGATCGAGCTGCCCGATGCGATCACCCCGCACCTCGAGGCCGGGCGCCTTTACCTGCTCCCCAGCTTCTTCGCCCCGTAGCGGCGGAGGAGAAAATCCGTGGATCATTTCGTAATCCCCGTCTGGCTCGAAGGCTTGAGTGGCGCATGGCTGGTGCTCGGCGCGGGCGTCTACCTTTACCTCGGACGCCTCGTGGGCGCCGGGGGCGGCAAAGTGAGCTACAGGCAATTTGAACGGCGCGACCTGATTCTCTGCGCGATGTTTCTCGCTTGGTTCGGCATGAATGTCGCCTCGGGTTTCAATGGCCCGGAGCGCGCGGTGACGGCCAAAGGGATCATGGAGGGAGCGCTGCTTTACGCCGGCATTGTTGTGTTCATCGGCGGGTTCCTTGCCGTCCGCGGGATCAATCCGCTGCGCCAGTTCGGCATCCTGCAGCGCAACGCGTTCCTCTGCATCGCGCTGGCCGGCGGCCTGCTCGTCTGCGCCTACCCGCTTGTTTTGGTGGCGGAGAGATTGACGGAGGTCGCGCTCAATGGAAACGGGCGGCCGCAGAACATCGTCCAATATTTTCTCAATGTCAGCGAGAGCTCGGATCAGCGCGCTATGTATCTCACCATCTTTATGGCGGTGGTGGTCGCGCCTTGCGCGGAGGAGACGATTTTTCGCGGTTATATCTATGGCGTCCTCAAGCGGTATGCCGGTCCCGCGGTCGCGACCCTGGTCAGCGCCGGCTTGTTCGCGGCGATGCACCTGAGCCTCTCCTCGCTGCCGGGGCTCTTCGTGCTGGCGCTCTGCTTTACCCTGGCTTATGAGGCGACCGGTTCGCTCCTGGTGAATATCCTCATGCACGCGCTCTTCAATCTCTG
>JBEKOV010000088.1:0-15311 GCA_049521415.1 Chthoniobacteraceae bacterium
CCCAATGAAGGTCAGCACGGCGGCGAGCCCGTAGTGCAGCCGCCGGAAGCGCGCGGCCACGCCCGCCACCAAAAAATAGAGCGACCGCAGCCCCAGGATCGCGCAGATATTCGAGGTGTAGACGATAAAGGGGTCGCGTGTGACCGCGAAGATGGCGGGAATCGAATCCACGGCGAAAGCCAAGTCCATCACATCCACCACTACCAGCGCCACGGCCAGCGGCGTCAACATCCAGCCCGCCGCGGTCCGGACCAGGAAAGCCGAGCCGTGAAATTCCGGCGTGACGCGCGGGATTTTCCGGCACCCGCGGATCACGAAATTCTCATCCGAGACCGATTCCCCTTTCCGCACGAACATCCGCAGACCGGTGACCAGGAGGAATACGCCGAAGCCGTACAGGATCCATTCAAAGCGGCGGACGAGCTCGACACCAAGGCCGATCATCGCACCGCGCATGGCGAGGGCGCCAAGGATGCCCCAGAGCAGCACCCGGTGCTGGCTCCGCGGAGGCACCTTGAAGCAGGCGAATATCATCATGAACACGAGCAGGTTATCCATGCTCAGGGAGTACTCGATCACGTAGCCCGTGAAGAATTCCACCCCCTTCGCGGCGCCCATGGTCGCGTAGATGCAAGCGCCGAACGCCAGCGAGAGGGCCACCCAAATCACGCTGCAGAAGGCCGCCTCCTTCATGGAGATCGCCCGCTCCTTCCGCCTGAACACAAAAAGGTCCAGCGCCAGCAGCAGGAACACCGCGACGTGGAAGCCGATCCAGAATGGAAGACCGGTGCGCATGCGAGCGCCGCATAGATCGCAGTAAACCGGGTCGTTGCGCAAGCGCGCATGCCCGCGCCCGCTTGATTCCCGGACGCGCGCCCGGCCCCGCCGATTTTTTTCCATGGCCAAGGGTGCCACCCTCACTTATCTTACCCGGCTCTCCATGGACCCAGAAATCCAAAAAGCCGTCGATGCCGGCAAACTCACCTCGCAGGCCGGCCAGGCCCTTCAGAAGCTGCTCCCGGGCAGTTATTGCCTCCACAAGAGCTGGGGTTTTGGCCGGGTGGATTCGATCAATTACCTGGTCAGCCAATTGACCGTGGATTTCCGGACGAAGAAGGGCCACTCGATGCAGCTCCAATATGCCGCCGAGTCGCTCCAGCCGATCCCGCCGGACCACATTCTCGCCCTCAAAGCATCCGATCTTGCCGGCCTGAAGGCCAGGGCCAAGGAGGATCCGGTCGGCCTCATGCGGACCATCCTTAACAGCTTCGGCGGCAAGGCGACGCAGGACCAGGTCGCCCAGGCGCTGATGCCGGAGGTCTTCAACGAAAACGAATGGAAGCGCTGGTGGGACAGCGCGAAGAAGGCGCTGAAGAAGAACGGCCATTTCGCGCTGCCGGCAAAGAAGGGCGAGCCCATCTTCCTTCGCGAGCAGGCTATTTCCCGCGGCGATGAGGTGCTCGATCAATTCCACAACGCCCGCCAGCTCAAGGATCAGCTCGCCGCCCTGGACGCGATCCTCAAGAATCTCGACAGCTTTTCCGATCCCACGCCGCTGCGTTCCGTCGTCATTGCGGCCGAGGAGGCCTCGCGCAAGAGCGTCAAGCTGCGTCCCGCCGCCGCGTTCGAGTTGCTCCTGGCGCGCAATGAAATTTGCGAGAAGACAAAGATCGAGCCCACTCCCGGCTCGCCCACGCTCAGCCAGATGTTGCACGACGAGGAGAGAAACCTCGTGGAAATTCTGCCGGAGATCGGCGCGGCGAAGCAAAAGCGCATCCTTGCGGCCTTCCCCGAGGCGTTCGGCGCCGAATGGGTGCCGAAGGCGATCCGGCTGTTGCTGCGGTGTCCCGGACGCGTGGTGGCGGAGATCGCGCGGCTCTTGCAGGACCAGGAGCGGCACGCTGATTTAAAGAAGGAAATCGACCGCTCCATCCGCGATCATTCCCTGAGCACGGATGTCCTTTACTGGCTGTGCAAGGAACGGAATACCACCGTCTTCAACGACCTGATTACCGCGGAAGTCTTCAGTGCGATCCTGACGGCGCTAGAACGCGAGCAGATCTCCTCCTCGCGCCCCGGCGGCAGGCTGCACGACCTCCTCCTCGAGGATCGCGAATTGGTGCCGGATCTGCTGGCCGGCGCGGAGATCGGCATCGTGCGCGAGACCATGCGCAAGCTGCTGCTCACCCCCGTCTTCGAGGAATTGAACAAGCGTTCGCTCCTCGGGCGCATCGTCCGCGTCTATCCTGAATTGCAGGCCATGCTCGAAGGCGATACCGGCGAGCGCCAGGAAGCCCTCATCGTCTCCTGGGAAAGCCTGGAGCGCCGCAAGGAGGAGTACGAGGATCTCATCAAGAAAAAGATTCCCGAGAATACCCGCGAAATCGCCATTGCCCGCTCCTACGGCGACCTGCGCGAGAATTTTGAATTCAAGGCGGCCAAGGAAATGCAGCGCGTCCTCCAGCGCCGGCAGGCGGAGATGGAAGTTGCGCTTTCCCGCGCGCGCGGCACCGATTTCTCCAATGCCGATACGAACCAGGTCTCGATCGGCACTGTCGTCACCTATCGCAATCTCGATTCGGACGAATCGCAAACCTACACGATCCTCGGCGCATGGGACGGCAAGCCGGAGAAGGCAATTCTCTCGTACCAGAGCGGCATCGGCCAGGCGCTGCTCGGCAAAAAAGTGGGCGATCAAATCGATCTCCCCACCGAGGGCGGAACGGAGAAGGTGGAGATCGTCTCGATCGAGGCCTGCCACGGCGCGGCTGTGTCCGCGGCGTAGCGGAAAGGGGCGGCTCCCATTCTTGATTCGTGGCGCCGGAAGGGCTAGGCTGACCCCCATGACGGACAAAGAAGCCGTAATCGACGCCTTAAGCAGGCTACCGGAGAGCGCATCGCTGGAAGAAATCACCGATGAGATTCGGCTGATGGCGGCGATCCGGCGCGGGAGAGACGATATTCGCGCCGGGCGCTCCAAGACCCATAAGGAAGCGGAACAATCGTTCGAGTCCTGGGCGAGCGCATGGAATTCAAGGTAATCTGGTCGGAAGCCGCCCTGACCGACCTCCGGAAAATCTGCGAATGGATTGCGCAGGACAATCCGCAAGCCGCCCGCCGCATTGGACAGGGGATTCTCGATCATGTGCGGATTCTCACCTCATTCCCATTCATTGGCCCCGCCTATCCGAGGGGTGCCGGCGGTCCATTGCGCGAAATTGTCTTGCGCTCGTACCGCATCTTTTATGACATCTCCGAATCGGCTCACTCGGTGGAAATATTGCATGTCTGGCATGGCGCCCGGGAGGAACCGGAGCTTTAAGCGGCAGCAATCAGAGGTCTGTTCACGGCTCTACCCGCCCCACATTTTGTTTGCCACCTTGGCGCGGGGTCTTTAGGCAATAACCTGCCTTTTTTCCAATCATCTCACCATGTCACTGACCACCATTGCAGATATTCGCGCCCGGCAGATTCTTGATTCCCGGGGAAATCCCACCGTCGAAGCCGATGTTGAACTGGCGGGGGGCGCAATCGGGCGCGCGGCAGTGCCCAGCGGCGCAAGCACCGGCGAGCACGAAGCCTGGGAATTGCGCGATGGCGTGAAGGATCGCTACTCGGGCAAGGGGGTCACCAAGGCGGTCGCCAGCATCGAGAAAGTGTTCGCCGAGGAACTGGCGGGGCTCGACGCGCTCGACCAGGTCACGATTGACAAAACGATGATCGCCCTCGACGGCACACCGAACAAATCGAAGCTTGGCGCCAACGCGCTGCTGGCTGTCTCGCTCGCGACGGCTCACGCGGCGGCCAGCCAGATCGGCGAGCCGCTCTTCAAGTACCTGGGCGGGCCCAATGCCAAGGTGCTCCCGGTCCCGATGATGAACATCCTCAATGGCGGCGCGCATTCCGATGCGCCGATCGATTTCCAGGAATTCATGATCGTGCCAAAGGGCGCGCCCACGTTTTCCGAGGGGCTCCGTTACGGCGTGGAGGTTTTCCACGCGCTTAAGTCGGTGCTTAAGGATCGCGGCCTCTCGACCGCGATCGGCGACGAAGGCGGCTTCGCGCCGAAGCTGGAATCCGCCGGCGACGCGCTCGAGACCATCGCGGCTGCCGTGAAGAAAGCCGGCTACAAGCTCGCCAAGGATATCTTCATCGCCCTGGACGTGGCGGCGAGCGAGTTTTACGACGCAAAGTCGAAGAAGTATGTTTTCAAGAAATCGGACGGCTCGAAGAAGAGCGTCGATGAATTGATCGCCTATTATAAGTCCCTTGTTGCGAAATACCCCATTATTTCTCTCGAGGATGGCTTCGCGGAGAACGACTGGGCCGGGTGGAAAAAACTCACCGACGCCATGGGCAAGGACATTCAACTCGTCGGTGACGATGTCTTCGTGACCAATGTGAGCTTCCTGCGCCGAGGCATCAAGGAGGGCGTCGCCAATTCTATTTTGGTGAAGGTGAACCAGATCGGCACACTGACGGAGACCCTCGACGCCATCGAGCTGGCGAAGGAACACGCCTACACCGCCGTCATCTCCCATCGCTCCGGCGAGACGGAGGACACGACCATCGCCGATATCGCCGTGGCCACCAATGCCGGGCAGATCAAGACCGGCTCGCTTTGCCGCACGGACCGCGTTGCGAAGTACAACCAGCTTCTCCGTATCGAAGAAGAACTAGGTGACAACGCGATTTATGGCGGTAAGATGCGGTAGCGCGTATCTGGCGCTCCGGGGCAGAGGCAGGCCCTGCCCGGCGTACCCCCGCGCGCTTAGTCCATGGATACATACGGCGATTTCAGAGTCCGCCGCCAGCAAACCGTCTGGCATTCGTTGAATCGTCTCTTGGTGGCGTTGATCGCCTTCACGGTGGTCACGTTGATCGCATGCGCGTTCGTGCCGGAATTGAAGAATGCGCAGGAACAATCGGACCGGGTGGATCGGTTGCAGGCGCAAATCGGGAAGGAGCGCGACCTGCTGGCCGAGCACACACGCCAGGTCGAGCTTCTGCAAAGCGACCCGGAATACATCGAGACCATCGCGCGCGACCGGCTGGATATGATGAAGGAGGGCGAGACGATCTACCGGATCGATCCCGCCCCGACGCCCGATCAGTCCCAGATGCACCTCACGCAGTGAGGCAATGGAAGGGCGGGTCGCGCGCCGCATTTGACGCGCCCCATCCTTCCGCCGTATTTTCCCGCTCCATGTCTCTCGATCTCACTTCCGTCGATCTCCCGGCTCTGCAGGCGCGCGTCTCCGAGTTGCGGAGGTATCTTTGACCTCCCTAAACTTCAGAGCCGGATGGCGGAACTAGAGGAGGCGATGACCGCCTCCGATTTTTGGAATAACAAGGAACGCGCCCAGGCATCGGTCGAGGAAATCTCGGCATTGCGCGGCAAGATCAATCCGCTGCTGGCGGTCGAGCGCCAGGTGGAGGATCTCGCCATTCTGAAGGAACTTGCGCTTGGCGAGACCGATCCCAATTCCCAGGCCACCGCGGGCCAGGAGGTGCTCAAGGAGCACGTGGAGACGCTCAAGAACCTGGATGAAATCGAACTGCGGAGCCTGCTGGGCGGCGAATTCGACCGCTCAAACGCCTTCATCACCATCCACTCCGGCGCGGGCGGGACCGAGTCGTGCGATTGGGCCGAGATGCTGCTGCGCATGTACCAGCGGTGGATCGAGCGCCACGGGTTCACCTCGCAGATCGTCGATATCCAGGTGGGCGACGAGGCGGGCATCAAATCGGTCACGCTGCTGGTGCAGGGCGAGTACGCCTACGGCTACCTCAAGACCGAGCGGGGCGTCCATCGCCTGGTCCGCATCTCCCCCTTCGACGCCAACAAGCGCCGCCACACCTCTTTTGCCAGCCTCGACGCTACGCCGGAAATGGCCGACGACGCGCCGATTGACGTCAATCCCGCCGACATCGAGCTGGACACCTTCCGCAGCGGCGGCAAAGGGGGCCAGAACGTGAACAAGGTCGAGACCGCGGTCCGCCTCGTCCACAAGCCCAGCGGCATCGTCGTCGCCTGCCAGGCCGAGCGCAGCCAGGGCCGCAACCGCGAACTCGCGATGAAAATGCTCAAGGCCAAGTTGTACCAGATCGAGCAGGACAAGAAGCGGGCGGAGGTCGAGCGCCAGTACGGCGAGAAGGGCGACATCGCCTGGGGCAGCCAGATTCGCTCGTACGTCTTCCAGCCCTACCAGATGGTCAAGGACCACCGCACCGGCGTCGAAACGAGCAACGTGCAAGCCGTGATGGACGGCGACATCGACGCCTTCATCCACGGAAAACTGCGCGGCCTCACCAATAAGAAGGGCGCCTCACCGGACGAAGTGTAGCAGGCCGGCTTCAATCCCGAAGGCAACCGGTCAGCCTGACTTTATCCCCTGCCCTTCCCCGCTCCACGCGATCGCAAAGCGCATCAGCTCAGCGCTATTGGCCAGCTTCAGCTTTTGCCGAATCCGCATCCGGTGGGTCTCGACGGTCTTGATGCTGATGCCTAGCTGGGTCGCGATCTCCCGCGGCGTCTGTCCCTGCCCGCTGAGCTGAAGCACCTCCAACTCCCGGTCGGACAGGGCGTCGATGGGCGACGCCTCGGCGCTGTTGCCGTTGGCAAGGTTCACGAGGACCTGCTGCCGCAGCGACTCGCTCAGGAAGATGCCTCCGCCAGCGACGGTCCGGATCGCCTCGATGGCCCGGGCGAGCACCTCCTGTTTCATCAGATAACCCTGCGCACCGGCCCGCAACGCGCGCAGCGCGTATACCGACTCGTCGTGCATCGAGAGGACCAGGATGCGCGCCTTCCGGAGGTGAGTCCGGACGTTCTTTACGAACTCGATGCCGTTCATGCTCTGGTTGAGCGAGATGTCCACGGTAATCAGGTCGGGCTTCAGGTTTAAAGCCTCGTCCAGCGCCTCCACCGCATCCCGGGCCTCGCCGCAGACGGTCATGTCCGGCTGGGCGTCGATGAGCCGCCTGAGCCCGAAACGGAACAGCGGATGGTCGTCCAGGAGAAAGACGCGGCATTTTCCATTGTCGCCGGCGGCCGGCGGGGGGGCGCCGGTGGTGAGGATGACCTCCTCGCCGGCATCGGTGGGCTGCCGGGAGGGGGAGCGAAACTGGGGTTTCACGGGTGCATTCATTATTGGTTTCCCATGGGGGAGTCACGGCGGGCAGGGCGCCCTGGAGAATTCGTCTTCTGAAGGGGTTTTCGAGAGCCGCCGCCATTATGCGCCTATCCGCCGGGACGGATTGGGGGTTGGGAACCGCCGTCCAGACAGGGGAAATCCCCGCTTGACCTTTCCCCAGCCTTTCACTCATGTATGGCCCGTTTTCCGCCCGGAGGGTGTCCGCACCATGCCGCGCGGCCATTTTTCTATGACACATTTTATCCGGCTGACGCCGCTCCTTGCGATCCTTGCCGCGCTCTCGATCCCGCTTACCGCGGTGCGGGCGCAGACTGCCGCTCCCGCCGGTGCGCCGGAAGCGCCCATCGTCCGCCAGATCGATATCCAATACGCCGGGCCGGCCACGCTATCGAAAGAGAAAATCCTGGCCAACATGCGCACGGCGGTCGGCAAGCCCTACTCGGAGGAGGCGGTCGAGGACGATATCCGCTCGCTCTACGCCACGGGCAGCGTCACCAATGTCCGCATCTTCGGCGAGCCGGTGCAGGATGGTGTGCGGGTGGTGGTGGTGATTCAATCGAAGGCGAACGTGGCCACGGTGGAGATCGTCGGCGCGACATCCATCCCGGTCAAAAAACTACGCAAAGACATCTCGACCAAACCGGGTCAAACGCTCAACGAGGCGAACCTGGAGCAGGATCGCCAGAAGATCCTCGATGAGTACGCCAACAAAGGCTACTCGGAGACCCAGGTCAGCTATCACACCGATGTGAACGACCAGACCGGGGCGGCCGCGGTGACCTTCACCATCATCGAGGGGAATCGCACCGTGGTCAAAGCGGTCCTCTTCGAGGGGAACTACGTCTTCACATCCAAGGAGTTGAAGAAAGTCGTCAAGACCAAGCCCGCCAATATCCTTTCCTTCCTGATGAAGACCGGACGCGTCAATAGCGACCAACTCGACGACGACGTGAGCGCGTTGCGCGAGTATTACCAGAACCACGGCTACGAAGATGCCACCATCGCGCAGCCGTTGATCGAGCCGGCGGGCGATGGCAAGGTGACCGTCACATATCCCATCACCGAAGGGCCGCAGTATCATGTCGGCACCCTCGTCATCTCCGGCGAGCAGGTCTTCACCGAGGCACAGGTCGGGAGCCGTCTCAAGACCCACCCGGACGGCGTGTTCTCCCCGCAGGACCTGCGCGACGATACCAAAGCGGTCGGCGATCTGTACGGCGAGCGCGGTTACATCGACATGACCTGCACCGCCGAGACCACCTCCGGGGCCGACCACATCATCAACGTGGCATACAAGATCGACGAGGGCAGCCAGTCTTACATCAACCAGATCAATATCCAGGGCAATACCCGCACCAAGGACAAGGTCATCCGCCGCGAACTGGCCGTCTACCCGGGCGAGGTCTATGACACCGCCCTCATCGACGTAAGCAAGGAGCGCCTCGAGAACCTGGGCTATTTCAACAAGGATCGCGGCGTCCAGATTTACCCCAGCGATACGGACATCCCGGGCCGCAAGGATGTGAACGTCCTGGTTGAGGAAGCGCGCACCGGCTCCTTCAATTTCGGCGCCGGCTTCTCCTCGATTGACAGCCTGCTCGGTTTCGTCGAGGTGCAGCAGACGAATTTCGACCTGCTCAACTGGCCGACATTCACCGGCGGCGGCGAGCGCTTCCACGCGCGGTTCCAACTTGGCACCGAGCGGACCGATGCGGACGTTTCCCTGACCGAGCCCTACTTCCTTGATTATCAGTTGTCGGTCGGTGACGATATTTTCTACAGCACCGCGGACTATGTCTCCGACGTGTATGAACAGAAGAATTACGGCGACGAAGTGGATATTCGCAAGCCGCTCAATGCCTTCAGTTCCCTCCGGCTCGCCTACCGCCTTGAGGATATCAAGATTTACGATATCAGCAGCGGAGTCTCCCAGGACATCCTGCGCGACGCCGGCAATCACACCAAGAGCTCGCTCACACTCGGCTATACCTACGATTCCCGCGACAGCGTCTTCCTCACACGCAAGGGCGAGCGCCTGGATGCGAGCGTATTCCTCTCCGGCGGCCCGCTGGGCGGCGAGGTGAACGATTGGGGCCTCGACGTCACCGGCAGCAAATACTTCCTCCTGCCCGGCGATACCATCCTCCTGATCAATGCGGAGTGGGCCGAAGTCGAAAACTTTGGCGATAGCGATTGGGTCCCGCTCTTCGACGCCCTCTATCTCGGCGGCCCAAACAGCCTGCGCGGCTTCCGCTTCCGCGCCATGTCCCCGTATGACAACAAGGGCCAGCCCATCGGCGGCGACAGCCTGGGCCGCGTGACCGCGGAGTACACCTTCCCGCTCATGGACCGCGTGCGCGGCGCCGCGTTCTACGACACCGGCTTCGTCAACAGAGGCGCGTTCGACATGAGCCTTAACGAGCTCGGCTCGGACGTGGGCCTCGGCCTCCGGCTCGATTTGCCGATCGGCCCCGTCCGGCTCGATTACGGCATCCCGATCCAGAACCCGCACCAAGGCAACCCCACCGGCCAGTTCAATTTCAGCATCGGCTACCAATTCTGACCCCCGCCGCGGGCCGCGAGCGGGATAAATCGGCATGATCCCCCCCTGATCGGGCTCGTATTGAACCGCTTAAAATAGAGAAATTGAACGAAAACGCCTTTACGAAGTCTCAGCTAGACCCAACACTCTCCGCACCCTCTTTATGAAGAAATCGCTTCTCCTCACCCTCGTATGCCTCGGCCTCTTCGGTTTCGCGGCCACCAGCCACGCCCAAGTTAAGGTCGGGACGGTGGACATGAACAAGATTTTTAGCGCCTATTACAAGACCAAGGACGCCGAAGCCCGCATCAACGAGGCCCGCAACAGCGCAAAGCAGGAACTCGACGAGCAGATGGACACCTATAAGAAGGACCTGGACGACATCAACGCGCTGAACGATGAAATCGCCAAGCCGGAACTGAGCGCGGACGCGAAGGCCGCCAAGACCAAGGAGCGCGACGACAAAATCCAGGAGACCAAGAGCCTCGAGACCCAGATCAATGAATTCCGCGAAACCCGCGAGAAGCAGCTCCAGGAGCAGGCGGTCCGCATGCGCAACGGCATCGTCGATGAGATCACCAAGCTGGTCCTCGACAAGGTGAAGCAGGAAAACTACGACCTCGTCATGGATCGCTCCGGCCTCAGCCTCAACGGCGTCCCAATCCTCATCTTTGCCAAGGATGGCCTCGATTTCTCCGACGATATCATCACCGAGCTGAACAAGAACAAGCCGAAGGATGATACTGGTACGGATACGACTCCGACCGATTCGAGCGGCGGCATGGGCATTCCCAGCAGCAGCCCCTAGTTTTCTCCTTTATAGTTTGCCGAAAGAACGCGCCGGAATAATCCCGGCGCGTTTTTTTGCGGCAAACCTGGCGATCCCGCGCCATCCCCCCACCGCCGCCTTTTTTTGAGTGCAACGAGGCCCCTTCCCATTTAGTCAATGGGTCCTGCGTTGTGACCGTCACTCTTGAAAAACTCGCCGCCCTCACCGGCGGCACCCTGGAGAATGGCAGCCCGGACCTGATTATCTCCGGCGCGGCAGCCGTGCACGAGGCCGCGTGCGACGAGGTCACATTCTTTGGCAATGCGCGGTACCTGCCGGCGCTCAAGCAAACGCAGGCCGCGGCGGCCTTTGTGCCGCTCGATTTTTCCGAGCGCATCGGCCCGGCGTTGATCAAGGTCGCCAATCCTTCCCTCGCTTTCGCCCACGCGCTCCAAATCTTCGCGCCTCCACCGGTCGCCTACGCGCCGGGAATTCACCCGACGGCGGTCATCGGGCCGGATGTCACGCTGGACGAGAGTGTTTCCATCCAGCCGTATGCGGTCATCGAGCGCGGCGCCGTCATCGGCGCGGGAAGTGTCATCGGCGCGCACGTCTTCCTGGGGCGGGAATCGACCATCGGGCCACAGTGCCACATCCACCCGAATGTCACCATCCGCGAGCGCACGCGCATCGGCGCGCGGGTCATTATTCACTCCGGGACCGTGATCGGCAGCGATGGGTTCGGGTACGAATTCTCCGAGGGACGCCACGTCAAGATTCCACAGACCGGAATCGTCCAGATCGACGACGACGTCGAGATCGGCGCCAATGTCGCCGTTGACCGCGCGCGCTTTGGCCGGACCTGGATCCAGGAAGGCACCAAGATCGATAACCTCGTGCAGATCGCGCACAACGTGGTCATCGGGAAATACTCGATCATCGTTTCGCAGACCGGGATTTCTGGCAGCTCGAAACTGGGACAGTATGTCACATTAGCCGGCCAGGTCGGCCTCGTCGGCCATATTGAGATTGGCGACCGCGCGATCGTGGGAGCGAAGTCGGGGGTGAGCAAAAATATCCCGGCTGGCGAGACATGGTTCGGCTATCCGGCGGCGCCAATGCGCGAGTCCAAGGAGCGCCTTGCATACATCAACAGGCTGGAAAAATTGTATGCTCGTGTACGCATATTAGAGCAAGTTCTGGACGAAAAGGGCAATTCTTCAAAAGGCGAAACTTAAGGTTTGCCCCCCCGGGCCGGGCCGCCTAGTTTTGGTGCCCGGATTCCATGGCTCCTAATCGCAAAATCAAAGGCCGGTCGGCCGCCGGACGCAAGAAACAGGAGCCGAAGAGAAAGGCGTCGGCGCCTTCTCTGCCGATGCAGCGGCAGTTCAATTTTCCGGGCGAGGGCCGCCACCACGATCTGCATGCGATTTTCGACAAGTTGAACGCGCGCTATTTCCGCAATGCGCTGCGCGGCTATACGATCACCTGGGGCCGCAAACGGCGCCAGAGGCCGAAGGCGTATTTCATCTATGCCACGATCCAGGAACAGGATCGCATGATCCGCATTCATCCGCTGCTCGATGCGAGCTGGGTCCCGCGGTGGTTTCTCGAGTACGTCGTCTTCCACGAGATGCTTCACTCCGTGGTGCCGGACATTTACGACCGCAAGCGCCGGCGGCGCATCGTTCACACGTCCGCGTTCATGAAGCGCGAGCGGCGTTTCCCGCATTACGCGCGCGCGCAGCGCTGGGAGGCGGACAACCTCGCGCGCTTCCTGCGCTGATCGCACGCGCGGCGGCAAAGGCTGCTGCTTCTACAGATTCGTGACTTCCGTCTCCCGCGGCGCGATGGGGCCGATGACGGGATAATTGAGATAGTCCTGGCTTAGGAAAACCGCGTTCACCGCGGCGCGGACACTTTGGCTCGTGAGGGGATTGATGCTCTTTTCGATGGCGGTGAATATCGCGCTCTGCACGTTGTTGCCGAGGCTGAGTTGCGCGACCGTCGCGGCGATGGAATCGGCCAGCGTGCCCGCAAGATAAGTGGCGACCGGTCCCGAGGCGCCGCCCGGGCCGAACGATTGGCTCTTGACGAACTTGACGACCGCTCCGGCCAGGGCGCCCACTTCGGAGGCGGCTTTCCGAAGGCCGCTCGAACTGGCGAGCGAGAGGCGGTCCGCGGTGATGACGCCATTTGCCAGCAGGTCCGCGATCGATGCGAGGTCGTTCACCGTGCCCGCATCGATCGTCGCGCCGACATTCAAGCGCCCGCCGCCGCCGCCCGCCGCCGCGCCGGTGAATTGTGAAACGGGGAACGTACCCTTGATGGCGGCGCCGATGAGATTCGTCGCGTACGTTGCGGCGCTCGATACCGGCAGATTGTCGGAAGCGATGAATTGGCTGATCGTATCGGCCACCTGGGCGAGGGCGTCGCCATCCTGGCCGAGGATCGCGCCAGCGGCGGAGGCGATCTTTGGAGCATCGGAGACAAGCAACTTTGGGCCCTTCGCCGACGAGTTCAGGATGCCGGCGAATACGCCTTGCGTGAACGGACCGGCATTATAGGGATCGACGAATATCGCGCCCTGGGTGATCGCGGACGCCGCGCCGACCTGCACCCCGGTAAGCGCCTGGGCAAACGAGACGCGCGCGCTTTCCGTCCCATCCGCCGCGGGAATGACGGCGGAAAGCCCCTGCGTTACCTTCGCGACGGCTTTGGGATATGCGGAGACCAGCGCCGTCCCAATCGCGACGAGGTCGCCCTGGCTCGCATCGCCGGCAAGGCCGGTCTGATAGGCCACCAGCTCGTCCACGCTGGTGTTTGCGGAGACCTTCCGGAGGATGGTCACGGCAAAGCCTGGATAGCCCGCTCCGTCCGGCACTGTCCCGGATGAAAGAATGCCCTGGACGAAAGCCTCCGCGGCTTGCGGGGCCTGGGTCTGGGCCAGCCCCTTTACACCGGTAATGCCCGGCATGGCGTTCGCGAGAACAGTGGCAAGGGTCCCCGACGGCACGGTATTGCCCTCGAGGTAGGAGTCCTGCGTGAGCGCCTGGCCTATGGCGGCGTCGGCGGAAAGCAATGAGCCGCTCGTGCTCGTGAGCGCCGCGGACGAGACGATGGCCAGCGCCTCCTCCACGACGGCTGTCTGGCCCTTGGCGCTCAGATCCTGCGCGATCTCACCCGCGTTCGCATCCACCACAAAATCGGTGATCGCCGCCGTATCGGCGCTGAAGTTCGGATCGTTGAGGAAAAGGAGCGCCTGGATGGCCGAGCCGGTCACGGTGGCGGCCGAGGTATTGCGGTCCTTGCGCGCGACGCCGCCGACCGGCTCAAGGGCGGTCGCGGCGATATCCGCGGGCGTGATCGAGGAATCGGTATTGGTATAGATGGCGCTCGCCACGGCGGTCGCGAGGGCGGTGGGACTGGCGGTGAGGATGGTCTTGCCTGTGGGGAGTTTCGCATCGATCTCGGACAATGCGTCGGCCCATAGCGAAGAGACGGGCAGAAGAATGAGTGCGCACATCGCCATGCAGACTCGCATTGCGGGCTTGGGACGGGAGGGCGCGCCGCTGACGCGCTTCTGGGATACTGCTGTTGGGCCGTGACTCAAGGTGCCGGAGGTGCCGCGGAGGCGGGTTCAATGGATGGGGGAGAATAGTTCATCAGACCGTTTTGGCAACCGCGCGCCAGCGGTATCCGGGCATGCCCATTGAATGCGGAGGATTGCTCCGACCTCCGGCGGCACATGGGCTATGGCGTAAAACGCAGAAAGGACCGGACTTGCGTCCGGTCCTTTCAGGTTTTCTCCCTTGCGGGAAAAGTCAGTTACAGGTTGGTGACGGCCGTCTCCTCCGGCGAAATCGCGCCGATTTCGAAATTCGTTCCGGTGCCAACAGCCGTCGAAGTGCCGACAGCAGCGCTGATGAGGGACTTCTCCGTAACCTTGGTAGCGCCATTCGGCAGGGCATCGCCCGGAGCCGCAGCCTCCACGTCCTTGTCGATGTACCCATCGATCGCGGACGCATTGCTCGGGTCAATAGCCTGAACGACATCGGCCACGGTTGCCGCCAGGAAAGCTGCGACGGAGGCAGAATCCCCAGTCGAAACGGCCGAACTCTGACCCGAAACGCTATCGGTGAAGGAGTCATCCTTGATCGCCTTTGCAATGGCCTCTACGGTCGCGCCAATTTCAGTCTCATCCAGCTTGAGAGAATTGGACGAACTCAAGTTCGCGCTGTAAATCTTCTGTGTGAACAGGTCCGCGATGGTGCCGAGATCGTCCACTGTCACCGTGGGAAGGAAATCGCTATTCTTGCCATTGAGGGCTGGCAGCAGCGTGCCACCGCCCAAGCCCGCAGCCGCTCCGGTAAACTGGGTCGAAGGAATCTTGCTCTTGACCGCGCCGCTCACCAAGTCGCCGGCGTAGGTCGAGGCTTTCGAAGCCAGCAGAGAGCCGGATCCGGTGAGGTCGGCAAACACATTGGCAACCGAGACCAACTGCGTGCCGTCCTGGCCAAGCACATTGCCCTCATCCGTGGCGATGGTGGGGGCGTCCTTGGCGAACGTGGTGGGGCCAACGCCGTTGAAGACTCCCAGCGTGAACGCATAGGCGTAGTTCGGATCGGTAAAGCTGGCACCCTGATCGAGCGTGGCCGCATCCTTTGGCGCCGCAGTGGACAGCAGCTTGAGAAGGCTGACGCGATTCGTCTCGATGTCCACGCCGGCGGGAACAGCCGCGACGATGCCCTGGGTGATCTTGGTAACGGCCGAAGAATATTTCTTGTAGAGGGTGGTGGCCGTCGTGACGAGAGTGCCGGTATTCGTGCCGCCGATAGCCAGG